>CAZZDV010000190.1:6301-7448 GCA_964652785.1 uncultured Bordetella sp.
GGGCGCGGGCAAGCTCGGTCCGGGTGCTGCGGCGGGTGCTGCGGCGGGTGCTGCGATTGGTCATGCGGCTATTCTACTCGCGAGGCTCCGATTGGCTCGAGTCAATGCCGGTGCCGATGGTGCAGGTCCGGCCAGTGCGGGTGGGCATGGCTTATCGGCTCATGCGCGTGCCGGTGCATGTGCCTTACCCCGGCCGGCTGACCTGGATGCTCATGAAAATGGTGAGCGTCGTCGTGGCGATGCTCGTGCTCGTGCTCCAGTGCATCGTGCGTATGCCGGTGCGCGTGCCTGTCGAGGGAAAGCAGGACGATCGCGCCGATGAATAGCGCTGCCGACACTCCGTGCATTGCCCGCAGCGTTTCACCGAGCAGCACAATCGAAAGCACGACGCCGAAGAATGGCGCGCTCGAGAACACGACTTGCGCGCGCGTAGCCCCGAGCGACTGTGCCGAGGTGATGTAGAGGACGATACTGGCGCCGTAGGCAAGCGCTCCGACCGCCAGCGCCATGGTCGTGGACGCGGCGCCGGACTGAAAAGGATCGAGTACGAGCCCGAGCGCGAGATTCGTCGAGCCCGCTACGAGCCCTTTCCAGAACGTACTCTGCACAGGCGTGATGCCGTCGATCAGCGCGGTCAGGTGGTTGTCGAGGCCCCAGCAGATGCATGCCGCGAGAACCAGAAGCGCGGGGACCGCGCCGGAGAATCCCTCGAAGCCCGAGAGGGACGCGGCGCCGGCAAACGCCGCCGCCACCCCGGCCCAGCCCGCGCGTCCGAGATGCTCGCGAAAAACCAGCGCGCCGAGGAACGCAGTGGCGGCGAGCTCGAAGTTGAGCCAGAGTGAAACGGATGCCGCGTCGGCGAGGCGCAACCCGAACAGCAGGAACAGCGGCCCGGCCACACCGCCGGCTGCGATCGCGCCCGCGAGCCGGATCCGGTTGCGCCGGTCGCCTTTTCCCGGCAAGCGCAGGCCGCCCTGGCGAAACGCGAACGGGGCGACGCCCAGCGCCGCGCCGAGGTAAAGCAGGCCGGCGAGCTGGAATGCGGAGAGGCCCTCGAGCAACGCCTTGCTCGCCGGTGTCGCGGCGCCGAATAACGCCGCGGAAAGCAGCGCGAGGAGCACGGCGCGGGACCTCATGGCGTCAGGAG
>CAZZDV010000191.1:0-2784 GCA_964652785.1 uncultured Bordetella sp.
GTTCCATCCGTACTCGCTCTCGTGACCTCGTCCCTGCCTTCGAAGTTCCTGCGCAAGATTTCCAAGGAGGAGGTCGCCGATCTCCCGGTCCGGAAGTACGAAGGCAGGATCCACCTCATCGGCACGCCGGCCGAACGCGACCGCGCCATGGACGATATCCTCGGCGAGCGCATCACCGGTTTCGACACCGAGACCCGCCCCGCCTTCCACAAAGGCCAGAGCTACCTGCCCTGCCTCGTGCAGGTGGCCACGACGAGCGCGGTCTACCTGTTCCGGCTCGAGCAGATGGACTGCTCCGCGGCCCTCACCGAGTACTTGCAATCCTCAAACACGATCAAGTCGGGTGTCGCCATCGCCGACGACCTGCGCCAGCTGAAGCTGGTGTTTCCATTCGAGCCGCGAGCCGTGATCGATCCCGGCACGGTCGCGCACCGGCACGGTCTCAAGCAATCGGGGGTGCGCAACCTGACCGCGATCTTCCTGGGATTCCGGATCCCGAAGGGCAACCGGACTTCGAACTGGGCCGCGAAGAACCTGAACCCGGCGCAGGTCACCTACGCGGCTACGGATGCCTGGGCCTGCAGGGAACTGTACCTGCGCTTCGAGGAACTCGGCCTGCTCCAGAAATAGGTTCCTAGCGCCCGAAGATGCCCTGCAGCAGGCGGTTGAAGCCTCCGCCCTGCGCGCCCGACTCCGGGGCGTCCGGCCGCGATTCTTGCTGAGGGGACGGCTGCGCAATCGCAGGCGGCGGCGCCGCACCCGGAGTGCGACCTTCGCCGACCACCATGAAGGGCGCCCAGTAGCTTGGATGAGCAAACGCGAGGCGGTCCTCGCCGTTCATCAGCGGCAACATCGCGCGGCGGAGTGCTTCCGCGTTTCCGACACCACGGGCGCGCTCGCGCAATGTGCGCGTCACGAGCTTGAGCGTCGCATCCGAGGGCACCGCCCAGTGCGTCGCCATCACCGCGCGGTCGCCTGCATGGAAGAAAGCACGCGCCAGTCCCAAGACCCCTTCCGAGTCCGGCGTCCCGTCGGCCGCGGCCGTGCTCGTGGCAGTGAGGATCACGAGTTCCGCGTTGAGTTTGAGCTGCGCGACTTCGCTCGCGGTGAGCAACCCGTCGTCCTGCTCGGTCCCGCGCTGCGGCGGCGTGAACACCAGCGCCGACTCGGCGAGGCCCTTGAAGTCGTCGGCCATGAAGCCATGCGTTGCGAATGCGATCACGCGGTAGTCCGAGAGATCGAGGCGCTTCACGCTGGATTCGCTCGCCCGCTCCTGCAGGTGCACGTCGCCCTGGTCGGCCTGCAGGATGTCGGCCATCGCATACAGCGCATAGCGCGTCTCGGGCAGCGGCGCAAAGCTCCAGATCTGGTTCACGTTGGCCAGCGCGTCCCGCGAGTACGTGCGCGACGAACTCCCCGAGCGCACGCCGCGCTCTTCCCCGCCGAGCACCGGATCGCCGAACCCGGCAAACGGCTTGCTCGCCGCGGGCTTGCGCGCGGCGCGGCGCAGCGTGCGAAGCGTTCCCTCGGCCGGAAGCACGCTGATCGCATAGCGGCGGCCGAACCAGGCGACCTTGGAATGCTCTTCGACGTCCTTGATCGGCGCGACATAAGGCTCGGTCACCAGCGCGGCGAACGGGAGCCCGTTAAGCGTATCGTCGGGCACGATCATCAGGTGCGCCGCGCCGAGCAGCGCGGGCTCCGCAACACCGAGGATGCGTCGATAGAGCTGGTTGGCTTGCGCGACCGGATAGGTGCGCAGCACGGTGCGCCCGGCGTCGTCGCCCGTCGGATAATCCAGCTGCTCGCGCAGCCGCTTGACGACCGACGCCAGCTCGTTGCGACCGATGTCCAGGTTGTAAAGCGCGTGGCGGTCGTGACGGACGACCACGAGGTAGCTGGCGTTGTCGTCGACCATGTAGCTCAGCAAGGCTTCGTCCGCGGCCAGCAGGGATTGGGCGCTCGCCAGCGGCAGCGACTCGGGACTCAGGTGGTCACGGTATCCCGGCATGCGCTGCTCGAAGAGCGCATCCTGCTGCGCGATCTGCCGGTCGATCCCGGCGATCTCCGCGCGCAGGCGGGATTCTTCCGGGCCGCGCTGCATTTGTGAACGCGCGGCGACCTCGAGCAGCGTCTTGTCGAGGCCATGCCAGCGGTCGAGCAGGTCTTCCCTTGCGCTCGCCACCTGCGTGAGCCCGGAATCGGCGCGCGCCAACCTCGCCGAGATCCGCGAAACCGCGCCGGTCTCATGCCGGTTGCGCGCTAGCTGCATCAGGTCGAATGCTTCCGCGACCACTGCGGGGGCGTTCCTTTGCGAGGCAGCGCCCAGAAAGCCCATCTGCATCGCGAGACCGGAGCGATACAGGCGCCGCGGCGGCGCAACGCTCACCGATGCTGAAGGCGTGGCGCGCGGATCGAGCGCGGCTTGCGCAGGCACTACCGCGGGCTTTGCAGGCGCAGGTTGCGCGGGCGCGGGTTTGGGGACTTCCAAGGCTGCCTGGGGAGCGATCGCAGGCTGTGTCGCGGCGCCCGACCGGACGACGGCTGGCCCGAGCGGGGCGGGTTTCGGGGCCACGGGCTGTACAACCACTTGAGGTGCAACGACGGGCGGCGCGGGCGGCGCAACGACGACAGGCGGGGCTGCTGCGACCGGCTTTGCGGGTACCGGCGCAGGTGCGATCGGCGCAGGTGCAATCGGCGCCGCGACGCCAGGCGGCGGCACGGCGACCGGCTTGGCTGGCGCCGGCGGCGGCAGTGCGGCCTGAGGCGGGACGATCGGCTGCG
>CAZZDV010000191.1:2794-7440 GCA_964652785.1 uncultured Bordetella sp.
GGCTCGATCGGCCTGGGTTGCGCAACCGGCGCGGGGAGAGGCGCCGCTGGTGCCGGTGCGGGCGCAGCGACTGGCGCGGGCGGTGTGGGTTGGCGCACGAGGTCGACCTGCCGCTGGCGAGACGGCCTCGAGCGCGCAAGGTCGCGATGCAGCAGCGAGAGGTAGTTCCTGCTCTGCACCGTGTCCGGATGGTCCATGCCGAGGGACTTCTCGCGGATTGCGAGCGCGCGGCTCACCAAAGGCTCGGCTTCGTCCAGCCGCCCGAGGCTCCGATAGAGCGCCGCGAGATTGTTGAGGCTCGAAGCCACGCGCAGGTGCTGCGGCCCCATGGACTTCTCGTAAATGGAGATCGCGCGCCTGAGCACCGGCTCCATTTCGCGCTGGCGGTTCTGCGTGTGATAAAGCAGCGCGAGGCTTTCGAGGCTCATCGCGAGGTCGGGATGGTCCATGCCCCGGTACTTCTCGTCGATGGCGATGGTGCGCCGGATCAGCTTCTCCGACTCGTCGAACCGGCGCTGCACCCGGTAGAGCTCCGCCAGCCACGCGAGCGTGGTCGCGAGGCGCACGTCCTGCTCGCCGAAACCCTCTGCTTCCTGGAGCGCGGACTCGAACTGGCGCGCGGCCGAGTCCGGATCGCGATTCTTGTAGGCCGCGGTACCCGCATCGAGATAGCGGGTCCAGGTCGCTTCGTCGGCCGCGATCGTCGTGGACGAAGAAGCAACCAACGCAAGAGCCAGCACTCCCGCAAGGAACCGACCGGCGACGCCTGTCATTTTCATGGATGCGTTTGCCATGCGGTCGGGAGCGCGGCGCCGGATCAGGCCTTGACGCGGCTCCGGTACTCGCCGGTGCGGGTGTCGATCTCGATCATGTCGCCGGTGTCGCAGAACAGCGGCACCCGGACCAAGAAGCCGGTCTTGAGCTTCGCGGGCTTGAGGACCTTGCCCGAAGTGTCGCCGCGCACTGCCGGCTCGGTGTCGACGATTTCCCGCGCAACCGTCTGCGGAATGTCGACCGAAATCGGCTTGCCCTGGTAGAGCGTCACTTCGGCGGGCATGCCGTCTTCGAGGTAGTTGAGCGCCTCGCCCATGTTCTCGGCGTCCACCTCGAACTGGTTGAACTCCTCGTCCATGAAGACATACGAGGGCTCGGCGAAATACGAGAACGTGACGTCCTTGCGGTCGAGCGTGACGACCTCGAACTTCTCGTCGGCGCGATAGACGGTTTCGGTCGCCGCCCCGGAGAGCAGGTTCCTGAGCTTCATCTTGACCACAGAAGCGTTGCGGCCGGACTTGCTGAACTCGGCCCTCTGGACCACCAGCGCTTCCTTGCCGACCATGATCACGTTGCCCGAACGGATTTCCTGTGCAATCTTCATTTGCGTCCCGATTTCCACATAAGCAAACCCACTATTTTAATCATTCTTGCAGTAATGAGCCAGATTTGCGGCAAGTTCTCCGGGAAGAGCGAGCTTTTCAGCCCAGAACCCGGCGTGCCGCTTCAGTTCAGGTTGACGGGCGCGGAGCCGCTTCCATGCGGCAGGCAGGGTCGAGCCCTCCCCCCCCGCATTCCACACAGCCCAGAACGCCCGCAGATCGCCAGCCAGCACGGGCTCCAGCCCTTGGCAGTAGACCTCAAGGAAAGCTTGCAGCTTGGTTTCATGCGCCGAATCGGCCTGTGGATAGATCTGCCATAAGAACGGCCGGCGAGCCCATTGCGCCCGGACGAAAGAATCCTCGCCGCGCACGCAGTTCCAGTCGCAGGCCCAGAGCAACTCGTCGTATCCGCTTTGGGGCAGGAAAGGCAGGAACCGGGCCTCGAGGCGGCCTTTTCGGAGGGTCTGTCCGTCCCCGGGATCCTGCGTGCCGAAAAACGCGCAAACCTGTGGCCGCAGCCGCCCGCGCGGTACGGCTACGACGACCCCGGCCTCGCCGCCTGACCACGCGTCGAGCAACGCCTCGGCCGCCGGGTTCTCGTAGCCGAACAGTGACACCACCAGGTCTTGCCCACCCGGTGGCGCGAATCCGAGGCGATGCCAGAACTGCGCACGCGCGTCCGGCGCGCTTTCGAACGCCAGCCGGCGCGGCTCGAGCGTCGATTCCCGCAGAACGCCGCCCGTGCCTTGCACCACGCCCGGGAAAAAGAAATGGCGCTGCAGCGCCAGCCGGGGATGCGGGGACGGCAGCTTGTGGTGTGTCGTCACCCAGGGCTCCGCGCTCAGGTACTCGAGGATGATCCACAGGGGCGCTCGATGGCGGGCCGCCATGGATTCGACATAAGCCTCCGGCAGCCCGCAGCCGAAAGCTTCGACCACGACCTCGGCCGGCTCACCGAAGTGCGCGTCGACGCCCCACGCGCAAACTTCAACGCCTTCGATCGCCTGCCGGGAAAGCGCCGGGTCGATCCGCGGGCAAAGCGCATGCAAGGCCGGCAATGCGTCGACCCACAATCGCACGCGTCCGCCGTGTTCGCTTGAAAGCTCGCGGGCCAGCCGCCAGCTCACCGCGGCGTCGCCGTAGTTGTCGATCACCCTGCAAAAGACGTCCCAGGACCGGGACATGGTCGCTCCAGTAGAATGGCCGCTTGCGCTTCGAAGTCATCGTGATCGGCGCCGGCGCGGCCGGCATGATGTGCGCCGCACAGGCTGCGGCCCGCGGCCGCAGGGTACTGCTCATCGAGCACGCCGTAAAACTCGGCGAGCGCATCCGGATCTCCGGCGGCGGCCGCTGCAACTTCACCAACCGCAGCGTCGGGCCCGCGAATTTCCTGTCCACAAATCCGCATTTCTGCCGCTCGGCACTGGCGCGCTTTTCCGAGCGCGATTTTATCGCGATGGTCGAGCGGCGCGGCATCGGCTATCACGAGAAGACGCTCGGCCAGCTTTTCTGCGACGAGTCCTCCTCCCAGATCACCGACCTGTTGAAGTCGGCGTGCGATCAGGCGAATGTGCAATGGGCCCATCCCTGCGCGGTTCAGGCCGTCAAGCGCGAAGCCTCGGGGCGTGCGCGCTTTTCGGTGGCCACCGGCAACGGGACCTTCGAATGCGAATCGATCGTCGTCGCGACCGGCGGCCTTGCGCTTCCTCAGATCGGCGCGACGCCGTTCGGGTACAAGCTTGCGGAGCAGTTCGGCCTGCCGATCGTCAAGCCCAGGCCTGCCCTG
Source organism: uncultured Bordetella sp. (assembly GCA_964652785.1). Lineage (GTDB taxonomy): Bacteria > Pseudomonadota > Gammaproteobacteria > Burkholderiales > SG8-39 > SZAS-79. The sequence goes on from CAZZDV010000191.1 coordinate 5,957, forward strand.
GTGCCCCTGGCCTTGGCGCCCGAAGTGCTGCGGCCGCTGAAGGCGCTTGCGGGACTTTCGATCGAAGCGATTGCGCGCTGCGCCGAGCGCCAGCCTTCCTTCCGCGAGAACGTCCTCGTCACGCATCGGGGCCTGTCGGGTCCCGCGATCCTGCAGATCTCGAGCTACTGGCAGGCGCAGGAAGAGGCACGGGGCCCGATCAGGATCGACCTGCTTCCCGGAACCGACGCTGTTTCGTGGCTTGCGCAACACCGGCACTCGAAGAGCACGCTCGCCCCATTGCTCGCCGAACGCGTGCCGCGGCGATTCGCGGATCAATGGTGCGAACTGCACGGATGGGATCGCCCGCTGAACGAAATGTCCAATCGCGACATCGATGCTGTAGCGAAAGCGCTCAAGGGATGGGCGCTGATGCCATCGGGCACGCTGGGCTATGCCAAGGCCGAGGTCACGCTCGGCGGCATCGATACCGCCGCGCTTTCGTCCAGGACGATGGAAACCACCACCGTGCCCGGCCTCTACTTCATCGGCGAGGTTGTCGACGTGACCGGGTGGCTGGGCGGCTATAACTTCCAGTGGGCCTGGTCCTCGGGCTGGGTCGCGGGACAGTTTGCATAGCCAGTTTGCATAAACTGCGACGGGCCCTATCATCAGCCGCCAATGAACAAGATGCAGCGATTCCATGCCGCGGTGCGCGGCGAACCGGTGGACTACGCACCCACGGTCGCGTGGTGCAACTTCGCGACCGACGCGCTCGAGGCCAAGGAGAACGCGCGCCGCCAGTTCGCCTTTTACGAGGCCTGCGATTGGGACCTCTGCAAGGTCATGAACGACTACCGGCTCGCGCCTCCCCCGGGCCTGGAGACGATCGAGACGCCCGGCGACCTGCTGCGCTTCGCGAAGCAATCGATGTCCGAGCGCCTCTTTGCCGAGCAGATCGAGTGCCTGCGCATCCTGCGCAAACGCCTTGGCCCGGACGTGCCGCTCATCGACACCCTGTTCGAGCCCTTCTTTTCATTGCTGTTCGCGGTCGGGTTTTCCAAAGCCGCGTTCATTCGCAGCCACCCGCAGGAAGCGACGCGAATGCTCGAGACACTGACGGACACGTTCGTCGACTACATTGCGGAAATCCGCAAAGTGCCGGTGGACGGCGTGCTCTATGCGACCAACGCCTGCATCCTGTCCCCCTCTTCGCGTGGAATCAGCGACGCTGAATTCCGCGCGTTCCACAAACCCTGCGACCTTCGCCTGCTCGAAGCGATGCAAGGCCTGGTGCGAATCGTCCATGCGCACGGCAATCCGCTCGACCTCTCGCGCATCCTCGACTACCCGTGCGAAGTCTTCAGCTGGTCGGATCGATTGCCCGGGAATCCCTCCATCGCGACGGTACGCAAGCTCACGGGCAAATGCCTCATGGGCGGCGTAGACGAATCGAAGCTTCAAGAGCGCTCGCTGCCCGAAATTCGCGCCGAAGTCGGGGACGC
>CAZZDV010000192.1:0-7420 GCA_964652785.1 uncultured Bordetella sp.
CTGGCCTACTCGCACCCCTGTCAACGCTTCGTGAGGTGCCTCGCGGCACTTCACGTAGCCGAGCCTCGCTGCCAGGCCCTGCATCCCGTCTGTCATCCTCGGGACGACCGGGTCGCCGTCGTCCACGATCAGCGCGATCCGCCGTGAGGCCGGCAGGGTTTCGCGCACGAGCTCGACGAGCTTGTCCTGGAGCTCGGTCCTTAGCGACATGCCCGTGATGTTGCCGCCGGGCCGGCGCAGGCTCTCCACGAATCCCTGCTCGACGAGGTTCCCCCCGGTTGCGAAGACGATCGGCACTGAGTTGGTGGCCTTCTTGAGTACGCCGATCGCCGCCGATCCCGAAGTCGCGATGACGGCCGGATTGCGGGCAAGGAGCTCGCCCGCCAGCGCGGGCAGGCGCTCGTTCATTCCGTCGCTCGAGTGGAAATCCATCACGTAGTCGCGGCCCTCCGCGCGGCCGAGCTCTTTCAGCGTCGCGGTGAAGATCGAGATCCCGTTCCTATGGGCTTCGACCGAATTGGCAAGCAGCCAGCTGATGCGCCGCGGCTCTTTCGGCGCTTGCGCCCGCACGTTGAACGCAGCGAGCGCGGTGTACGCGCCCGAAGCGAGAATCAGCGTGCGACGGGAATTCATTCGATCACGCTGTCCGAGCCCGGCCTAGCCGAAGCAGGCGCTTGATCGCGGAGTCTAGATTGAGCACGCCGCGCGTCGCACTCGTGACGGGCGCGCCCGTCTGGCATACGACATAGCGGTGCTCGGCCGCCACGAGGTCCGCCGCGCGTTCCAGCCGCGCCAGGTCCTGCGGCGACGCATTCGCCGCAAGCTTGATCTCGATCGCCGCAGTGGTATCTCCAAGTGTCAGCAAAAGATCGATCTCGAAACCGTCGCTGGTGCAGAGGAACGTCGGCCGCGCATCGATACCCCCCGCGGAAAGCGCGCCCAGCAACTGCTCGATCACGAACCCCTCCCAGCTTGCGCCCGCAGCCGGGTGGCGCAGCAGGGCCGAGCGCGAACCGATGCCGAGCAGCGCGTGCAGCAATCCGGTATCGCGAAGATAGATCTTCGGGCTGCGCGTAAGACGCTTCCTCAAGTTGCCGCTCCAAGGCGCCAGCCGCCGCACCAGATAAGCGCCTTCCAGAAAATCGAGATAGCCGTTGACCGTGTGATACGACAGGCCGAGGCTTTGCCCCAGCGCAGAAGCGTTCCATATCTGCCCGTGCGCGACGGCGATCATGTGCAGCAGGCGGTCGGTGACCTGTGGGCGCGCGGGTAGCCCCCAGGCGGGCAGGTCGCGCTGCGCCATCAGCGCAAGGTAATCGCGCTGCCACACGGGAAAGCGTTGTGCCCGCAATACCCCCCCGTCCGGAAAGCCGCCGTACAACCATAGTCGCGCCAGCGCCTTTGCGCCCAGTTCCGGCAGCAGGAAAGGCGTGAGTTCCACTCGCGCGAGCCTTCCGGCGAGCGACTCCGACACCTCGCGCATCAGCGCCGGGGACACCGACCCGAGCAGGAGGAACCTCCCGTTGCGGCGTCGCTCGGCGTCGATCGCCGCGCGCAGCCGCGGAAACAGCTCCGGCCAGCTCTGCGCTTCGTCGATCACCACCAGGCGGGGCGCCGCGGCTATCCGCGTCCAGTCGAGGTCCAGGCGCACGCGCTCGGAGGGCTGCTCCGCGTCGTAGTAAGGCCGCGCCAGGGCGCGCGCGAGCGTCGTCTTGCCGCATTGGCGCGGCCCGAGCAGCGCCACCGCGGGGAACCGCGCCAGGCGCTCCCTCACCAGCGCGGTTGCGAGTCGGCGTTTCATTGTTTTGCATTATAGAACTCATCTTCTAATTTGCAAAACATTGCTTTTTGAATTCCCTCATTCGATCACCTCGGTCGCCTGCAGCATCACCGCCATCGGGATCGTCAGGCCGATCGCGACGGCGGTTTTCTTGTTGACCAACAGCTCGAAGGTCGCCGCCTGCTCGATCGGCAACTCGCCGGGCTTTGCGCCTTTCAGGATCCGGTCGACGAAATGCGCCGCACGCCTGAAGTTCCCGGCGTAATCCGTGCCGTAGCTCATCAGCGCGCCTGCCTTGACGAATTCGCTCGCTGCGGCGAACACAGGAATGCGCTGCACGAGCCCGAACGCCTCGATCTTTTCGCGTTGGCTGAACAGGAACGGGTCGGAAAGGACGATCAGCGCGTCCGCGCGCTCGCGCGCTCGCGTGGCGAGCACAGAGTCGACTTCCGGTGCCGAAGCCGCTTTCAGGTCGCGCACCGCAATGCCTGTCTTCGCCGCTGCTTCGCTCAAGCGCGTGGAGCCGCTTCCTGGCGGTGGCAATCACGATGGGAATCGTCGTGGTGGCGTTCTTCGCAGCGCGGACCGCCGGGGTTGCCGCCGCGACGATCAAGTCGACGCGCGCGGCAACGAGTTCCTCGGCCAGCGCCGGAAAGCGCGCGAAGTTTCCATCGACACTGGCCTCGACGAAAGCGATGTCGCGGGCTTCGAGGTAGCCGAGCTTTGCGAGCTCGGCCTTGAGAGCGTTCCATTGATGCGGGTCGGTGGAGTTGGGCATGAGGAAGCCGACTTTCCAAACGCGACGCGCCTGGGCGGACGCGCGTTCCAGGCCGCATGCGAGCGTCGCGGCGAGGATAAGGATGACTCGGCGGCGGTTCACTCGATCACCCGGTCGGCGCGCAGCAGCATTACCTGGGGAATCGCAGCCGAGCTCGCGCATGCGGGCATAGAAGCGCGCGTAGGTAGGCAGCTCGCGAAACACGGTCTGCGGTCCCATCGCGACGATGCCGATGGTCGGCGGTTCGGCGGGCAGAGCCGGCCACGCGAAGGCGGAGAAGGCGAAGGCGGCGAACAATTTCAATCCGCGCTTCATTCGATTACCTCATCCGCCCGCACAAGGACATCCTGCGGGATCTTGAGCCCGAGCTCCGCCGCGGTCTTGCGATTGATCACCGTCACGAAGCGATCCGCCTGCTCGACCGGCAGATCTGCAGGCTTTGCACCGCGCAGGATCTTGTCCACGTACGTTGCGGTGCGCAGGAACCCGTCGTTGAGGTCCGACCCGTAGCTCACGAGACCTCCGGCGTCCACGAACGCGCGGAACTGCGAGGCGGTGGCGATGCGGTGCTTCTTGCCAAGCGACGCGATGCGCGCGCGTTGCTCGCTGTACAACGGCAGCGGGGGGATCAGCATTGCTTGCACCTTGTCGCGGGCGGCTTCGGCGAAGGCGGGCTCGAGATCGTCGGCCGTGCTCGCGCCGACCTGGGTCAGGACGAGGCCGATGCGCGGCGCTGCGTCCTTCAACTGCGCGGTGAGGGCCGGTGCGCCCGCAAAATTCGGGTCGCGAAATTCGGCCACGCGCTTCAGCCCGGGAATCATCGACTTCAGCAGCTCGAGCAGCCTGTGCTAGTTGCCGCTTTGGACGAAGCGACGCAAGACCACGTCGACCGCTTCGCGATTCGTCGCGGGTGCATGCCGGATGGTAGAGTTACCGCCGCGATGAGCCAACAATGAAGCCCGTAGACTTCGTGCTCCACGAGAACAAGGCCGCCCGCCGCATCCACCGCGGCCGGTTGTTCCGCAAGTATTTCGTTTCCATCCTCGCGCTGGTGTGCGGCGTGCTGCTGGTGTCGGGTGGCATCAGCGTCTACTTCTCCTACCAGGAAAACAAGTCCGCGCTGGCCAGCTTGCAGCAAGAGAAAGCGGTGGCGGCCGCGTCGCGCATCGAGCAGTTCATCAAGCAGATCGAGCAGCAGCTGGGCTTTGCCGCGCTTCCGCAGCTCGGGGCCGATGGCTTGGAGCAGCGCAGGATCGAGTTCCTCAAGCTGCTGCGGCAGGTGCCCGCGGTGACCGACATCACGCAGATCAGTCCCACAGGACAGGAAGTGCTTTCGGTCTCGCGCCTTGCGATGGACGTGGCCGGATCGTCGAAGGACCGCGCGCAGGACCCCGCCTTCCTCGGCGCCAAACCCAGGCAGACGTGGTTCGGCCCGGTGTATTTCCGCAAGGAGACCGAGCCCTACATGGCCATCGCGCTGCGCTCGGGCGGCCCGGCGGGCCCGGTCACGGTCGCCGAGGTCAACCTCAAGTTCATCTGGGACGTGGTCACGCGCATCAAGATCGGCACCAAGGGCAAGGCTTATGTCGTCGATGGCACCGGCCACCTCGTGGCCGACCCGGACATCGGCCTCGTGCTGCGCAAGACCGACTATTCGAAGCTCGAGCATGTGAAGGCGGCGTTCGCGGGAACGGCGAAGGAGGACGAGCGCGCGCGGCTGGCCCACGACCTGGCGGGAAAAGAAGTGCTGACCGCCTTTGCCGGGGTCGAGCCGCTGGGCTGGAAAGTGTTTGTCGAGCAGCCGGTGTCGGAAGTGTATGCGACGCTGAATGCGACCATTGTGCGCACGGGGCTCTTGATGGTGGCGGGTTTGCTGTTCTCGGCGATGACGGCCCTGTGGCTCGCCCGCGGGCTGGTGCGCCCGATCCGCACGCTCCAGGAAGGCGCGCAACGCATCGGTGAGGGCGAGCTCGACCACAAGCTCGACATCCGGACGGGGGACGAGCTCGAGGCGCTTGCCGACCAGTTCAACAGAATGACCTCCCAATTGCAGGAGTCCTACGCGGGACTGGAAAGAAAGGTGGAGGAGCGCACGGCCGAGCTGACCCAGACGCTTAGCCAGCAGACTGCGACGGCCGAAGTCCTCAAGCTCATCAGCCGGGCGACGTTCGATCTGGACCCCGTGCTGCGCTCGCTGGTGAAGAGCGCAGCCGAACTGTGCGAAGCGCAGCACGCGCTCTTTTACCGCATGGGCGAGGACGGGCTGCGGCCCGAGGCCTGGTACAACGTCAGCGACGAGTACATCGAGTACCGCAGGCAGCACCCGATCCCGGTCAACGACAAGCAGGTCATGGGGCGCGTGCTGCTTACGCGCGTTCCGGTGCATGTGCACGACGTCCTTGCCGACAAGGACTATGCAGCGCCGGCCTCGCAGAAGCTCGGCGAGTATCGCACCGTGCTCGGCGTCCCCGTGCTGCGCGAAGGCGTCCCGATCGGCGTGATCGGCGTATTCCGCACCGAAGTGCGGCCTTTCCTCGAGCGCCAGATCAGCCTGGTTGCGACTTTCGCCGACCAGGCCGCGATCGCCATCGAGAACGTGCGCCTGTTCAACGAGATCCAGGAAAAGAGCCGCCAGCTCGAGATCGCGGGCAAGCACAAGTCGGAGTTCCTCGCCAACATGTCGCACGAGCTGAGGACGCCGTTAAACGCGATCATCGGATTCTCCGAGGTGCTGATCGACCGGATGTTCGGCGAGCTGAACGAAAAGCAGGCCGACTACCTGAACGACATCCACACCTCGGGCAAGCACCTGCTTTCGCTCATCAACGACATCCTCGATCTGTCGAAGATCGAGGCCGGGCGCATGGACCTCGAGCCTTCGAGCTTCGACGTGCCGAACGCGCTGGCCAACGCGCTCACGCTGATCCGCGAGCGCGCGACACGCCACAGCATCGCGCTCGATCTCCAGGTCGATCCAGAAATGGGGGAGCTGAAGGCCGACGAGCGCAAGTTCAAGCAGATCCTGCTGAACCTGCTATCGAACGCGGTCAAGTTCACGCCCGACGGCGGGCGCGTGGAAGTGCACGCGAAAAAGGACGGCGGGACGCTGGAGGTTGCGGTGCGCGACACCGGCATCGGCATCGCGCCCGAGGACCAGAGCGCTGTGTTCGAGGAATTCCGCCAGGTCGGCCGGCATTACACCAACAAGAACGAGGGAACCGGACTGGGGCTGGCGCTGACTAAACGCTTTGTCGAACTGCACGGCGGGCGCCTGTGGCTCGAGAGCGAGCCCGGCAAGGGATCGACCTTCACATTCACCATTCCGGGACAACCATGAGCCTCGTTCTGATCGTCGAAGACAACGAAAAGAACATGAAGCTGGTGCGCGATATCCTGCAGGCCAAAGGGTACGAAACCGCCGAAGCCGGCACCGCTGAGGAGGGCATCCAGCTCGCCCTTGCGAGGGTGCCGGACCTCGTGCTCATGGACATCCAGTTGCCGGGCATGAACGGCATGGAGGCGCTCAAGGTGCTGCGCTCGGAGCCGAAGACTGCCAAGGTCCCCGTAGTTGCCATCACGGCCTCGGTGATGACCCAGGACAGGAAGCAGATCATGGACACCGGGTTCGACGGGTTCATCGAGAAGCCGATCAACCTGAAGGAGTTTCTCGCTACCGTGCAGGCTGCGATCAAGCCGGCGCCGGCATGAGCACGGGCGCAAAGATCCTTGTCGTCGACGACACGCCGCACAATGTCAAGCTGCTGGCCGATATCCTCGGCGCCAAAGGCTACGCGGTGTCCACCGCGGTCAACGGCGAAGAGGCGCTGAAGAAAGTCGCCTCCGAGCCGCCCGACCTCATCCTGCTCGACATCATGATGCCCGGCCTCTCGGGCTACGACGTGTGCAACCGGCTGCGCGCCGACCCGGCCACGGCGCTGCTGCCGATCGTGCTGTGCACTTCGCTCGATCCCGGCCAGGAGCGTGTCAAGGGCATCGAGGCGGGGGCGGATGATTTCCTCACCAAGCCGATCAACCAGGCCGAGCTTTTCGCGCGCGTGAAGTCGCTGCTGCGGATCAAGACGCTGCAGGACGAAGTGAAGCAGTGGAACGAAACGCTCGAAACCCGCGTGCAGGAACAGGTCGCGCAGCTCGAACGCTTCGGCCGCCTCAAGGGATTTTTCTCGCCGCAGCTGGCCGAGGCGATCATCAACGGCGGCGGCGAGGAGCTGCTGAAGACCCATCGCCGCGAGATCAGCGTCGTGTTCATCGACCTGCGCGGCTTCACCTCGTTTACCGACCGCGCCGAGCCCGAGGAGGTGATGGAGCTGCTGCGCGCCTATCACGCGGACATGGGCCGCATCGTGCTCGAGCATGGCGGCACGCTGGAGCGGTTCGCGGGCGACGCGATCATGGTGTTCTTCAACGACCCGGTGCCGATGGAGAAGCCGGCCGAGAACGCAGTGCGCATGGCGCTCGCGATGCGCGATGCGTTTCCTCCGATCAGCGAAACGTGGAGAAAGCGCGGCTATGAATTGGGCCTCGGCTGCGGCGTGGCGCAAGGGTATGCAACGCTTGGCGCGATCGGCTTCGAGGGACGCTGGGACTACGCGGCCATCGGCAACGTCACCAACCTCGCGGCCCGGCTGTGCTCGGAGGCCGCGGGCGGCCAGGTGCTTGTCGACCGCAAGATCATGGCGAAGCTCGACGGCCTCGTGGATGCCGACGCCATCGGCCCGTTGCAGTTGAAGGGGATTGCGCAGCCGGTGCCGGCGTTTTCTGTGACCGATTTCAAAGCCGCCTGACCGAGCGGGTTCGAAATACTGCCAAATTCGGCTCAAACCCTGCGCCCCTGGCGTGTTCCA
>CAZZDV010000193.1:0-2988 GCA_964652785.1 uncultured Bordetella sp.
TGCGAGCGCGCCTCGAAGAATCGCGTCATGCCCTCGAGCATGGCTTCGTCGAGGAACGTCTTCATTTCCTCCACGTGGGCGCCCGCTTCATCGAGCGCCTTCATGGCCGCCTTTGCCGCCGCCGCGACTTCGGGATTCACCGGCAGGCCGGTCTTCATGTCCGGGAGGAAGCCGATGCGCAGTCCCTTGGCATCGAGGCTTTCGAGTCCCGCAACGAAATCCCTTGCCTCATACGGCAGGCTCATGAAGTCGCGCGCGTCCGGACGGCTGAGGATATTCATCAGCGAAGCCGCATCGCGCACGCTGCGCGTCATGGGGCCGGTCACGCGCCCCAGATAAGGCGGATAGACCGGCACGCGGCCCAGGCTTGGCTTCAACGCAAAGATGCCGCAATGCGTTGCCGGCAGCCGCACCGACCCGCCGATATCCGTGCCCAGGTTCAGCGGTGCGTAGCCCGCGGCCGTCGCGGCGCCCGCGCCCGAGCTCGAACCCGAAGTGTTTCGATCCGTGCGCCACGGGTTGCGCGTGATGCCGTGGATCGACGAAAGTCCGGACGAAAGCATGCCGTAGTCGGGCATCGTCGTCTTGCCGAGGATCACGCAGCCGGCCTCGCGCACGCGCGCCGCGGGCGGCGCATCGGCTTCGGCTGCCGCGAGTCCCTGGTTGGCCGCGGTGCCGATCGGCGCGAGATCGCCCCTCGTGTAGATGTTCTCCTTGATCGTGACCGGCACGCCGTCGAGCGCGGAGAGCGGCGTTCCCGCGCGCCAGCGCGCTTCGGAGGCCTTCGCTTGTGCAAGTGCCGCATCGGTGCTCAGCACGAACATCGCGTTGAGCCTCGGTTCCCAGCGCGCGATGCGCTCGAACGCGGCCTTGGTGACCTCGACGGGCGAGAGCCCGCGGGCCGCATAGGCCGCGCAAAGCTCCGTGGCGGTCAGGGCGGGCGGGATGTCGCCGGCGGACGACACTGCAGGGGACTCGGTTTTCGTGTTCATGGCCGAATGATAGCGCCCCGTAACGCTATACTTCGGCGCGCTTTTCTCCGGAGGATCCGTTTTGCGCCAATTCAGCATTGCCCTCGCATTTCTTTTCAGCACGGCCCTCCAGGCGGCACCCACCGAAATCGAGTTCTGGCATGCGATGGCCGGCCCGCTCGGCGACCAGGTCGAGGCGATTGCGCAACGGTTCAATGCGTCCCAGAAAGAGTACGTCGTATCGACCGCCTACAAGGGTCCCTACGAAGTGACGATGGCCGATGCCCTTGCAGCGCAGCGCGCGGGCAAGGGGCCGCACGTCGTGCAAGTCTACGAACTGGGCACCGCCAACATGATGGCCTCGCACGGCGCAGTCCGGCCGGTGTGGCAGGTGATGGCCGAGGCGGGCGAGCGGCTGGATTCGAAAGCTTTCGTGCCCGCGGTCGCGAGCTATTTCTCGGACGGGCAGGGCCGGCTCGAAGCGCTGCCGTTCAATACCTCGACGCCCGTGCTGTTCTATAACAAGGACGCCTTTCGCGCGGCCAAGCTCGATCCGGACAAGCCGCCGAAGACCTGGTACGAGATGGTGCCGACGATTGCCGCGCTGAAGGATGTGGGCGGGCTCCCGTGCGGCTACGTGACCTCGTGGCAGTCGTGGATCCACCTGGAGAACACGAGCGCGTGGCATAACCAGGAGTTCGCCACGAAGGACAACGGCATGGGCGGGGGCGATGCGAGGCTCGCCTTCAATACCCACCTCATGATGCGCCATATCGGGACGCTGGCCTCGTGGGTGAAGGCCGAGTACTTCACGTTCACCGGCCGCCGCGATGAAGCGGAGATCCGCTTTACCGAAGGCGCTTGCGCACTGCTCACGGCCTCTTCATCGACCTATGCGCAGTTGCGCGAGGCCGCCAAGTTCGACTTCGGCGTGGCGCAGCTGCCCTATTACGATGACGTGCGGGGCGCGCCGCAGAACACGCTGATCGGCGGCGGCGGCCTGTGGGTGCTCGGCGGGCACAAGAAGCCCGAGTACCAGGGGGTGGCGAAATTCCTCGCCTACCTGTCGAAGCCGGAAGTGCAGGCCGAATGGCACCAGAAAACGGGCTACGTGCCGACCACCGTGGCGGCCTTCGAGCTCACCCGCAAGCAGGGCTTCTACGACAAGAATCCCGGCCATGAAATCGCCATCCGGCAGCTGCTCACCAAAAACCCGACCGGCGACACGAAGGGCATCCGCCTGGGCGACTTTGCGCTGATCCGCACGATCCTCGACGAGGAACTCGAGCACGCCTGGGCGCTGACCAAGACGCCCAAGCAGGCTCTCGACGCGGCTGTCGAGCGGGGCAACGTGGTTTTGGCCAGGTTCCAGGCGGCCCATCGCGGTGCCGCACGCACTGCCGCACCGGCGCCGGCCAGGAAGGCCGCCAAGCCCGCGGCCGATTCGGCCCCCAAGAAGAAATAAGTTGGTTACTATTTCCGCTGTAACAAAGCGAGCCTAGACTCGCCGCCGGGACAAATTCACCTAGAGAGGAGCACTACCCATGCGTACCAAATTCCTAGCGGCGGCGTTCGCGTCCGCCAGCCTGTTCGCGGCGAGCGCCCAGGCGCAGACCGAAATCCAGTGGTGGCACTCGATGGGGGGGGCGCTGGGCGAGAAGCTCAACGAGCTTGCCACCAAGTTCAATGCAAGCCAGAAGGAATACAAGGTCAATGCCGTTTTCAAGGGCTCCTACCCCGAATCCATGACCGCAGCCATCGCCGCGTTCCGCGCGGGGGGGGCGCCGCACATTCTCCAGGTGTTCGAAGTCGGCACCGCGACCATGATGGGCGCCAAGGGCGCGATCGTGCCGGTCGCGAAAGTGATGGCCGATGCCAAGGAGCCGTTCGACCCCAAGGCGTATGTGCCCGCGGTCGCCGGCTATTACACCGACGCGAAGGGCAACATGCTGTCCTTCCCGTTCAACAGCTCGACGGTGCTGTTCTACATCAACAAGGATGCGTTCAAGAAAGCCGG
>CAZZDV010000193.1:3088-7410 GCA_964652785.1 uncultured Bordetella sp.
TCAACAGCTCGACGGTGCTGTTCTACATCAACAAGGATGCGTTCAAGAAAGCCGGCCTCGACCCGGAGAAGCCGCCAAAGACCTGGAAGGAATTCTCCGTCGCGGCCGAAAAACTCAAGGCCTCCGGACAGTCGTGCGTCTACACGACCAGCTGGCCGTCGTGGATGCACATCGAGAATTTCAGCGCATGGCATGACGTGCCGATCGGCACCAAGCAGAACGGAATGGCTGGGACCGATGCGGTATTCACCATCAACTCGCCGCTGCACGTGAGGCACGTCTCGATGCTCGGCGACCTGTCGAAGAAGGGCCTGTTTACCTACGCCGGCCGGACCAACCAGGGCGACGCCAAGTTCTCCAGCGGCGAATGCGCGATGTTCAGCGGCAGCTCCGGCGCGCAGGCCGGCATCAAGAGGACCGCCAAATTCGACTGGTCGGCCAGTTTCATCCCGTACCACGACGACGTGAAGGGCGCGCCGCAGAATTCGATCATCGGCGGTGCTTCCCTCTGGGTCCTGGCGGGTAAAAAGCCCGAGGAGTACAAAGGCGTGGCCAAGTTCCTGTCCTTCCTGTCGTCGCCGGCGGTCCAGATGGACTGGTCTACGGCGACGGGGTATGTGCCGATCACGATGACTTCGTACGAAGTCACCAGGGCATCCGGCTTCTACGAAAAGAACCCGGGTTCCGACCTGGCCTCGAAGCAGCTGACCAACAAGCCTCCGACCGCGAATTCCAAGGGATTGCGCTTCGGTAACTTCGTCCAGGGGCGCGAAGTGATCGAGGAAGAGATGGAAAGCGTGTTCTCGGGCAAGAAGGACGCCAAGACGGCACTCGACGACGCGGTCAAGCGCGGCAACGAAATCCTGCGCAAGTTCCAGGCGGCCAACAAGTAACGGGAAGGACAGGAGGGGGGCTCTGCCCTCCCTCCTCCAGATCCCCCCCGAACGCGTAGGCAGCGGAGCGGTTCAAGATGGAAAAGCGCGTCGTATTCCAATCGGGCTGGCTGCCCTACGCGCTGCTCGCGCCGCAGATCGCGATCACCGTGGTGTTCTTTTTCCTGCCCGCTTTCCAGGCGGTGTGGTTTTCGTTCCAGCTCCAGGATGCGTTCGGCCTGAAGACCGAATTCGTCGGCCTGCAGAACTTCGCCGAGCTGTTCCGCGACCCGCATTACCTCGAGTCGTTCAAGGTCACGGCGGTGTTCAGCGTGCTGGTCGCTTTTTTCGGGCTGGGCCTGTCGCTGCTGCTGGCGACCATGGCCGACCGCGTGCTGCGCGGGGCGCTCGCCTACAAGACACTGCTGATCTGGCCGTATGCGGTTGCGCCCGCGATCGCCGGTGTCCTCTGGGCTTTCCTGTTCGCCCCGTCGATCGGCATCATTACCTATGTATTGAAGGGGTGGGGGGTCGACTGGAACTGGATCATCAACGGCGACCAGGCGATGCTGCTGGTGGTTATCGCTTCGGTGTGGAACCAGATCAGCTACAACTTCCTGTTCTTCCTCGCGGGCCTGCAGTCGATTCCGAAATCGCTCATCGAGGCCGCGGCCATCGACGGGGCGGGTCCGGGCCGGCGCTTCTGGACCATCGTCTTCCCGCTGCTCTCGCCGACGACGTTTTTCCTGCTGGTGGTGAATATCGTGTACGCGTTTTTCAACACCTTCGGCGTCATCGACGCGACCACGCAGGGCGGGCCGGCGCAGGCAACCCAGATCCTCGTCTACAAGGTCTACCATGACGGGGTCAAGTCGGCGGACCTGGGCGGCTCCTCGGCGCAGTCGGTGGTGCTGATGTTCATCGTGATCGCACTGACGGTGATCCAGTTCCGCTTCGTCGAGCGCAAGGTCAACTATTGATGGCCGCGCGATGGTAGAGAACCGACCCCTGCTCACGTTCTTCTCGCACGCCACGCTGATCCTCGGGGTCGTGGCGATTGCGTTTCCCCTGTACGTGACCTTCGTCGCGTCCACGCTCACGCTGGATCAGATACTGGCCGTTCCGATGCGGCTCGTGCCGGGTGACCAGCTGTGGGCCAACTACTCGCAGGTGCTGGTGTCGGGCTCGACCAAGGGGTCGGCCGCCCCCGTGTCATTGATGATGATGAACAGCCTGATCATGGCGCTGACGATCGCCGTGGGCAAGATCGCGATCTCGATCATCGCTTCCTTTGCGATCGTGTATTTCCGCTTTCGCTTGCGCAATTTCTTCTTCTGGATGATCTTCGTCACCCTGATGCTGCCGGTCGAGGTGCGCATCATTCCCACGTTCCAGGTGGTGGCCGACCTGGGCATGCTCAACTCGTACGCCGGGCTGACCATTCCGCTGATTGCCTCGGCCACCGCAACGTTCCTCTTCCGCCAGTTCTTTCTCACGATTCCGGACGAACTTGCCGAGGCCGCCCGCATCGACGGCGCCGGGCCGATGCGTTTTTTCTTCGACGTCGTGATTCCGCTGTCGAAGACCAGCATTGCCGCCCTGTTCGTGATCCAGTTCATCTACGGGTGGAACCAGTACCTGTGGCCGCTGCTGATCACCAGCGACGAATCGATGTATACGTCCGTGATCGGCATCAAGCGCATGATCGTCGGCAGCGACGCCGCGAACGAATGGAACCTCGTGATGGCCACCGCGATCCTCGCGCTGCTGCCCCCGGCGCTGGTGGTCGTGCTCATGCAGAAGTGGTTCGTGAAGGGCCTCGTGGAGACCGAAAAATAATGGCGCAAGTACACCTTCGTGACGTGCGCAAGAGCTATGGCGACCTGCAGGTGATCCATGGCGTCTCGATGGACATCGACGACGGCGAGTTCGTCGTGATCCTCGGGCCTTCGGGCTGCGGCAAGAGCACGCTGCTGCGCATGGTGGCGGGGCTGGAGGTCATCACCGGCGGCGAGATCGTGATCGGCGACCGAGTGGTGAATAACCTCGAGCCCAAGGACCGCGACATCGCGATGGTGTTCCAGAACTACGCGCTGTATCCGCACATGTCGGTGCGCGAGAACATGGCCTACGGCCTCAAGATCCGCCGCCTCGAGCCTGCCGATATCGAGGCGCGCGTGCAGAAAGCGGCCGGCATCCTCGAGCTTTCGCAACTCCTCGAGCGCAGGCCACGCCAGCTCTCGGGCGGCCAGCGCCAGCGCGTCGCCATGGGGCGCGCGATCGTGAGGGAACCCGCGGTGTTCCTGTTCGACGAGCCGCTCTCCAACCTCGATGCCAAGCTGCGCGTGCAGATGCGAGCCGAATTGCAGGCGCTGCACAAGCGTCTCTCGACGACGAGCCTGTACGTGACGCACGACCAGATCGAGGCCATGACGCTCGCGCACCGCATGATCGTCATGAACGCGGGCCGCGCGGAGCAGATCGGCGCGCCGCTCGACGTTTACGCCAGGCCGGCGAGCACGTTCGTCGCGTCCTTCATCGGCTCGCCGCCGATGAACCTGGTCCCGGCCGAGCGCAACGGGCAGGCGGTGCTGCAGGGCGTGCGCCCGGAGCATCTGGAGCCGTGTTCGGAGAGCGATGCGAAGTTGCACGCGGCGATCGACCTCGTCGAGCCGCTCGGCGCGGATACGCTGGTCCACGGCACCATCAACGGCGCGCGCATCATCGTGCGCCTGCCTGCCTCTACGGTTGTGCGCGAAGGCAACCTGCCGCTGCGCTTCGATCCGGCCCACGAGCACTTCTTCGACGCCGCAACCGGCAAGCGAATCGACTAGGTTCTTTGTGACTCGAAAGCGCTGGCCTTACCCTCGCGTCGTCGCGCATCGTGGCGGCGGGAAGCTCGCCCCGGAAAACACGCTGGGCGCGATCCGCCACGGCGCCTCGCTCGGCTTTCTCGGCGTGGAGTTCGACGTGATGCTGGCGGGCGGTGGCCTGCCGGTGCTGATCCACGACGAAACGTTCGAGCGCACGACCTCGGGCAAGGGCAGCGTGCCGCTGCTCGCTTACACCGACATCGAGAAATTCGACGCGGGCGGCTGGCACAGCGCGGCTTTCAAGGGCGAGAAGGTGCCGCCTTTCGAGGCCGCCGCGCGGCTGTGCCGCGAGCTTGGTCTCTGGGCCAACGTCGAGATCAAGCCCGCCCGGGGGCATGAGGCGCAGACCGGGCGCGTCGTAGCGCAGATGACGCACGACCTCTGGCGCGGCGCGGACCTGCCGCCGGTGCTGTCGTCCTTTTCGATGGATGCGCTGGCTGCGGCCAAAGTGGCCGCGCCTTCGTTGCCGCGCGGAATGCTGGTCGGCAAAATCCCGTCTGATTGGCAGGACCGCATGAGGAAACTCGACTGCGTGGCGCTGCATTGCAACTACCGCGAACTGACCGAGCCGATGACT
>CAZZDV010000194.1:0-7395 GCA_964652785.1 uncultured Bordetella sp.
AAGCGAAGAAGTGGCTCCTCAAGCACGAAGGCAACCTGCAGATGTACGAGACCGGGTCACTGTGGCCCGAGGTCAGCGAGGCAGGGAAGTAGCGATGGCGCGTGCGGCGGACGAGGCCGGGGTCGCTGTGGTCGATGCGTTCTGCGACGCGCTCTGGCTCGAGGACGGATTGTCGAAGAACACCCTCGAAGCCTATCGCCGCGACCTCAAGCTCTTCGGAGTCTGGCTGGGCAAGTCGGGAATGGGCAATCTCCTCGAGGCGAGCGAAGCGGATCTTCACGGGTTCTTCGCGTCGCGTCACGGCGCGACGAAACATCGCGCCTCGTCGGATGCACGCATGCTCTCGAGCCTCAAGCGCTTCTACCAGTACTGCGTGCGGGAAAAGCGCCTGGCTTCGGACCCGACGCTGCGGCTGGATTCGCCAAAGCGCGTGCCGCGGTTCCCGAAGACGCTGTCCGAAGCCGACGTCGAAGCATTGCTCGGATCACCCGACGTCCAGTCGTCGCTCGGCCTGCGCGACCGTGCGATGATCGAAGTACTCTATGCCTCGGGGTTGCGCGTGTCGGAACTCGTCGGCATGAGGACCTTCGAGGCCAACCTGGACGCAGGCGTCGTCCGCATCATGGGCAAGGGCTCGAAGGAAAGACTGGTTCCGCTGGGCGAGGAAGCGGTCGATTGGGTGAAGAAATACCTCGCCGAGGCGCGGCCGAAACTCGTGAAGAAGAATGGCGGCGACGAAGCGCTCTTCGTCACTGAACGCGGAACTGGCATGACTCGGCAGGCGTTCTGGCACATCATCAAGCGCCACGGCACGAAGGCGATTCCCGGCAAGGCGCTTTCGCCGCACGTGTTGCGGCACGCCTTTGCGACGCACCTGGTCAACCACGGCGCGGACCTGCGCGTGGTGCAGATGCTGCTGGGACACGCGGACATCTCGACCACGCAGATCTACACGCACGTTGCGAGGGAGCGTCTCAAGAAATTGCACTCGATCCATCATCCGCGCGGATGAGCCCCTCATGAAGAAACCCAGCCATAGCGAAACGCCGGCGACGCAGTTCCTCAAGAAAGCGGGCGTCGCGTTTTCAGAGCATTTCTACGAGTACGTCGACAAGGGCGGCACCTCGGTGTCATCCGACGCGCTCGGGGTTCCAGAGCATTCGGTAGTGAAGACGCTGATGATGGAAGACGAGACGAGAGCCCCGTTGGTCGTGCTCATGCATGGCGATCGCAAGGTGTCGACCAAGAACCTGGCCCGCCAGGCGGGGAGGAAGCGCGTGGAACCCTGTAAGCCCGAGGTGGCGCAGCGCCATTCGGGTTACCAGGTCGGCGGGACTTCGCCTTTCGGGACGCGCAAGAAAATGCCGGTGTTCATGGAGCGATCGATCCTCGACCTGGACAAGATCTGGATCAACGGCGGCAGGCGGGGGTTCCTCGTTTGCATCGCCCCGGCAGACCTTGTGCGCACGGTCGCGCCGGTGCTGGTCGAGGTGGCGCTGGAGGATTAGGCGGAAAGGCTAGGAAGGGGTAACGGGGGAACCTGGGTTCCCCTGTTCCTAGCGTGGGGTAACGGGGGAACCTGGGTTCCCCTGTTCCCGGCGCCGCTCGATCTGCACGCCCACGAGACCCGTGTTCTTCAGGATCCCGAGCTTGGCCGCGCTCACCTTCACTGAGGCCGCGCCAAATTCGTCGATCACGATGCGCGCGATTCTCTCGACCAGCGTCTCGACGAGATTGAAGTGCGTGGCCGCCACCAGCTCGCGGATGCGGATGGTGACTTTCTCGTAGTCGATGCAGTCGGTGACCTTGTCGCTTTCGAACACGGCGGTGTTCGCGATGCCGATTTCGATGTCCAGTCGCAGCGTCTGCGGCACGATGCGCTCGCGCTTGTGGAACCCGATCAGCGTCTCGAGGCGGAAATCGCGAATGAAGATGTGGTCCATGGCGGCACGATTATAGGGCGGTGCTGTTTTACGCGGCGGGTAAAATGCCGCCACGATGAACCCAGACCTCGTCGCGGTGCTGGTCGTAGTGGGGGCCTACCTGATCGGCTCGGTGTCCTTTGCGGTCGTCATGAGCCGCCTCTTTACGCTGCCGGACCCGCATACGTACGGCTCGAAGAATCCGGGCGCGACCAATGTCCTTCGCACGGGCAACAAGGCCGCGGCTGCATTGACGCTGCTCGGCGATGCGGGCAAGGGTTTTGTCGCGGTGGTGCTCGCGAAGATGATTACGGGCGAAGGCATCGCAACAAGCCTGGTCGTCCCGCTGGCCGGTCTCGCCGCATTTGTCGGTCATCTCTATCCGGTGTTTCACCGGTTCATGGGCGGCAAAGGCGTGGCGACTGCGGCAGGCGTGCTGCTCGGCTACGACCTCTGGCTCGGGGCGGGCACGCTGGCGACGTGGCTGATCATCGCCGTCTTCTTTCGCATCTCGTCATTTGCCGCGCTGGTCGCGGCGGTGTTCGCGCCGCTCTTCGCGTTCTGGCTGTTCGGCGTGAGGCCGGTGATGTGGGCCACGATCCCGATCGCGATCCTGCTGCTGGTCCGCCACCGGGCGAATATCCAGCGCCTGATCGCGGGGACCGAACCGCGCATCGGTTCGAAGAAGAGACCCGACGCGCAGGCTTAACTGGCTATGCGCCGGCGAGTTCCCAGCGTGGCCGCACGCTGAAGGCGAGGTCGGCCGCAGGCAGGCCGGCCTTCCAGCGAAGTGCGGCCGCGAAAGCGATCATCGCGCCGTTGTCGGTGCAGAGTTCCAGCTCCGGATAGAAAACCTCGAAGCCTTCGCGTTTCCCGGCCGCATCGAGCCCTGCGCGCAGTTGCCTGTTTGCGCCAACGCCGCCCGCGATCACCAGCCGGTCGAGGTCGGTTTTCTGGAGCGCCGAGACACATTTCGCGACCAGCACCTCGACGATTGCATCTTGAAAAGCGCGCGCGATGTCCGCCTGTGTCTCGGGATCCGACGGCTGGCTGCGCACCAGCATCGCAACCGCTGTCTTCAGTCCGCTGAAGCTGAACTCGAGATCGCCCGAGTTGAGCATCGGTCTTGGCAACTTGAAGCGGCCGGGCCGGCCGGTCTCGGCGAGCGCGGATACGGCCGGGCCGCCGGGATAGCCGAGGCCCAGCAGCTTGGCGGTCTTGTCGAAGGCTTCGCCCGCGGCATCGTCGAGCGTTTCGCCGAGCAACTCGTAGTGGCCGACACCGGTCACTCGCATGAGCTGCGTATGGCCGCCCGAGACGAGGAGCGCGATGAAAGCAAACGCGGGCGGGCGCTTCGAAAGCAGGGGCGAGAGAAGATGCCCTTCGAGATGATGGATGCCGACCGCGGGCACGTTCAATGCGAATGCGAGGCTTCGGGCGAAGGCCGCGCCAACCAAGAGGGCACCCGCGAGGCCCGGCCCCTCGGTATAGGCGACGGCATCGACCTGCGCCAGCTCGCGGCCTGCGCGTGCGGCTACTTCGCGAGCAAGCGGCACGACCCTCCGGACGTGGTCGCGCGACGCGAGTTCGGGAACGACGCCACCGTAGTCCTGGTGCATCGCAACCTGGGAATGGAGCGCATGCGAGAGCAACCCCAGCTCGCTGTCGTAAAGCGCGAGCCCGGTTTCGTCGCAGGAGGATTCGATGCCGAGGATCAGCATGTGATTGATTTAAAAGGAATGTGTTTACAATCGAAGCGGGCAGTGTGAGGCAACGCCTCCGCGCTTGTCCAGCCGCTGGCTCACCGGACCCGAAAAGGTGCTGCTGCGGCGCTTTAAAAGGTGGCGCCGCAGCACATTATTGCCGTAAAATCCGCGCCTTTCGCCAAGGCCGCAAAGCGTTCAACGAGGGGTTATGCCGACTATTCGACTTAAGGAAAACGAGCCGTTCGAAGTGGCCATGCGCCGTTTCAAGCGCACCATTGAAAAGACCGGGATGCTGACCGAGCTGCGCGCCCGCGAGTTCTACGAGAAGCCGACCGCCGAAAGGAAGCGCAAGCTCGCCGCCGCGGTGAAGCGCCATCACAAGCGCCTGCGCAGCCAGATGCTGCCGAAAAAGATGTACTGAGCGGGAGTCTCGCTCAACGGGCCGCGATTTCCGGACGACGAGTCCGATCGCGGCTTTTTCGTTTCCGGAAGGCGATCAATGACGCTCAAAGCCCGCATCACCGATGACATGAAAGCCGCAATGCGCGCGAAGCAAGCCACGCGCCTGTCGGCCATCCGCCTGCTGCTCTCGGCCATGAAACAGCGCGAAGTGGACGAGCGCATCGAGCTCATCGACGCCGACGTCATGGGCATCATCGAAAAGATGATCAAGCAGCGCCGCGAATCCATCGTGCAGTTCGAAAAAGGCGGGCGCGCCGATTTGGCCGACGCCGAGAAATTCGAAGTCGACGTGCTCTCGGCCTACCTCCCGCAGCAGATGGCCGAGGCCGACGTGGGTGCCGCGATCGATGCCGCCATCGCCGAGAGCGGCGCCAAGGCCATGCCGGATATGGGGAAAGTGATGGCTATCCTCAAGCCCAGGCTTGCCGGCCGAGCCGACATGGGCCGCGTCTCGGCCCTGGTCAAGGCAAAGCTCAGCGGCTAAAAATCAGGGGCGGGCTGCATTTTTCCGTGGAAAAATGCGTCTCTCCCGATGATTCCAGACTCGTTCAAGCAGGATCTCCTCAACCGCGTCGACGTGGTCGATGTGGTGTCGCGCTACGTCCAGCTGAAGAAGGGCGGCGCGAATTTCCAGGGGCTGTGCCCCTTCCATACCGAGAAGTCGCCGTCGTTCACGGTGAGCCCGACCAAGCAGTTCTATCACTGCTTCGGGTGCGGGGCGCACGGCAATGCGATCGGGTTCCTGATGGCCTATGCGAGCATGGGCTACGTCGATGCGGTGAAGGACCTGGCCGCACAGGCCGGCATGACGGTGCCCGAAACGCCGCGCACGCCGCAGGAGACGCAGCGGCGCGAGCGCGAGACCGATCTCTACGCGGTCATGGAAAAAGCCATGGAGTTCTACCGCTCACGGCTCAAGGAATCGCCCAACGCAGTGGCCTATCTCAAGGGCCGCGGACTCACCGGTGAGATCGCGGCGCGCTTTCGCATCGGCTATGCACCGGACGACTGGCAGGCGCTGAAGAACGTTTTCACGGCGTACGACGACAAGAGCCTCGCCGATACGGGTCTGGTCATCGACAACGACGAGGGGCGCCGCTACGACCGCTTTCGCGACCGCGTGATGTTCCCGATCTTCAACCAGCGCGGCTCGGTCATCGGGTTCGGCGGCCGCGTCATGGGCGAGGGCGAGCCGAAGTACCTCAACTCGCCGGAGACCGCGCTGTTCGAGAAAGGCCGCGAGCTGTATGGCCTGTCGCAGGCGCGCGATGCGATCCGGGCCGCGGGGCGCGTGCTCGTAGTCGAGGGCTACATGGATGTGGTCGCACTTGCGCAGTACGGCGTGGGCTACGCGGTTGCGACATTGGGGACGGCAACCACGCCGGTGCACATCACCAAACTGCTGCGCCAGGCCGACGAGATCGTGTTCTGTTTCGATGGCGACCGGGCCGGTCGCAAGGCCGCGTGGCGTGCGCTCGAAGTCAGCCTGCCGCTGGCCGTGGACACCAAGCCAATGCGTTTCCTGTTCCTGCCCGCGGAAGACGATCCCGACAGCTTCGTGCGCAAGCACGGCCAGGAGGCTTTCGAGAAACTCGCGCGCGAAGCGCAGACGCTCTCCGGTTACCTGCTGGGCGAATTGCGCTCGGAAGCGGATCTGTCGACGCCGGAGGGTCGCTCGAAATTCCTGACCGAGGCCAAGCCGCACCTGCAGAAAATCACTGCGCCCGGCCTCAAGCTTCAACTGGTCAAGGAGGTTGCTTCGCAGGCGCGCGTGTCCCAGGAAGAGGCGGAGAGGCTGATGGAGATCCGAAGTCCCGGCGAACGCACTTTTACGCGCGCTGCGCCTGCGCGAAGCAGGGCGCCGTCGATCAACTCGCAGGAGCAGAACCTTCTGCGCTGCGTGATGGCCCGGCCTTCGCTCGCGGCCAGCCTCGACGTGGACCTGCTGGACGAGCGCCTGGCGGAGTCGGCGGCGTTGCGCACCATCGCCGCCTGGCTCGAGGTCGAGGAAGTGCCGTCGTACAACATGCTGGTCGAGCGGATGCGGGGAACCGAGCACGAGGACGTGGTTTCCCGGGCCGAGACGGCGATGCTTGCCCACGGCCCGGATGAGGATTCGGCGGAGCCGGAGTTCCGCCAGATCGTGCTTTCGCTGCATATCAAGCGCAAGAACGAGGAGATCGAGGACCTGAAACGGGAGGCCACGACCCGGCCGGAACTTGGCGCCGAGCTCCTGCGTCGAACCAAGGAGCTGGCCCTGCTCAAGGGGCAGCGAATGTAGGGTTCCTTTTGCTATAATAGAGGGTTCCCCTTCCCGGTAAGCGGTCGACCCTATGGGAGATCAGCCCATGCCGGGCGGGCTCAACCCATACCGGGCGACCCGCTCCGGACACCAGCGCGAGGCATGAATGGCCAGAGACAAGCGTAAAACCGTGCCGAAAAAAGCGGTCCCTGCCCTGAAAAAAGTCAGCAAGGTCAAGGCGTTTAGGGTGTCAAAGCCGGTGTCCAAGCCGGCCAAAACCAAACCCGGCAAGGCCCTCGCGCGCCCGGCGACGAAGAAGAAGGCGGCTGTCTCCAAGGCCTTGGCCCGGAAAGTCCACGCCAAGCCGGCGCGGAAACCCGCGCTCAAGATCGTCGCCAAGCATGCGACCAAGAAGCTGCCGGTTCCGGTTCCGGTCAACGGCAAGGCGGTGAAGAAGCCGCTCGCCCCGGTCAAGCCGATCGTCGCCAAGGCAGTCCTCAAAGGCGGCAAGAAGGTCGCGGCCGTTGCCGCGCCCGTGGCGAAGCCGGAGCAGCCCGCGGCCGCAGGAAAAGGCGGCAAGACGACGATCAAGAGCGCAAAAGTCGCGCTCGAGCTGCTTGAGGCCAAGGTCAACCAGGGACTCAAGCTCGGCAAAGGCCGCCCGGGGCGCAAAGGCCGCAAGGAAAGCTTCCTTGCCAACTCCCCTGAGTTGCCCAAGGAAGACGCAGAGACGCGCCGCATGCGGCTGCGCAACCTCATCAAGCTGGGCAAGGAGCGCGGCTTCCTGACCTATGCCGAAGTCAACGACCATCTGCCCGACGACCTGGTCGATGCCGAACAGATCGAATCGATCATCACGACGTTCGGCGACATGGGCATCCAGGTCTTCGACCAGGCGCCCGACCAGGAAACGCTGCTGATCAACGAGGCGGCGCCGGTCGCCACGACCGACGAAGACGTGGAAGAACAAGCCGAAGCCGCGCTCTCGACCGTCGACTCCGAATTCGGCCGCACCACCGACCCCGTGCGCATGTACATGCGCGAGATGGGCTCGGTCGAGCTC
>CAZZDV010000195.1:0-2273 GCA_964652785.1 uncultured Bordetella sp.
TCACCGCATCCCCGGCATCATGCCTTTCATGGACCGCATCATCTTGGCCATGCCGCCCTTCTGCATCTGCTTCATCATCTTCTGCATCTGCTCGAACTGCTTGAGCAGTCGGTTGATCTCCTGAACAGGGACGCCCGCGCCAGCCGCGATGCGGCGCTTGCGCGAGGCCTTGAGCAGGTCGGGATGCGCGCGCTCCTTGGGCGTCATCGAGTTGATGATCCCCTCGATGCGGCGGATCTGCTTGTCGTCCTGCAGCTGGGCCGGGTTCACCTGGCTGGTGAGCTGGGCGGGCAGCTTGTCCATGAGCGACGAGATGCCGCCCATCTTGCGCATCTGCGTGATCTGGGCCTTGAAGTCCTCGAGATCGAAGCCCTTGCCCTTGCGGAGCTTGTCGGCGAGCTCCAGCGCGGCTTCCTGGTCGACGCCTTTGCGCGCTTCCTCGACGAGCGAGACGATGTCGCCCATGCCGAGGATGCGGCTGGCCATGCGTTCCGGGTGGAAAGGCTCGAGCGCGGCGAGTTTTTCGCCGACGCCGACGAACTTGATCGGCTTGCCGGTGATGTGGCGCACCGAGAGCGCCGCGCCGCCGCGCGCGTCGCCATCGAGCTTGGTGAGCACCACTCCTGTTAGCGGCAGGGCCTCGTTGAAGGCCTTGGCGACGTTGACCGCATCCTGGCCCTGCATCGCATCGACGACGAACAGTGTCTCGATGGGCTCGAGCAGCGCGTGCAGCTCGGCGATCTCCTTCATCATCGGTTCGTCGATGGCGAGGCGCCCCGCGGTGTCGACGATGAGCACGTCGTGGTAGTGCGTCTTCGCGTACTCGACGGCCGCGCGCGCGATGTCGGCCGGCTTCTGACCTGCATCCGAGGCAAAGAAATCCACCTCGACCTGCGCGGCCACCGTCCTTAGCTGCTCGATCGCCGCGGGACGGTACACGTCGCAGGACACCACCAATACCTTCTTCTTCGCTTCGCGCAGGTATTTCGCGAGCTTGCCGGTGGTCGTGGTCTTTCCGGAACCCTGCAGGCCCGCCATCAGGATCACCGCCGGCGGCGTGGTCGCGAAGTTGAGCGGCACGTTCGCTTCGCCCATGAGCAGGGTTAGCTCGCGATGGACGACGCCGACGAGCGCCTGCCCCGGGGACAGGCTGGAGATCACTTCCGCGCCCAGCGCTTTCTCCTTGACCGCGGCGACGAAGTCTTTCACCACGGGCAGTGCGACGTCCGCCTCGAGCAGGGCGACGCGCACTTCGCGCATTGCGTCCTGGACGTTGGATTCGGTGAGGCGCGCCTCGCCGCGGATCGTCTTTACGATGCGTGCAAGGCGGCCGGTCAGGTTGTCGAGCATGGGGTGGGCGCAGGTGGAGCGGCGCGGTGAAAACGCGCGCTCTGATAGACTGAAAGGATGCCGGTCATTGTACTTCACCTCGCCGTGAGCGCCCTCTACGGCGGGCTGGCGCTGCACTTCTGGCGCACCCGATGGCGTTCCGGCATTCACGCGGGAACGAATCCGGCCGGAGGCATGGCGGCGTGGGAACGCGCCGCGCTGCTCGCCGCCCTCGCACTTCACGCATGGCTCCTGAACCTGGACCTTGTTGCGCCTGAACAGCCGCGCTTCGGGTTCGGGCAGGCGTTGTCCGTGATGCTCTGGCTGGCGGCCGTGATCTACTGGGTCGAGAGCCTGTTCTACAATCTCGAGGGCATGCTGCCGCTGGTGCTGCCCCTCGCCGCGTTCGCCGTGCCGCTGCCAGCCTTTTATCCAGGAATGGCAATTGCACACTCGGCCTCGATGCAGTTCAAGCTGCACCTGATCCTCGGCATGGCGGCCTACAGCGTGTTCACGATCGCGATGCTGCATGCGTTGCTGATGGCGCTCGCCGAGCGCTCGCTCCACAAGGGCCGCCCGTTTTTTGCGCCGGGCACGGGACCCGGCGCCTTCATCGGGCCGCTCGCGGGACCGCTGTCCGGGCTGCCTCCGCTGCTCACGCTCGAGCGGCTGCTGTTCCGGCTGATCGGGCTTGCCTTCGGCCTGCTGACCCTGACCCTGGTGACCGGGCTGGCGTTCTCGGAGTCGCTCTTCGGCCGCGCGCTGCGCTTCGACCACAAGACGCTCTTCGCGATCCTCTCCTGGCTGACTTTTGCGATCCTCCTGGTCGGACGCTACGCGTACGGATGGCGCGGACGGACGGCGCTGCGCTTCACGCTGCTGGGTTTCGTCATGCTCCTGCTCGCCTACGTCGGCAGCCGGTTCGTGCTCGAAGTCATCCTGCA
>CAZZDV010000195.1:2373-7383 GCA_964652785.1 uncultured Bordetella sp.
AACGCGGGCGCGGCGACGCTCACTTCGGTGATCGCGATCCACCTGTTCGGCAACAATGAGATCGCCCTGGCCGTGGGCACGCTTGCGGTGACCTTCCTGATCCTCGTGTTCTCCGAGATCACGCCCAAGGTGATCGGCGCGGCCTATGCCGAGCGCGTCGCGTTGCCGATGGCCTATGTGCTCGGGCCGCTCCTGAAACTGTTCTCGCCCGTCGTCTGGTTCGTCAACCTCTTCGTCGCCGGGCTGCTGAAGCTCTTGCGCATCGACCCGTCCAGAGGCAACGAGCCGCAGCAGCTCTCGACCGACGAGATCCGCACGCTGGTGCTCGAGTCCGGGCAGTTCATGCCGAAAAAGCACCGCTCGATCCTCGTCAACCTGTTCGACCTCGGCAGCATCACCGTGCAGGACATCATGCTGCCGCGCGCGAAGATCGAATCGGTCACGCTCGAGGAAGGCCTCGATGCGGTTGCCCACCAGCTCGCCACCGCCTATCACATGCGCCTGCCCGTGTTCCGCGACCGCGAAGGCGACCTCGTCGGGGTGCTGCACCTGCGCAAGGTGCTCGGCCTGCTCCATTCCGGCGAACTGACCAACGAAGCGATCGAGGAACTCGCGGACGAACCCTACTTCGTGCCCGCCTCCACCGCCGTGCTCGCGCAGCTGCAGTATTTCCAGGAGAACGCCGAGCGCCTTGCGCTGGTGGTCGACGAGTATGGCGAGCTCATGGGCCTGGTCACGCTCGAGGACATCATCGAGGAGATCATCGGCAAGTTCACGACCTCATTGCCGAGCGCGGTCGGAAAATTTGCATGGGATGCCAATGGCTCGGCGCTGGCCGACGGCGCGATGCCGGTCAGGGAAATCAACCGCGCGCTGCATCTCAACTTGCCGACCGACGGCCCCAAGACGCTGAACGGCCTCATCCTCGAGCACCTGCAGGACATCCCGGAGGCCGACCTCAGCATCCGGATCGAGGGGGTCGCCATGGAGATCCTGCACACGCAGGGCCGGGCGGTGAAATCCGTGCGCCTTTTCAAGCCGGCCGAGCCCCCGCCGGAGCCGGCCGAAAACATCTAGCGCAGGGGCCTGCCGAACAGCGTTTTGGGGACCTAAAATCCAATTGCCTCATGCTGTTATGAGCAATACCTGAGGCTTTACAAATAATAGCGCAAAGGGCATGATCGCCCTCAACCTGTGGTGTGCTTCGGTGCGTGACACGCATCACGGCGCGAGGCTCGATAGGCGGGCTATGCTGCGCAGTGTCCGGATGGATGCCTTCCGCGCGGAAGTCGTATCCGGAGCAAGCAAGGGAAAAGACAAATGGCGACTGCGGCTGCAGCCAACAAAGGTCCCAAGGAAGTCAACTACACCTGGGAAGGCAAGGACAAGTCCGGCAAGGTCGTGCGCGGCGACGTCCGCGCCACCGGCGAGAACCTCGCCAGGGCCACCCTCAGGCGCCAGGGCGTCCTGGTCACCAAGATCAAGGCCCAGAAAGTCGGCCGCGGCGGCTCGGTTTCGGAAAAGGATGTCACGCTCTTTTCGCGCCAGATGGCGACGATGATGAAAGCGGGCGTCCCGCTGCTGCAGGCCTTCGACATCGTCGGCAAGGGCGCCTCGAACCCGGCGGTCACCAAGCTGCTCATGGACGTGAAAATGGAGATCGAGACCGGCTCCACGCTCGCGGCCGCGTTCCGCAAGTACCCGAAGTACTTCGATCCCCTGTTCTGCAACCTGGTCGCCGCGGGCGAGCAGGCCGGCATTCTCGAGACCCTGCTCGACCGCCTTGCGACCTACAAGGAAAAGACGCTCGCGATCAAGTCGAAGATCAAGTCGGCGCTCTTCTACCCGGTGGCGATCATCGTCGTGGCTTTCGTCATCACCGCGGTGATCATGATCTTCGTGATCCCCGCGTTCAAGACAGTGTTCGCGAACTTCGGCGCGGACCTGCCGGCCCCGACGCTCGTGGTGCTGGCGATCTCGGAATTCTTCGTCGCGTACTGGTACCTCATCTTCGGCATCATCGGCGGCGGCGTGTACGGGTTCCTCGCGCTATGGAAAAAATCGCTCGCCGTGCAGATCTTCATGGACCGGCTTGCGCTCAGGATCCCGGTGTTCGGCGACCTCATCCGCAAGGCGACGATCGCGCGCTGGACGCGGACCTGCTCGACCATGTTCGCCGCGGGCGTGCCGCTGGTCGAGGCGCTGGATTCGGTGGGCGGGGCGGCCGGCAACTGGGTTTACGCGAACGCCACCAAGCAAATCCAGGCCGAGGTGTCGACCGGGACCGCGCTTACATCGGCCATGGTGAACGCCAAGGTGTTCCCGAACATGGTGCTGCAGATGGTCTCGATCGGTGAGGAAACCGGCGCCCTCGATTCGATGCTCTCCAAGGTGGCGGACTTCTACGAGGCCGAGGTCGACGATGCGGTCGACGCGCTTGCTTCGCTTATGGAGCCGATGATCATGGTGGTGCTCGGCGTCCTGATCGGCGGCATGGTGATCGCCATGTACCTGCCAATCTTCAAAATGGGCCAGGCTGTCTGATGCGGCAGGCATGGCTTCGTTGGCAGGGCTGACCGACCCCGCCGTTTTCCCCTGGGTAGCGCTGGCGTTCGGGCTGTGCGTCGGCTCGTTCCTGAATGTCGTCATCCACCGCCTGCCGAAGATGATGGAGCGCGAGTGGCGGGAACAATGCGCAGAACTGGCCGCCGACGCGGGCGAGCCCCAGGCTGCCGCCCTGCCCCCTGCCAAGCCGCAAAACGAACGCAACACCGATCCCACCGGCGCGAACCGCGAAGCGGCGAAACCGGCCGCGTACAACCTCGTCGTCCCGCGCTCGGCCTGCCCGCAATGCGGGCACAGGATCACCGCGCTTGAAAACATTCCGCTGCTCTCCTATGCAATCCTTCGCGGGCGCTGCTCGGCCTGCAAAACCCCCATCTCTCTTCGCTATCCGCTGGTCGAAGCGGCTGCGGGGGTGGTGGCCAGTTATGCGGCCGTGCGTTTCGGGTTTTCGGCCACGGGCTTCGGCGCGATGTTTTTCGCATGGGCCTTGCTCGCGCTTGCGATGATCGACTACGACACCCAACTCCTTCCGGACGACATCACCTTGCCCCTCCTGTGGGCCGGGTTGATCTTCAACCTGGGCGCCACGTTCGTGCCGCTCGGATCGGCGGTGATCGGCGCAATCGCGGGCTACCTGTCGCTCTGGAGCGTGTACTGGGTGTTCAAACTGGTCACCGGCAAGGAGGGCATGGGTTACGGCGACTTCAAGCTTCTGGCCGCGATCTGCGCCTGGCTCGGCTGGCAGGCCCTCGCGATGGTGATCCTGATCTCGTCCGTGGTCGGCGCAACCGTCGGCATCGCCCTCATGGTGCTGGCCAAGCATGGGCGCGAGAAGCCCATTCCTTTCGGACCCTATCTTGCCGCTGCGGGCGTTATCGCCCTTTTCTGGGGCGAGACGATCAGCCGCAAGTACCTTCCGTTGCTTTCGTGAATGCCCGCGATGCCGGCAACCCAGCCAAGACGATGCCCAACCGCAAGCCCGCCCTCGTGATCGGCCTCACCGGCGGCATCGGCAGCGGCAAAAGCGCGGTGGCCGACCAGTTCGCACTGCTCGGCGCCGCCATCGTCGACACAGATGCGATCGCCCACGAGCTGACCCGCCCCGGCGGAGCCGCGATCCCGCAGATCCGGGCGGTGTTTGGAGACGATTCGATCGCGCCCGACGGCGCCATGGATCGCAAGAAGGTGCGCGAGATAGTGTTCGCCGACCCCGCCGCCCGCAAGCGGCTGGAGTCGGTGCTGCACCCAATGATCCGCGCCGAGTCCGAGCGGCGCATCGCCTCCTCAGCCGGGGTCGCCCCTTACGCGGTTCACGTCGTGCCGCTGCTGGTCGAGTCGCGTGACCATCGCACGCGGGTCTCCCGCGTGCTCGTCGTCGACTGCGACGAAGGCGTGCAGGTCGAGCGGGTCAGGCAACGCAGCGGCCTTGCCGAGGCGGAAGTGCGCCGCATCATTGCGGCCCAGGCTTCGCGCGCCGAGCGCCTCGAGGCCGCCGACGACGTGATCGACAACAGCGGCCCCCTGGCCGGCCTTGCGCCGCAAGTCGAGGTGCTTCACGAGCGCTATCTCGCGCTCGCCAGGGAGGTGCGGGGCGCATGAACCCACGCCGCCAATTGCCTGCCGGGGTCAATTGCCTCAAAATTCGAGGAATTCCCGCTTATCTCCGGTGCGAGCCCCGATTGAATACGGCGCGGTCGTGATCACGTACGAGTACCCGCTGAACGAACGCATCCGTACGCTCCTTCGCCTGGAGGACCTGTTCGCGCGCTCGGGGCACTTCATCCGGCAGCCGGGCCCGCAGGACCACCACGTTGCGCTGCTCACGCTGTTCGAGATCATGGAGGTCGCGGGCCGCGCCGACCTCAAGTCCGACCTGCTGCAGGAACTCGAGCGCCAGAAACAGGTGCTGCGCGCGTTCCGCAACAATCCGGACATCTCGGAAGACGCCCTCAATCAGGTGCTCGGCGACATGGAGCAGGCGTCCGCCGCGCTCTTCGGCATGACCGGGCGCATCGGCCAGTACCTGCGCGAGAACGAATGGCTCATGTCGATCAAGCAGCGCACAGGGATTCCCGGAGGCGCGTGCCAGTTTGACCTGCCTTCGTATCACTACTGGCTGAACAAGCCCTCGGAAGAGCGCGGCGCGCAGCTCGCCAGCTGGACCAGCCCGCTTTACGCGCTGCGCGATGGCTCGGCGATCATCCTTCGCATCCTGCGCGAGTCGGGAAAGCCGGCGCACTTCCAGGCGCCGCAGGGCACCTACCAACAGATGCTCGGCGGCAAGACCGCGCAGATGCTGCGCGTGCGCCTCGATCCGACGCTCGCGTGCGTGCCGGAGATGAGCGCGAACAAGTATGTGCTCAACATCCGTTTCCTCACGCAGAACGGCGGGGACCCGAAGCCGCGCACGGCCGAGGGCGATGTGGGCTTCGAGCTGACCTTCTG
>CAZZDV010000196.1:0-7354 GCA_964652785.1 uncultured Bordetella sp.
GCTGCATACCCGTCGCTGCCGCAGGCGCGGTTCGCGGTGGCGCAGGCTGCGGCAGGCGCCGAGGACGAAGCCCTCGCGCTCGAAGAAGTGCGTCGCGCGGCCCAGCTGAAGCCCGACTGGGACCTGCCGGCCATCTTCGAAGCCCAGTTGCTGCAGCCCAAGTCCCCGGCCGAAGCCGAAGCCCGCCTGGCCTCTTTCGTGCAGAAGTATCCGGCGTCGCGCGAAGCAGGGCTCAACTATGCGCGGCTGCTGGTGCTCGACAAGAAGCTGCCCGAAGCGCGTACCCAGTTCCAGGCGCTGCTCAAGCAGCATCCGGACAACACCGATGTCCTGTACGCGGTCGGGTTGCTCTCCGTGCAGATCAAGGATTTCGATGCGAGCGAGAATTACCTGAGCCGCCTGCTGGACATGCGGTTTCGCGACAAGGACGGCGTGCGATTCACGCTCGGCCAGGTCGCCGAAGAGAAGAAAGACTTCCCCGGCGCGCTCAAGTGGTACTCGCAGATCGAGTCGGGCGACCAGTTCATCCCTTCGCGGCTGCGGTATGCGCAGATCCTCTCCAAGCAGGGCAAACTCGCCGAGGCGCGCGATTTCCTGCGCAAGGTGAACGCCGGCGAGCAACAGACGCAAATGCTGATCGCCGAAGCGCAGCTGTTGCGCGAGGTCAACCAGAACGCCGAGGCCTTCAAGGTGCTGGACAGCGCCCTGCAGTCCCAGCCCGACCAGCCCGACCTGCTCTACGACCGTGCGCTTACCGCCGAGAAGCTCGAGCGCTACGACATCCTCGAGTCTGACCTGCTCAAGCTCATCAAGATCCGGCCCGATCATGCCCACGCCTACAACGCGCTCGGTTATTCCTTCGCGGACCGGAACGTGCGGCTGGACGAGGCCAAGAAACTCATCGAAAAGGCCATGATCCTCGCGCCGCAGGATCTGTTCATCGTCGACAGCATGGGCTGGATTTACTACCGCATGGGCGATCTCCCGCGCGCCCTCGAGCACCTGCGCCGCGCCTACAAGGGACGGCCCGACGGCGAGATCGGCGCCCACCTGGGCGAAGTCCTCTGGGTGTCCGGCGAACGCGCCGAGGCCGAGCGCATCTGGAACGAGGCGACCAAGATCGCGCCGGACAACGAAGCGCTGCAGAAGACCATCAAACGCTTCAAGCCCTGACGCCTTCGCGCGTCGACTGCACAGCCGTGAAGCACCTCCTTAGCGCACTCGCCTTTCTTTTCGCATTCGCGGTGTCCGGCTGCGCCGGGCTGCGGCCGCTCGCCGACCAGGAAACGATCGAGTTCGAGCTCAAAGGGCGCATAGCGACCCGCTTCAAGGAGGAAGCCGCTTCCGGCAACGTGGCCTGGCGGCACTCGAAGGCGTCGGACGAGCTGCTCATCACGACCCCGGTCGGATCGAGTGTTGCGCGCATCGTACGCAACGGCAATGAGGTCGTGCTGACGACGGCCGAGCTGCGCGACTACCGCGCGAACGATGCCGAGGCGCTGACCGAACAGGTTTTGGGTTTCAGGCTGCCGCT
This sequence comes from uncultured Bordetella sp., assembly GCA_964652785.1. GTDB lineage: Bacteria > Pseudomonadota > Gammaproteobacteria > Burkholderiales > SG8-39 > SZAS-79. The sequence continues at coordinate 1,535 of CAZZDV010000196.1, forward strand.
GGCCGGCCTGACCGATTGGGTTCGGGGCAAGGCGGTCGAAGGTTCGCACGCCACGGTCGTGCGCGACGGCCAGGGAAGGATCTCCGGCCTCGACCAGAACGGCTGGCATGTCGAGTACCAGGAATATCGTCCCGACGGCCTGCCGACGCGCCTGAAGCTCACCTATCCGGGCATCGAGCTTCGCCTCGCGATCCACGACTGGAAACTGGGCCCGCAACCGCGCTAGGCGCGCGTGCGCGCATCCGTCCATGCCGCAGTTCTTCCCTCAGTTCCAATGGTACCCGGCACCCGCCAAGCTGAACCTCTTCCTGCACGTACTCGGCCGCAGGGAGGATGGCTATCACCTGCTGCAGACCGTGTTCCGGTTCATCGACTACGGCGACGAGATCGGCATCACGACTCGCGACGATGGGGTGATCAGGCGCGTCAACGAGACGCCCGGCGTCGATGCCGGGTCGGATCTCTGCCTGCGCGCGGCCCGGGCGTTGCAGCAGCACGCGAGCGGTCGCATAGGAGCGGCGGCATCCAGCCTCGGCGCGGATATCGCGCTCACGAAACGCCTGCCGATCGGCGCAGGCCTGGGCGGCGGATCCTCGGATGCGGCTACGGTGCTGCTGGTGCTCAACCACGAATGGAAGCTCGGCTACACGCGGTCCGAATTGATGAAACTCGCGCTCGGGCTCGGTGCCGACGTGCCAGTATTCGTGTTCGGGAAAACCGCGTTCGGCGAAGGGGTGGGCGAGCGGCTTACAGCGCTTTCCGCGCCCCCCGCGTGGTACCTCGTGCTGACGCCGCAAGTATCGGTATCCACAAAAGAAATCTTCGCCTCTGTCGCGTTGACACGGGCTACGAAAGCACTCAGAATACCGGCCTTTTTGCCGGGTCTCGGAAAGAACGATCTTCAGACGGTCGCGACAGCCCTTTATCCACAGATCGGCGAGCATCTGGAGTGGCTTTCGCGGTATGGCGACGCGCGAATGACCGGCTCCGGTGCCTGTGTATTCGCCGGATACGAAACCGAAGAGGAAGCGCGCGCGGTCCAGGCGCGGTTGCCGGAGGGAATGCGGGGGTTCGTGGCCCGCGGCCTCGACGAGCATCCGCTGCGAAACCTGGCCGGAGACGCGTAAGTACGGAAATAAATTTTGGGGAGTCGCCAAGCTGGTTAAGGCACCGGATTTTGATTCCGGCATGCGAAGGTTCGAATCCTTCCTCCCCAGCCACGATTGACTGCTTTAAAGCCTGAGAGTCGAGGACATGGCCAACCTGGTACCGGCAAGAGTGCTGGAACGCTTGATGGTATTTACGGGCAACGCCAATCCGCGGCTGGCCCAGGACGTCGTCAAGCACCTGAACATCGGTGTCGGGCGCGCCATCGTCGGCAAGTTCTCCGATGGCGAAGTGATGGTGGAGTTGCTGGAGAACGTGCGCGGCAAGGACGTCTTCGTGCTGCAGCCGACCTGCATGCCCACCAACGACAGCCTCATGGAGCTCATGGTGATGGTCGACGCGTTAAAGCGCTCGTCGGCCGCGAGGGTCACCGCGGCAATCCCGTATTTCGGATACGGACGGCAGGACCGCCGGCCCCGCTCGGCGCGGGTTGCGATCAGCGCGAAGGTCGTGGCCAACATGCTGACGGCGGTGGGCGTGGCGCGCGTGCTGACGATGGATCTGCATGCGGACCAGATCCAGGGATTTTTCGATATCCCGGTGGACAATATTTACGCGGCGCCGGTGTTGCTCGGCGACGTATGGAAGATGCGGTACGACAACCTGATCGTCGTGTCGCCGGACGTGGGCGGTGTGGTGCGGGCAAGGGCGCTGGCCAAGCGCCTGGAGTCGGACCTGGCGATCATCGACAAGCGGCGCCCGAAGGCCAATGTTTCGGAAGTCATGAACATCATCGGCGAGGTCGAAGGCCGCACGTGCGTGATCATGGACGACATGGTCGATACGGCGGGCACGCTTTGCAAGGCCGCGCAGGTGCTCAAGCAGGAAGGCGCCACGAAGGTGGTTGCGTATTGCACGCACGCAGTGCTCTCGGGCGGCGCGGTGGGCAGGATCGCGGAGTCGGACATGGACGAGCTGGTGGTGACGGACACAATTCCCTTGCGCGAGGACGCGCGGGCGTGCGCGAAGATCCGCCAGCTGTCGGTGGCCGGCCTGCTGGCTGAAACGATTTTGAGGATCTTCAGCGAGGATTCGGTGAGCTCGCTGTTTGTCGAATAGTTTTTGCGGGGTGCGGGGGTGTCCCCTGCGTCCCAATTTGACGTGTGCCTGGTCGCGGGCCGCGTAACTTTAGGAGCAGTCATGAAAATCGAAGTCAGCGCGAAAAAGCGCGTTTTGCAGGGAACGGGTGCGAGCCGCCGCCTGCGCAATGCCGGAAAAGTGCCCGGCATCGTGTACGGTGGGACGTCGGAACCGGTGAACATCGAGCTGGACCACAAGGAGCTGGCGCGGAACCTTTCGCGCGAGGCTTTCCACGCGTCGATCCTGACGCTCGACCTTGAAGGCGAGAAGGAAGCCGTGCTGCTGCGCTCCTTCAACATGCATCCCTTCAAGCTGCAGGTGCAGCACATCGACTTCCAGCGCGTCGCCAAGGACCGCAAGATCCACATGAAGGTGCCGCTGCACTTCATCAACGCCGAGCAGTCGCAGGCAGTCAAGGAGCAGGGCGGGGTCGTGAGCCACGTGCTGAACGAGCTCAACATCACCTGCCTGCCGGACGACCTGCCCGAGTTCATCGAAATCGACCTTTCCAACGCTACGGTGGGCTACACGGTGCATGCCAAGGACATCACGCTGCCCAAGGGCGTCGAAGCCGTGCTGCACAAGAAGGAGAACCCCGTGGTCGTGTCGGTGCTCGTGCCGCAGCTCGCAGTGGTCGAGGAAGAAACCACGGCCGCAGCGCCAGCCGCGGGGGATGTGCCGGCCAGCAAGCAGGCCGAGCCCGCCAAGGAAGGCGACAAGGCCGCCGACGTCAAGGGTGGTGCGAAGCCGGCCGCCGGCGCGAAGCCCGCCGCCGGTGCCAAAGCCGCAGACAAGGGCGGCGACAAAAAAGACAAAAAGTAAATCAGGCGATAGGAAAGGGCGGCAAGGGCGCATCCGGCCTTGCCGCTTTTTTTTGGACCCATGGCAATCCGTCTCATCGTCGGCCTGGGCAATCCGGGCAAGGAATACGAAGGCACGCGGCATAACGCGGGCTACCGGCTGGTCGAGAAATTCGCCGATGCCAAGCGCGTTGCACTGAAAAAGGAAGGCAAGTACCACGGCCTGGCGGGACGCGACGAAAGCTCCGGCGCGTGGCTGCTCATGCCCACCACTTTCATGAACCTTTCGGGCCGCTCGGTTGCGGCGCTGGCGGGCTTTTTCAAGCTCGCGCCGGCCGAAATACTGGTCGCGCACGACGAACTCGATTTCCTGCCCGGCGTGGTGAAGATGAAACTCGGCGGCGGCGTCGGCGGGCACAACGGCCTCAAGGACATCTCGGCGCAGCTGGGGACCAACGACTACTGGCGCCTGCGCTTCGGGATCGGCCACCCCGGCGAGCGCGACCTGGTTTCAGACTACGTATTGACCCGGCCTTCCAAGCTCGACCGCGAAGCGATCGAAGAGACGATCGACCGTGCGCTCGAGATCCTGCCGCTCGCCGTTGCGGGCGACGTCGAGCGCGCGATGCACAAGCTGCACACCAAACCCAAACCACCAAAAGAACCCCCGGTGAAGGAATCCCTGACATGAGCCTGAAATGCGGCATCGTTGGCCTGCCCAACGTAGGCAAGTCCACCCTGTTCAATGCGCTGACCAAGGCCGGCATCGCCGCGGAGAACTATCCGTTCTGCACGATCGAGCCGAACGTGGGCATCGTCGAAGTCCCCGATCCCCGCCTTGGCAAGCTTGCGGCGATCGTGAAGCCGCAGAAAGTGCTGCCGGCGGTGGTCGAGTTCGTCGACATCGCGGGCCTTGTCGCCGGCGCATCCAAAGGCGAGGGCCTGGGCAACCAGTTCCTGGCCAACATCCGCGAGACCGATGCGATCGCGCACGTGGTGCGCTGCTTCGTGGACGAAAACGTGGTTCACGTCGCCGGCAAGATCGATCCGGTCTCGGATATCGAGACCATCAACACCGAGCTTGCGCTGGCCGACCTTGCCACCGTCGAAAAGCAACTCTCCAAGAACGTGAAGCTCGCCAAGACCGGCGGCGACAAGGAGGCGCAGCGCCTGGTCGCGGTGCTGGAGAAAGTGCAGAAAGCGCTCGACCAGGGCCTGCCTGCGCGCGCCGTCGATCTCGCCAAGGAGGAGTTGGTGGTGATCAAGCCGTTGTTCCTGCTGACCATGAAGCCGACGATGTATGTCGCAAACGTCGATGAGAAGGGATTCCGCGACAACCCCTTGCTCGACGCGGTCGAAGCGCATGCGAAGAAGGAGGGCGCGCCTGTAGTCGCGATCTGTGCGGCTCTTGAATCGCAGATGGCCGACCTCGAAGACGAGGAGAAGAAAATCTTCCTGGAGGACCTGGGGCTGGAGGAGCCGGGCTTAAACCGCGTGATCCGCGCCGGCTACAAGCTGATGGGCCTGCAGACCTATTTCACTGCCGGTCCCAAGGAAGTACGCGCCTGGACGGTTGCGATCGGCGCGACCGCGCCGCAGGCCGCCGGGGTGATCCATACCGATTTCGAGCACGGATTCATCCGTGCGGAGGTGATCGCCTACCCGGACTTCATTGCCGGCAAGGGCGAGCACGGCGCCAAGGAGCACGGCAAGATGCGCGTCGAAGGCAAGGAGTACGTGGTGCATGATGGGGACGTCATGCACTTTCGCTTCAACGTCTGAGAAAAATGGCGGACTGAGTCGATCTTGAACGGGCTGTCGCAATCGGCTCGGCAGCTTGTGGCGAAGCCTGCCGCGTGACTTCGCAGTCTCCTTTCAGGAGCCCGACCGTCCGGCCCGATGGCGGCTCACTGGAGGGCGGCCTTGAGGTCGGGCAGCGTCGCCATCAAGGTCATCGGTTCGAACGGTGAAGGATCAAGGCCGAGTCGCAGGTAGAAGGCCCTGGCTTCATCCGAGATCGCATGCACCAGCAGGCCGCGTATCCCGATGGTGTCGGCCGCATGGACGATGCGCCTGGCCGCGTCCTGAAACAAGGCGCGACCGAGCCCGCGGCCTTGATGGGAGCGGCTGATGGCCAGGCGGCCCAGCACGACCACCGGGATCGGATCGGGCATGTTGCGCCGGAAGCGCCCTGGCGAAGCGTTCGACGCCACCGCGCTGGCGGCCAGCGCGTAGTAAGCGACGACCCGCTCGGCTTTGCAGACCACGAAGGTGCGTGAAGCGCCGCTCGCCTGGTTCTGGAGCGCCCGACGCTGCAGCCATTCGTCAAGCGACGCAACGCCGCTGTCGAAGCCTTGGAGCCTATGCTCCGAGGTCAGCGGCTCAGGGGCAAGCACCATGCCACCGAAGTCAGTCCCGCGGCCAAGGCGGCGTCGCCTTCAACGCGCGCTGCAGACGCTCGTTGGGATTTGGCGGCGAGTCCAGGCGCGCCAGGAACTTGGCGTACGCGGCGGGGCTGACCTGGAACAGGGTCTGGTCCAGCAGTGTTTCCTCGGCGGCTCGGCGCGCGGCGCTGAGGATGAAATTGGTTCTGGTCTTGCCACGCGATTGCGCGGCGCGGTCGATCAGGCTGCGCTCTGCCGCCGGAATACGCAGGTTGAGCGTCTCTCGCCGAGCGGGCTTGGGGGGCTTTGCGGCGGCGGATTTCATAGTCGTGGTCCGGTGTGCGAGGACGCATTCTATCCCACCGTAACGCCAACGTCATTACGGCTCC
>CAZZDV010000197.1:0-7347 GCA_964652785.1 uncultured Bordetella sp.
TCTAAGTGGCGCGATAGTGGGCCGAAGGCGGGTCCTGTTCTGTGCGTTGACCGACACTGGCTGCCCGTTCGACCAGAAACAACCGCACTAAGCGCGGCACCGAACGGATTGCGGCGGCCAATGCGCCTATGTTGAGCGTTGCACCTTTCGTGTAACCGCATCCAGGTGCGGCCTCCCGTAGTAAGAAAAAGGAGTTTCCATGAAGTACTCGATCCTGCTGTCGGCCGCCCTCCTGGCGGTGACGTTGAGCGCCTGCGAGAAGGCGACTGTAGTCACGCCGCCCGCGGCGGTAATCGCCGTACCCGGCCCCGCCGGCGCCACAGGGGCGACCGGTTCCTCCGGCTCGACCGGCTCGACCGGCTCCTCCGGTTCCACAGGCGCCACCGGCGCAACTGGCGACAAGGGCAGCACCGGCTATAGCGGCACGACTGGTGCGACTGGCGCCACCGGCGACAAGGGCAGCACTGGCTATAGCGGTGCGACTGGCGCCACCGGCGCGACGGGCGATACCGGCGCAACCGGACAACGCGGCCGCACCGGGGATACGATCGTCGTCGTCCCCGCCCCGCAGAAGTGACCGGCAAACGCTAGCTGGTACCCGCGCCGCACGGCCGTAGTTGCTGTGCGGCGTACTTTTTTGTGTGCGTTATCGAACAAACACGCGGCACACGCCCATGTACGCTAAGGCACATCAAAAGTCACTCTAGGAGATGCACCATGAAATTCCAGATCAAAGCAGCTGCGCTGGCCTGTGCGCTCGCGCTGGCTTATACGGGCGGCGCCTCGGCCGCCATGGATTCCTCGGTCGTCAAGTCCGAGAAGGACAAGATCGAAGCGCAGTACAAGGCGGCGAAGGATGGCTGCAAGGACATGAAGGCAAACGCCAAGGACATGTGCATGGCCGAAGCCAAAGGCATGCAGAAAGTCGCCAAGGCCGACCTCGAAGCGCGCGACAAGGGCACGCCCAAGGCGCAATACGACCTGGTCAAGGCAAAGGCCGAAGCCGACTACAACCTCGCCAAAAAGAAGTGCGACGACCTCAAGGGCAATCCCAAGGACGTCTGCGTGAAGGATGCCAAGGCCGCCCGCACCAAGGTCGAAGCCGACGCGAAGGCCGACATGAAGACTGGCAAGGCCATCAACAAGGCCGGCGACAAGGTCGCCGAGGCCCGCAAGGACGCTGTCGAAGACAAGCGCGACGCCAACTATGCCGCAGCCAAGGAGCGCTGCGATGCGCTCAAGGGCGAAGCCAAGGACCGCTGCGTCGCGGACGCGAAGGTACGCTTCAAGGTGAAGTAACCCCGCCTTCCAAAAGGACTCCTCGTAGGGATTCACGGGCCGCAGGGCCCGTTTTTTTTGGCCGCCTCTAGCGCCGTGCGGGCGGAACTGCGGTGGCCGGGGCATGCGGCACTATGGTGCGCACGTCCCGGATCAGTTTGGCGCAATCCGCATCCACCCCGGGACCGGCTTCGATCAGAGGCAGCAGGGCGAGCAGCGGGTTGACCAGCCCCAGCAACAGCGCGCCCACGCCGCGCGCAGCGACCTTCGGGATATCCACCGATACCTGCGGCTTCGAGAAGGTGCCGCGGACGTGGATGGGCCCGCGCAGGGCGATCGGGCTGAATTGCCTGGTCTTCGGCGCAAGCGTGAGGTCGATCGTCTCGTGGCCCAGGTCGATGCGTCCGCTGCCGAACACGGTGGTCACATCGGTGTCGAGGATGAGCGCGTTGGCTTCCATGACGCCGTTCTTGACGCCGAAATCGGCCACGCCGCAGCGCAGGTTCACGCGCCGGTCGCCCGAAAGCTTGAGCTTGAGGATCTCCACCAGGTGGAGCCCCGCCTGCTGCATGAGCAGCTCGCTCACCTGGCCATTCGCGACCAGCAGGCCCGCCCGGCCATTCGAGGTCGCGAGCATCCGGCCGACCGAATTGCCGGTGCCGGCGAGGTCGAACTCGCCGTTGACCTCGCCAACGCTGGCCTTGCTCGTGTCGAGCGTCGGGAACATCTTGGCCAGCTGCAGCTTGCGCGCGGCGATCTTCGCGCGCGCATGGATCGGGTCCTTGCGCCCGTCCAGCGTGATGACACTACGCAGGTGTCCGCCGGCGAACCCGAAGTCGAGCGGGTCGAGCGCGAGCTGCGAGTCCTTCAGCTTGAGGTGCGTGCTGAGGTTCTCGATCGGGATCTGCTTTGCGCGCACGATCGTTCCCGCGCGCAGCGTCACGTCGGCGTCGACCACGGACCAGCGATCGGTCTTGAACGCCACATCGGGCAGCAGATGCGGCCCCTTGGCCGCGGCCGGCGCGACCGCCGATTTCTTCGTTTCGGGCTCCGAAGGCGCCTTGGAGCCGATCAACGGGCCGAGGTCCTGGAGGTCGAGCACCTTCGAGTTCAGGCCCGCGCGCACGAAAGGCCGCGCGCCGCCCGTATCGACCTGCAAGTCGCCGCCGAGGTCACTCTTGCCGACCACGCCGCTGAAACGCTCGTACCGCCAGGTAGTGCCGCTGTGCACGAGGTGCCCGGAGGTCCGGTAGGGATTGGTCTCGGGGAAAGGGATGCCGAAGATCGGATAGAGCTGGGCGAGGCTCGGACCGCGCAGGGCAAGCTGCACGTCGAGCGCGACGAACTTGAGCAGGCTCGTGACCGAGCCGTCCGCCCGGATCGCCGTGGCCCCGACCGTGCCTTCGACGCGCAACGGGTAGGGAACACTCTCGTCATTGAGCTTGAGGACCGTCCCGCCGCTGCCCTTGGCGTTGAGGGCCAGGCCCTTGTACGTGCCTTTGACCCCGAAAACGACACCGGACGCGTCGTTCGCGTCCTTCGCTTTCGTGCCCGAAGGCCCGGGCGCCGGGCCTGGCTGCGCGTCCTGCGTGGAGATGTCCGCGCGCAGGCTGGTCTTCCCCTTCCCGTCGTCATAGCCAAGCTGCCCGCGGTCGAGCGTGAGACGGCCGATCGGGATGCGAGCGTTCTCGTCGGACTGCTGCAGGTCGAGCAGCCACGACTTGCGCCCGTCCGAGGCCTGCTCCAGGAACACCACGGGGTGCGTGAGCCGCACTTCCGGAAACACGAGGCGCCCGCGCAGGAGTTGCGAAAGGTCGACCGTGAACTCGACATCCTCGACGCTGAGCATGTTTCCTTCGCGCGCCCAAGCGGGATTGGCGAACGTGACAGCGTTAGCGCGCAGGCGCGGCGAGGGCCAGGCGAGTTTCGCCGTAAGGTCTCCACCGATCGAAAGCTGGCGGCCGGTTTTCTGCGTGACATGGCGCTCGAGCGGTCCGCGCGCCCAGTTCCATCCGAAGAGGAGGACGAACAGGATCGGCAGCAGCGGGATCGCGATCAGCAACGCGATAACCCATTTCAGCCAGCGGGGCGCTCTGGTGGCGATGATCGAATCTCGGAGTGGGGCGAGGCGCGCGGTGGGTCCGCGCGCGGTCTCGTAGAGCGGACAGTGTTCCGCAGCCAATGGTGACGGGCGCGACCGCGTTTCACCGTGTGGTAGCGCACAGAGGTTGCAGGCTGCGGCACCTAGGATCGGGGGTGTTGATCTGAACCCCTTGGCGCAATGACTGGCGCTCTCCTATCGTGGTTGTTGTTGCCCGCTGCCCTGCTTTTGGCGGCGCCCGCCCTTGCGGCCGAGAGCGCGTACGACACCGCTTCTGCCGCGGCCCGTGCCAGGTACACCGAAACCGCATCGAAGTGCCGCAGGCTCAGGCAGGAAGAGCGCCTGAGCTGCATCAGGGTCGCGAAGGCCGGCGCCTACGCGGCGCTGAACACGACCTACTCGGATGCATTGAATGCGGCGAATTCAACCTACGCGCGCACGTCCGCCCGCTGCAAGTCGATGCCCGGCGCCGAACGCCGGCGCTGCCTGAGGGTGGCCCGCAACGAGCGCGTCATGGCGCTCGGCAAGGCGGAGGAGATCCGCAGCGCGCCGCTCGCGATGGGTCCGATTCGATAAAGCACCTGGCCGGCACTCGCCGGCCGGATTTTTCATTCCACAGAGGAGAATGACCATGCCATCCAGCCCGACCAACAACCAATCCGCCACCGGTGGAAGCAACGCAAGCGAAGGCAAGCTCGGCCAGACCGCCAGCAGCGCGCACTCGGCCGTCGATTCCGCGGTCGGCAGCGTCAACGGTGCCCTCGATGACGTCGCGGGCAAGGTCAAGCCGATCATCGGCCGGGTCGCGGAATCCGCCCACCAGGCCGTGGACAAGGCGGTCAGCATGGCCGAAGCGCCGGCGGAGTGGCTGAGCAGGAAGGGCGAAGACCTCAAGGGCACGCAGGCGAAGATGCTGACGGATGCACGCGACTACGTGCTGGCCAGCCCCCTCAAGGCCGTCGGTATTGCGCTCGTCGCAGGCCTGCTGATCGGCCGCTTCATGCGCTGATGCAACCCGTAATACCGGCGCAGCCGCATGAACCCGCGCCGGAGCAGTCGATTGGACATGCATGTCCCGGCGCGAAAGCGCGTGTTTCCTAATTTGGAAAAATAAAAATGGCATTCGAGAAGTCCGTTTGCGCGATTCGAATCACGGTCGCGGTGGCGTGCCTGTTTGCGGCTCCGGTTGCAGGCGCGCAGGAGGCTTCGACCGAGAAGCGCCTCGACCGGGGGGCAAACGTCGAGACCACGGCTCGCCGACTGACCGCGGCCGATTTCAAGCAGGCGAATCCGGGCGCCCAGGCGCGCTCGCTTGCGGACTGGGTCGTCGAGTCCGGCGATGCAAACCGAACGCCCTTCCTGATCGTCGACAAAAAGGACGCCCGGGTCTTCGTGTTCGATGGCGAGGGCCATTTGCAGGGCGAAGCGCCTGCCTTGCTCGGCATTGCCATCGGGGACCACACTGCGCCGGGCGTAGGGGATCGCGAGCTCTCCACGATCCCGCTGAAGGACCGCACGACGCCCGCAGGGCGCTTCCAGGTCGAGATCGGCCGCAACGACAAGGGTAAGGAAATCCTCTGGGTGGACTACGAGGCGGCGATCTCGATGCATCCGGTCATCGACACCCCGAAGCAGCGCCGTCCCCAGCGGCTGGCATCGCCGACGGTTTCGGACAATCGCATTTCCTTCGGCTGCATCAACGTGCCCATCCCGTTCTTCAGCAACGTCGTGACGCGGACATTCACTGGCACGAAAGGGGTTGCCTACGTGCTGCCCGAGGTGCGCACGATCGCTTCGGTGTTCAAGGCCTATGCAGCAGAGCGCCCCGCAGATGCGCGCCTCGACTCGAAACCTGCCGCGCAACCCGTACGCGCCAACCGTTAAGCGCGTTTTGGCTGTAGGAAAACGCCTACTCGTACGTTGCGATTGCGCGTACGCCAACATCAGACTGACTCCCATAGTGCACTGAGCCTCGAATAGCTACATTGGCACTGTCGTCGAAACCCAGCCAGGGGGCACGGGCTTCGAGCCGAAATACCTTTCGAACTCACATCACTTGGAGGCACTACATGAAATCTGAAATCCGCTTGGCCCTGCTTGCGCTGGCCACTGTCGCTTCGGCGCCGGCCTTTGCCCAGGACACGCCGCAGTGCGCGGCTCTTTACGACAACGGCGCGCAGTTCTTCACATCGCGCGGCGCGCCCGATGGCGCCCTGAACCGCCAGTGCTTCCTGACGGTCATGCCGAAGGACGGCGCCCAGTCGCTTTCCAACTTCCCGCGGCTGTCCTCGTATCCGGGGCCGGTGCTGACGGAAGGCACGTATGAAATCACGATCGCGGGTGGCGGCGGCGGCGGCGGCGGCGGCGGCGGAATGCTCGCCTCCGGCGGCGGCGGAGCCGGCGCGGTGCCCTTCAAGACCACGCAGTACCTCGCTCCCGGCGTCTACAAGCTGACGATCGGCACGGGCGGACGTGGTGGGATGCCCGGGTTCGTGGTGGGTGGCAGCGGTGAGCCCGGCGCCCCGACCGCAATGACGCAGGCGTACACGAACCAGACGGTTGCCGGTTTCAGCGGCGCGGACACCTGGGCCGGTCGTGGTGACAGCAGCTACATGGTTGCCTCGTCGCGTGCACTTGCAGCCCCGCGTGCCGACGGCCTGATCGCCGACGGTCAAGGCGCGGCTGGCGCCGGCCCGAACATGGGTGGTGGCGGGGACGGCGGAATCCTGCCGGACCGCAATCGCCGTGCCGAGCGTCCCGCCGAAGACGGCGAGCGCATGATCGTTGCCGGTATCCCCACGGGCAATCCCGGCCGCGGCGGAATGCGTGACGGCGGTGGCGGCGGTGGCGCGAGCTACGGCGACGGCGGCAGCGGCAAGTCGGTTGCTTCCGGCCAGGACTACCAGTCGGGCAACCGCGGTGGCGATGGCTTCGTGAAGCTGGTCCCGATCCAGCTCGCCCAGGCGACGCCGCGTCCGGCTCCGGTGATCGTTGCTCCGGCTGTCGTGCAGCCCGCCCCGTACGTGGCGCCGGCCGCAGCCAAGCGCGACCGTAACTAAGAACCGCAGGCCCCGCCTCACGCCACAGGAGTAAGCAAGCATGAAGTTGGGGAGAACCTGTAGTTCAAATGATGCCTGCCGGTCCGGCGCGGAAGCACTCCGCGCCGCGAGCGGCAGGCTCGCTGCATTTTGGGCCCGCTCGGCACTCGCGGGGTTGCTCGCTGCTGGTTTGACCTTTGGCATGGCGCCGCCGGCCAGCGCCGCCAAAGACATCGCCACCGCCGGCAAATCGGTCAAGCGCGCGGCCTTCGAGAGGGAAAGCGCCTCGAAAGAAGTCCGCTATGTCGCAGACTGGGTCGCGTATTCGGGCGACAACAATTCGGGCGACAAGCTCCTTCCCTTCGCCATCGTGGACAAGACCGCGGCGAAGCTCTATGTATTCCATCCGGATGGACGCCTGCGCGGCGCGGCACCTGTGCTGATCGGCATCGCGCGCGGCGACGATTCGGCTCCCGGCATCGGCGAGCGCGATCTCTCCGACATCCCCGTTGAACAACGCACGACCCCGGCCGGCCGCTTCGTGGCCGCGATGGGACGCAACGCCAGCGGCCAAGACGTCGTTTGGGTCGACTACGACGCGGCGGTCTCGATGCATCGCGTGATCGATACCAACCCCAAGGAGCGACGCCCGCATCGGCTGGCCACGCCTACGCCCTTGGACAACCGCATCTCCTACGGCTGCATCAACGTACCGATCAAGTTCTTCGACGAAGTCCTGCTGCCGTCCTTCGAGGGCAAGAACGGCATCATCTATGTCTTGCCCGAAGTCAAGCCGCTCCACAAAGTATTCGCGGCCTATAACGTGGATGCCGCGCCGACCTTTGCAGCAAGCGAATCTCCCGCACAGGTCGGATCGCGCCCCGGCGTCACTGCCGGCCAATAGTGACTTTTTACATACCGCGACTTTTT
>CAZZDV010000198.1:0-4500 GCA_964652785.1 uncultured Bordetella sp.
GCGTCGGGAATCGCATTGAACACCGGGTCCCCGGCATTCAATGGCTCGCCTGGGAAGAAGAACGTGGTCACCACCCGGCGCATGAGCCCGGAGCTCATGATCGACACGTTGATGTGGGGCGCGCGCATCGCGCCGGTGAGCGGATCCTTGTAGGCACCCGGCTTCACGGTGATGAAGTCGTAATAGCCATCGTCCTCGGTGGCGCGGCGTCCCCAGCCCATGAAATCCGGATCGGCTTTCTTGTGCCCCGGATCGTTTGGGTGGGAAAAGTGTCCCGAGGCATCCGGCTGCCAGATCTCGACGATGCCGTTCCAGCGCGGCACGCGGTTGGCCTCGAACACGGTGCCGCCGATGTAGATCTTCTGGCCCATAGCCGGCTTGCCGCCAGTAGCGTGTGCCACCGTGAGGTCGTTGTCGACCGCGCCGAAGTAATGCGTGGGGAAGAACGGCCCAACGGTGCAGCTCGGGGTGGGGTGCAGCTTCACAGTCCCATCGGCGTGGCGCGGTGTCCTCGCACGACGAGGTCGTGGCTGAAGCCCACGACATCCGCGCGCGGCAGCTCGAGCATCGGCACCGCCTTGGCGATCATGCGCTCGCGTCCCTTGGGGTCGGGCACGCTGTTGAGAATCCGGTCTTGTGCATTCAGGTGATCCCCGGGGAAGAACATCTGCGTCACCAGCCGGCTCATGAACCCTTCGCCGAACACCGAAAGATGGATGTGCGGCGGCCGCCACCAGCGCTCCGGATGGTTCGGCACCGGGTAAGCGCCGGGCTTGATCGTCAGGTACTGGTACCGCCCATCGTTGTCGGTGACGCATCTTCCCGAGCCGAAGAAATTCGGGTCCTCGGGAAACGGGCTGTTCGCATCCATCTTGTGGATGTAGCGGCCGGCCGCATTCGCATGCCAGACCTCGATGATCGAGCCGCGCACCGGCGAGCTGTCTTCATCCAGCAGGCGGCCGGTGACCCAGATGAGCTGGCCGAGCGCGCGGCCGCCTTCCTTCGTGCGCGAGAGGTCCGAGAGATCGGCATCGAGCTTCTGCGCAAGGTTCAGCGGGCCCGTGATTTCCGAGAGCGTGACCGGCCGCTTGTAGGGCGGCTGCTTCGGCACGCGCAGGAGCGTTTCCTTGTAGCCCTCGACTTGCATCGTGGGCTGCGTGCGGTCGTCGTACGGTGCGAAACGATTCGCGAATTCGCGTGGCAACTTGCGGGCCGTCGGGTCCATGCAATCGAGTTTACCGCTTATCCTCGGCGCATGGGCGTCACGCTCTCCCTCGTTTCGATGCTGTTCTTCGGCTCCAACATCCTCCTCGCGCGCCTGGCGATGGCGAGGATGTCGGTCGAGCTCGGCTTCATCGTCGTGCTGGTGGTCAACATCATCACCGCGGGCGCGGTGTTCGCGGTCGAGTTCATGTTCCGCGAGACGCCCTTTGCCTGGCAGTGGAGGGAAGCCGGGCTGTTCGCGATCGGCGGCCTCGCCGGGACTTACCTTGGGCGGCGCTTCATGTTCGACATGGTCCGCGTGCTCGGTCCGGCGCGCTCGAGCGTCGTGCACTCGGCGGCACCGGCCTTCACGCTGATCTTCGCGTGGCTGCTGGTGGGCGAGCGCCTCGGGCGCTACGAGCTCATGCTCATGGCGCTCGTCATCCTCGGCCTCTGGTTTACGCAGCCGGCCGAGCGGGGCAAGACGGCGGAGCATCGTCCGGAGCGCGCCGCCCTTCGCAGGGGCATCTTCCTGGGCCTTGCGACGGTGATCGGCTTTTCGCTCGGCAACGTGTTCCGCGGCTACGCGATGCGGACCTGGAACGAGGCGGTGTTCGGCACGATCATCGCGTCGATCACGGCGCTGGTCTGCGTGCTGGCCACCACGCGCGACTGGCGCGGCGCATGGCGTGGCCTCGTCACCGCGGACCGGCGCGGGTTCTGGCTCTATGTAGGCTGCGGGATCGCCACCGCAGGCGGGGCGATGTTCCTCGTCTCGGCGATGCATTTCATGGAAATTTCGCTTGCGGTGCTGGTCACGCACACCACGCCTCTGTTGATTTTCCCGGTCAGCCTGTTCGTGTTCCATAACCGCGAAGGCCTGAGCAAGCGCACCGCCTTTGGCGCGGCCATGGTGCTGGCCGGGATCGGGCTGCTCGCAGTGCGATAAGCTTTGTCGATGAAAGCAAATCGGCACGCAAATCGTCGGCTGCGGCCGATCTTCGTCGAGTGGCTGGGCACCGCGGTCATCGTGACAACGCTGACGGCGCTCGCCGCGGGATTCGGCTGGTTCTGGCGCCTTGACCAGACGCTGTATGACGCGGCTCTGGTGATGCGCCATCGGCCTGCGCCGCAGGACATCGTGATCGTCGCCATCGACCAGCAGAGCCTCGACCAGGTGGGGCGCTGGCCCTGGCGGCGCGCGATCCACGCGACCTTGCTGGAGCAGCTCACCGCGGCCGGCGCCAAGGCGGTGGCGTTCGACGTCCTGCTTGCGGAGCCCGATCGCGCGGATGCGGGCGGCGACGAGGCGCTCGCGCGCGCGATCCGCCGCAACGGCAAGACCGTGCTGCCGGTGATCATGGAGGCTTCCCAATCCGGGCAGCTGCGCGAAGTGCCCCCGTCACCGGCTTTTGCCGCCGCGGCGGCCGCGGTCGGCCATGTGCATATCGAGCTCGACCAGGACGGCATCGCGCGCAGCCTGTACCTGCGCGAAGGCCTTGCCGGTGGCAAGCGGCAGTACCTGCACCTGGCCGCGGCGCTCGACAGCCTGGACAAGGGCGGGGACAAGTACGCGGATTCCATGCCGGGCCAGCGCCGCGACACGCGTGACTATCAAAAAGGCGCCGACGCGGGCGTGTGGCTGCGCGACCACTGGGTCCACGTCGCTTTTCTCGGGCCGCCGGGCCACTTCGCGACCGTTTCGTATGTCGATGTGCTGAAAGGCGCCGTCCCCAAGGCGGCGCTGAACGGCAAGCTCGTGCTCATCGGCGCCACGGCCGCGGGAATGATGGACGCGTATCCGACGCCTGTTTCCGGGTATGCACGCTCGATGCCCGGGGTCGAGCTTTCGGCCAACGTGCTCGCCGGCCTGCGCGGCGCCGGATTCATTTCGTTCGTTCCCCAGGCGCTGCAAGTGGCGGTCGCGGCGCTTCTCGTGCTGCTGCTCATGGGCGCCTACCTGCGCCTGTCCGCGCGGCACGGCCTGATGCTCACGGCGCTCGCCATTGCCGGCGTGGTCGGGGTGGCGCTGCTGCTCGTCTATTTCGGCGGCTGGTGGTTCGCACCTTCGGCCGCGATGTTCGGGTTGCTCGCGTGCTATCCGCTCTGGAGCTGGCGCAGGCTGGAAGCGGCGCAGCGCTACATGGACGAGGAGCTGGCCGCGGCTTCGCGCGAGCCCGAACTGCTTCCCTATGCCGCGCCCATGGCGCGCAGGCGCAAGGGCGCATTGTCCGACGAGCTCGAAGCGCGCATCGAAGAAGTGCGCCGCGCCTCCTCGCGGGTGCGTGACATGCGCCGTTTTGTCGGTGACGCGCTGGACGGTTTGCCCGAGGCGGCCGTGGTCGTCGACACCGAGCTTCGCATCACGCTGGCCAATGCACAGGCGGCAGCGTTGATCGGCAAGCCCGTGCTTGCGCTGAGCGGCAAGCGCGCCTCCGAGGTGCTCGGCGAGGTGCTCGCGCAGGGCGCGCCCGAATGGAACCGGCTGATCGACCGGGCGCCGGTGTCCTTCGAGGCAAAGCACACGGACAAGCGCGACCTCTTCGTGAACATCGTGCCGTTTTCGGGTTCGGGCGGCGAAAGGCGCGGCCTGCTCATCAGCCTGGTCGACGTGACGGTCATGAAGGATGCCGAGAGGAAACGCGACGAATACATGCGCTTCCTCTCGCACGACCTGCGCTCGCCGCTGGTCTCGATCACCGCCATGCTCGACCTGCGCGAGCTGGCGCCCGAAACGCAGAAGGAGGATTTCTTCGCGCGCATTCGCAAGAGCGTCGAGCGCTCGCTGACGCTGGCGGAGGACTTCGTCCAGCTCGGGCGCGCCGAGGCGATCGACGAGTCGCGGTTCATCGCGATCGACCTCGTCGACCTCCTGCGCAATGCGATCGACGAAGCCGAGTCGCAGGCCTCCTCGAAGAACATCGCGCTCAAGCTCGCGTTCGCGCCGGAAGCCGCGTTGACGCGCGGCATACGGGACGTGATGTTCCGCGTGTTCATCAACCTGCTCTCGAACGCGATCAAGTACAGCCCGCAGGACACGCGCATCGAATGCACCCTCGAGCCCGAAGGCGATCGCTGGCGCTGCACGTTTGCCGACCAGGGTTACGGGATTGCCGCCGAGGACCTGCCCAAGCTGTTCGACCGGTTCGAGCGGCTCGAGGCGGCCGAGCGCAAGGGAGAGCGCGGCGTGGGGCTCGGCCTGGCATTCGTGAAGACCGCCATCGACAAGCACGGCGGCCGCATCGAGGTTCAGAGCGAGACCGGCAAGGGCTCGCGGTTCGTCGTCTTCCTGCCGGT
>CAZZDV010000198.1:4600-7342 GCA_964652785.1 uncultured Bordetella sp.
GGCACGGCGGGTGCCGCGGGCGCCGCATCCAGGCTGACCACGAGGTCGGCCAGCGTGTCGCGGCCCTCGAGCCCCAGGTCGTCGATGCCGCGCACCTTGAGGAAGTACGGGCCGTTGATCAGCTCGGGAAGTTCGATGACGTTGGTGTTGAGGATCGTCTCGCTGATGACTTCCGCGAAATCGGCCCTGCGCGCAACCAGCACGCGATAACTGACTGCGCCGGCCAGGCGCGTGAAATTCAGCCGGATCGGGCGGCGCACCCATAAGCGGATGCCGGTCCACAGGCGCGGCGCCGTCAAGAGCGCGCGCGGCGGCAGCGGCGGCTGGCCTTCAGAGACGCGCGTGCCGAATCCTTCCTGCAATGAGACCGATCCGAGATTGCCGGTGTCGTTGACCTGCACGGTGCCTTCGATGACTTCGCTGGTCGCGGTTTTCTTCTCGTCGTTCGCGACGACGCGAAATCGCGTGCCGCGCACCGCGGCGACCGCGATCGGCGTGCGCACTTCGAAACGCGTGCTGCTGGTGCTGCGCTTGGGCACCGTCGCCTCGACGCGGCCGTTCTTGAGGGAGAACTGCGCGTCCGCGGCCGGTGCGAGCGGCGATTTCTTCACGCCCTCGATCGACATGTCGCTACCCGGCTGCAGGTTCAGCGTCGAGCCGTCGGCAAGCCTGATGGTTACGTAGCCGTTGCGCCCGGTTTTGAAGTCGTCTCCGGGCGCGAGTTTGGCGCCCGGCCGCAGCGGCTCGCCCTTGGAGGTGACGTCGCCTTCCACGTGCGCGAGCTGGATGGCGTTTGCATCCTCCCTGAGCCAGTTCTCCGGGATGCGGATGACCTGGCCGCGCGTGATCTGGTCCCTGTCCCTGAGCTTGTTGTATTCCCAGAGCGCGCGCTGCACCTCGTGGCGCTGTCCCTCGATGAGGTAGCGGCGCGCGATCCCGATCATCGTGTCGCGGTCCCTGGCCGTGTACTCGATCTCGGTGCCGGGAGCGGGGAGCGTGAAGGCCGGCTGGGCGATGCCGGAGGCCGGGGCGCCGAGCAGCAGCGCAACGGCGAGGGAAAAGCGGAAAAGAAATTGCAGCATGAGAGAAGGCGGGTGGCAGTCCGGAATACGCGGATTATGCCTTCCGGCACCTCTCGCGAGCGGCAGGGAAGCGTAAACATGTGTTCGTCCCGTCGCCCCGGCATGCAAACATGGCATTGCGGCCGCCGCCGATCCGTTGATACCTTGCAGGACACGTACGAGGAGGAAGCATGGGTGGAATCGCGGGTTGTATCGATCTTCGCGAGTGGATCGCGCTGCTGGAAAAGGAAGGCGAGCTGCATCGAATCACCGCCAAGGTGGACTGGGACTGCGAGATCGGCACCATCTCGCGCCGCGTGCTCGAGAAGCAGGGTCCGGCGCTCCTCTTCGAGAACGTGAAGGACCACGAGAAGACGCGCGGCCGCAAGGTGTTCTGCGGCGGCATCGGCACGCGCGAACGCCTGAACCTCGCGCTCGGCTTCCCCAAGAGCGCGACGAACAACGAGATCGTCCAGCACGTGATGAGGAAGAACCGCGAAGAGATCCCTCCCGTGGTGGTGGCCGACGGCCCGGTGAGGCAGAACATCGTGAAGGGCAAGGACGTCGACCTGCTCCAGTTTCCCGTGCCGAAGTGGCACTACCTCGAAGGCGGGCGGTACATCAACACGTACGCCTGCATCGTCACCAGGGATCCCGACACCGGCATCCAGAACGCCGGCATCTATCGCGGCATGGTGGGCAAGAAGAACACGATCCCCTCGCTGCTCATCAAGGGAGGGCAGCACTGGGGCCAGCATTTCGCCAAGTACGCCGACCGCGGCGAGAAGATGCCGGTCGCGTGCGTGATCGGCTGGGATCCGATCATGGGTTTCCTCGGCGGCAGCCCGCTGCCCGCGGGTGTATCGGAGTTCGCAGTGCTCGGCGCGTACCGCGGCGAGCCGGTGAAGATGGTCAAGTGCGAGACCGTTGACCTCGAAGTGCCCGCAAGCTGCGAGATGGTGATCGAAGGGTTCATCGACCCGAATCCCGAGAGCTACGAGACCGAAGGCCCGTTCGCCGAGTTCACCGGCTACGTGTCCGACCTCCCCACGCCGAGGCCGACGATCGAAGTGAGCTGCATCATGCATCGCGACGATCCGATCCTGCGCGGCACGCAGGAAGGCAACATGCCGGGCTCGTTCTCGGAGAACGCGGTGATCTCGTCCGCGCAGCGCGCGGGGATCGCGTGGAACATCCTCACCGCGGCGGGCGTGCCCGGCGTGATGGATGTGTACTGCGACCCGATCACCTGCGGCATCAACGTGTACATCAAGATCCGCAAGACCTACCAGGCGCAGCCCAAGCAGGTGGCCGCGGCACTGTGGGGCGCGGGGGCGGGGCAGGGCCGCTACAAACACGTGTTCGTGTTCGAGGACGACATCGACGTCTCGAACTACCAGCAGATCGACTGGGCGCTGGCGTACCGCATGAACGCGGCGACCGAAGGCATTACGCAGTTCCCCGGATTGCTGGGACACGCCCTCGATCCCAGCACGCCGCTCGAAGAGCGCGACGTACAGCAGCTCGGAGCGGGAACGTGGACGCGCGTGCTGTTCGACGCCACGCGCAACTGGCACTTCAAGCGCAGGAAGGAATGGAACAACGAGCGCTTCCCGCCGACGGTGGAGCCGCATCCGGACCATCGGGCGCTGGTGGAGAGGCGGTGGAAGGAGTACGGGCT
>CAZZDV010000199.1:0-7315 GCA_964652785.1 uncultured Bordetella sp.
GTAGTGACGCCCGCGAAGTTCTGGGAGATGCACGCAAGGCTTTGATCGCACAGGGTGGTTCGCCGCTGAACTCGCCCTCCGGCAGGTTATGGCATATTATGCCAATCCTCAACCGTAGAAACCAAAGGGTGCCCAATGCCGACGCGTAACGTCGTCCTGACGGACTTCCAAACCGACCTGGTCGAACGGCTCGTCGCCTCCGGGCGCTACCAGAATGCCAGCGAAGTGCTGCGCGAAGGCCTTCGCCTGGTCGAGAGCAGGGAGGCCGAGGAGAAAGCGCGCCTGAAGGCGCTGCGCGAAGCCGCCCGCATCGGAATTGCCGACATCGACGCGGGAAGCTACAGAAGCTTCGAGTCGCCTGCAGACCTGCGCGATCACCTGTCTTCGCTTGCCGAGCACGCAATCGGCCGGAAAGTGCCTGTCGTACGATCGAAGTGACGCCGGAAATGCGACCGTGGCTGGTTCGCCTCACGGCGGCCGCGGAGGCAGATTTCGAAGGCATTCTGCGTTGGACGTCGGAGCAGTTCGGACCGGCGCAGGCGCGCGTCTATGCCGGCACGCTCTCGGCAGCATTGCAGTCGCTGGCAGAAGGCCCGAAAACCATTGGCGCAAAATCACGTGACGACATTGCGAAGGGGGTGTTCATGCTGCATGTGGCGCGCAAAGGGCGCAAAGGGCGCCATTTCATCCTGTTCCGGATCGGCAATGACAAAGGCCGGAAAGCGATCGAGGTTCTGCGGCTGCTCCACGATGCCATGGACCTCGTGCGTCATCTTCCTCCGAACGACAAAGCCGGTTGACGTCGGTCCTCAGGCGCCGAGCGCGGAAATCCGCCCCGAAGAGATGCAGGAGCCTGGCACCTGCGAACTCGCCCGCACTGCCTACTGGAACGTCCCTTCCATCGCCTCGGCCGCTTTTCTCAGCAGCGGCAAATACTCCAACGCCCGCTCCAGCGGCATCCGCGATACGGGTGCATGCACCGCCACCGCCGCGCAAGGTTTCCCTCCCGGACTGCGGGTAGGCACCGCCACGCATACGAGACCGGCATGGAACTCCTCGTTGTCCGTCGCGTGCTTCGCCTTGCGGATTCGCGCGAGCTCCGCCTCGAGCGACTTGCGATCCGTAATCGTCGAGTTCGTGTATCGCTGATACGAGATGCTGTCCAGCAGCCGGTCGCGCGCAGGCTTGGACATATAAGCCAGCAGCAGCTTCCCGCTAGCCGTGCAATGCAGCGGCACCCGCGATCCACTCGTGAGGTTCATCCGCAATGGCCACGCCGCTTCAACGCGGTCGAGGTACATCACCTCGCCGCCATGCAGCATCGTGAAGTTGCAGGTCTCGCCGATCTGTTCGACGAGTTGCGCGAGGATCGCGTGGCGAGCGGAGCTCAAGGACGCGTTCTGCATGATGCCCAACCCCAGCGCCGCAAGCCGCGGACCCGGCGCATAGCGCGCCGCGCCGGGATCGCGCGCAACCAGCCCGGCGGACTCGAGCATCGCGAGCATCCGGTACACCGTGGGCTTCGGCAGCGCGCAGGCGGTGACGATTTCGGTGAGCGAAGCGGGGCGCTCGGTCTTCACCAGCGCTTCGAGCACGGCGAACGAGCGCAGGGTCGCGGGGATCTTGTCTTCCTTCCTGGCCATGCGCTGAAATTATCATATTCCGGAACATCCGGTTCTAATTAGCTTTCTGGTCGTTGTGTTTTGCGCCGCGCTTGTGAGAGACTTCCCGCGCTTCATTTCCCCGATCCGGAGACGCCCCAATGACCGATATTTCCGACGCGAAACGCATTGTCGTTTCCGGCAAGCAGCACATGTCGCCTTCCGAGGCTTTCGTCGAAACGATGGTTGCGCAGGGCGTGACGCACGTCTTCGGCATCGTGGGTTCGGCGTACATGGACGCGCTCGATCTCTTCCCCGCCGCGGGCATCCGCTTCGTGCCGACGGTGCACGAGCAGGGCTCGGCGCACATGGCCGACGGCTTCTCGCGCGTCTCCGGACGCCACGGCGTGTGCATCGGGCAGAACGGTCCGGGCATCACGAACTTCGTGACCGCGATCGCCGCCGCCTACTGGGCGCACTCGCCGGTGGTCGCGATCACGCCCGAGACAGGCAGCATGGGGATCGGCCTGGGCGGCTTCCAGGAGACCGACCAGCTGCCGATCTTCTCCAAGATCACCAAGTACCAGGCGCACGTGAACAACCCGGCCCGCATGGCGGAGCTCACCGGCCGCGCCTTCGACCGCGCCATCCTCGAGATGGGTCCGACGCAGCTCAACATCCCGCGCGACTTCTTCTACGGCGAGCTCGACTGCGAGATCCCGCAGCCGATCCGCATCGAGCGCGGCCCTGGCGGTGGCAAGAACCTCGACGAGGCGGCCGAGCTGCTGTCCAAAGCCAAGTTCCCCGTGATCATCGCGGGCGGCGGCGTGATCATGTCCAACGGCGCGGATGCGTGCATCCAGCTGGCAGAAGCGCTCGAAGCGCCCGTCTGCAATTCGTACCTGCATAACGACACCTTCCCGGCGAGCCATCGCCTGTGGTGCGGGCCGCTCGGCTATCACGGCTCGAAGGCGGCGATGACGATCCTGAGCAAGGCGGACGTGGTAGTCGCGCTCGGCTCGCGCCTCGGGCCGTTCGGCGTATTGCCGCAGTACGAGTTCGACTACTGGCCCAAGGACGCCAAGCTGATCCAGATCGACGCCGACGCGAAGATGCTCGGGCTGGTGAAGAAGACCTCGGTCACCATCAACGGCGATGCGCGCGAAGCCGCGATGGCCCTGGTGCAGCGCCTCAAGGGCCGCACGCTGGCCTGCATGGCCAACAAGGAAGAGCGCGTGAAGGCTATCGCGACCGAGCGCGACAAGTGGAACGCGGAGCTTGCCAACTGGCACCAGGAGAAGGATTCCTGGAGCATGGAGGTGGCCAGGGGCTCCAAGTACATGCACCCGCGCCAGGCGCTGCAGGCGCTCGAAAAGGCGATGCCCAGGGACGCGATGGTCTCGACCGACATCGGCAACATCTGCCAGATCGCCAACAGCTACCTCAAGTTCGACAAGCCGCGCAGCATGTTCGGCGCGATGATGTTCGGCAACTGCGGATACGCTTTCCCCACCATGATCGGCTGCAAGGCCGCGGCACCCGAGCGCCCCGCGATCGCGTATGTGGGCGACGGCGCCTGGGGCATGAGCTTCGGCGAGATCCTCACCTGCGTGCGCGAGAAATTCCCGGTGACCGCGGTGGTGTTCAACAACCAGCAGTGGGGCGCCGAGAAGAAGAACCACGTCGATTTCTACAAGAACCGGTTCCAGGGCGTGGACCTCGAGAACCCGAGCTGGGCGGCGGTGGCCCAGTCCCTGGGGGCCGAAGGCGTCACGGTCGACAGCCTGTCGGATGTCGGCCCCGCGCTCGCCGCGGCCTGCAAGGCGCAGAAGGACGGCAAGACCACGATCATCGACGTGATGGTGACCAGGGAACTCGGCGACCCGTTCCGGCGCGACGCGTTGAAGCACCCGGTGCGCCACCTCGACAAGTACAAGTCTTACGTGTAATCACTGAACAGCGCGGAGCCCCGCACAGACGGGCCCGCGCACCTGGAGGAGACATGACTCGATCGATCGCAGGGTTGTTAACGCGGCGCGCGGCGCTCGTCGCGCTGGTGCTGGTTTCTGCCGGCGCGGCCGCGCAGGACTGGCCGAGCAAGCCGGTGCGCTTCATCGTGCCGTATCCGCCGGGCGGAGGCACGGACGTCATCGCCCGCATCGTGCAGGAGCCGCTCTCCAGAGCGCTCGGCCAGCCGATCGTGATCGAGAATCGCGGCGGCGCCGGCGGCGCGGTGGGCACCGAAGCGGCCTCCAAGGCAGCGCCCGACGGCTACACCTTCCTCTTCACGCTTTCGTCGCACACGATCAACCCGCTGCTCTACAAGCTGGCGTTCGACGTGGAGAAGGATTTCGTCTCGGTCTCGACGGTGGCGAGCCTGCCGCAGCTGATTGCGGCGAATATCGCGTCGCCTTACAAGACGATGCAGGACATCGTGTCTCAGGCCAAGGCACAGCCCGGCAAGGTGGCCTACGCCTCGGTGGGCGCGGGTACGCCTTCGCACATCGCGGGCGAACTGCTCAACCTGCGCGCGGGCATAAAGCTCCTCCACGTCCCGTACAAGGGTGGCGGACCGGCGGTGACCGATGTGCTTGGCGGCCAGGTGCCGCTGCTGTTCGTCTCGATTCCCGCCGCGATGGGTCATGTGAAAAGCGGGAAGCTGCGCCCGATCGCGGTGACCACGCTCAAGCGCTCGGGCGCCGCTCCGGAGGTGCCCACCGTGGCCGAAGCGCTCAACATTCCCGATTACGAGGTCGACTCGTGGTACGCGATCTTCGCGCCCGCGCGCACGCCGCCGAACATGGTCGGCCGCATGCAGCAGGAAGTCGCCAGGGTAGTGCGCATTCCGGAAGTGAAGCAGAAGTTGCTGGAGCAAGGCGCCGACGGGGTGGGCAACACGGCCGCGGAACTCGACCAGGTCGTGAAGAGCGAGCTCAGGAAGTGGACCACGCTGATCCAGCAGGCGGGAATAAAGCTGGAATAGCTGGAATACCCGCGTGGAATACACTTAGGCATGGCTGCTGTCGTCGCAAACCCGGGGCTCGTCTGCGCAAAGGAAATCGTCTCGCCGCTCGTCGCGCGCGCACGCGCCGCGCAGGCGCTCTACGAGGGCTACGACCAGGCCCGGGTAGACGAAGTCGTCACCGCCGCCGGCTGGGCGATCGTCAAGCCGGAGAACAACCGGCGCCTGGCCGAGCTCGCGGTGCGCGACACGGGGCTGGGGAACGTCCCCGACAAGATCACCAAAAACGAGCGCAAGACCATGGGCCTCTTGCGCGACCTCAAGGGCGCGAAATCGGTCGGCGTGGTGGCCGAATATCCGGACCTCGGCCTCATCGAGATCGCGCGGCCCGTGGGGGTTGTGGCCGCGATCACGCCTTCGACGAATCCCGGCGCCACGCCCGCGAACAAGATCATCAACGCGCTCAAGGGCCGCAACGCGGTGATCCTCGCGCCTTCGCCCAAGGGCTGGTCCACAGCCGCGCTGCTGCTCGAATTCGTGCACGCGGAGCTCGACAAGGTCGGCGCGCCGAGGGACCTGGTGCAGGCGCTGCCCTCGCCCGTCACCAAGGACACGACTCACGAACTCATGCGCCAGGCCGACCTCGTGGTCGCGACCGGCTCGCAGTCGAACGTGCGCGCGGCCTATGCGTCCGGCACGCCAGCGGTGGGCGTGGGACTGGGAAACGTTGCAGTCATCGTCGATGCGAGCGCGAACCTTCCCGATGCCGCGGCCAAGATCCGCGATTCCAAATGCTTCGACAACGCAACCAGCTGTTCTTCCGAGAACGCGGTGATCGTCGTGGAGGCCGTCTTCGACAAGGCGCTGGCCGAATTGACGAAGGTTGGCGGCGTGCTCCTCGACCCGGCCGAGAAGGAAAAGCTGCGCGCTGCGATGTGGCCCGGCGGCAAGCTCAACCCGGCGATCATGGCGCGGCCGGTGGCCGACCTCCTGAGGATCGCCGGCATCGACCGGCCCGGACTGCGCGATGCGAAATTCCTCATGGTCGAGGAAACCGGCATCGGCGGTCAATTCCCGTTCTCGGGCGAAAAGCTCTCCTTGGTGCTGACGCTCTATCGCGTGCGCGATTTCGGCCACGCCTTCGACACGGTGCGCGAGATCTATGCGCACCAGGGCGCGGGGCATTCCGTCGGCATCCATACGTCGGATGACGCACAGGTCATGCGGCTTGGGCTCGAGATGCCGACCGCGCGCGTGATCGTGAACCAGGCGCATGCGATCGCCAACGGCGGCGCGTTCGACAACGGCCTGCCGTTCTCGCTCTCGATGGGCTGCGGCACCTGGGGGCGCAACTCGATCTCCGAGAACATGAATTACAGGCACTACCTCAACACGACACGCATCGTGCGTACGATCCCGCCGCGCGTGCCGACCACCGAGGACCTCTTCGGCGACTATCACGCCAAGCGCGGGCGCTAGAACGTGGCGAGGACGGTTCGGCACTACGTCGACCTGCAGGCACGCGAGAGGCCGGGCAAGACCTATCTCATCGCGCCCGAGACCGGGCGTGAGCTCTCCTTCGGTGAGCTGAAGCGCCAGGCGGACAATCTTTCGCGCTTCCTCATTGGCTGCGGTTATGTGCCGGGGGATCGCATCGGCTTCTACTGCGCCAATGGCTACCAGACCGCCGCCGTGTTCCTCGGTACGATGTACGGCGGCTTCGTTTCGGTCCCGCTGAACCTCGTGTCCCACGCTTCGCAGCTCGAGTACGTGCTCGAACATTCGGGCACGCGGCTGGTGTTCACGGACGCCGAGCACGCGCAAGCGCTCGGCGAGCGGGTCAAGGCGACCGGCCGAGAGATCGAGATCATCGTGATCGATGTCGATGCCCCGAATCTTTTCCTGGAGGAGAGGCTCGGCACCCGGGAGGCGCCCGCCCCGAAGGCATCGGATGCGGCGCTGCTGATGTACACCTCGGGCACGACCGGGCGGCCGAAAGGGTGCCTGCTCACGCAGAAGAACGTGATCTCGGGCGGCCTCTTTGTGCAGCAGGCGCACGAGCTGACGCCGAAGGATCGCGTGCTGTCTTCGCTGCCGCTTTATCACATCAACGGGCAGATCGTGGCGACTGTGGGGCCGCTGGTGCATGGCGGAAGCGTGGTCGCGCCGCACCGGTTCTCGGCCTCGCAGTTCTGGAAGATGCTCGACCGCTACGAATGCACGTGGTTCAACGTGGTGCCGACGATCATTTCCTACCTCGCGGCAGCGGACCCGGGCCTCCAGCAGCCGGACCGAAGCGCGCGCGTGCGCTTCGGGCGCTCAGCGTCCGCGCCGCTTCCACCGGAATTGCATCGCGCCTTCGAGCGCAAGTTCGGCCTGTCGATCATCGAGACGATGGGCATGACCGAAACGGCCGCGCCGATCTTCACCAATCCGCTCGAGCAGGGCGCGCGCAAGTACGGGTCGGTCGGCCGTCCCGTCGGCAACGTCGCCAAGGTGCTGCGGCTCGATGGCGGCGAGTGCAAGCCCGGCGAGATTGGCGAGCTGGCGGTCAAGGGCGACAACGTGATGCGCGAGTACTACGCCAATCCAGAGGAAACCGCCAAGGCGTTCGACGCCGAAGGCTGGCTGCGCACCGGCGACCTCGGCTTTGCGGACGAGGACGGTTACTACTTCGTTACCGGACGCCTCAAGGAACTCATCATCAAGGGCGGCGAGAACATCGCGCCGCGCGAGATCGACGACGTGCTCT
>CAZZDV010000200.1:0-7312 GCA_964652785.1 uncultured Bordetella sp.
GGCCCATTCCATGGCGCGCATTGCGATCGGCGGGTTCCAGCACGAAACCAACTGCTTCGTCGATTCGAAGACAGACTTCGAATATTTCGCCGCCCACCGCGACCGCCCTCCCCTCGTATACGGCGCGGACGTCGGCAAGTGGCTCGCCGGCAACAGCTTCGCCATTGCGGGATTCATGGCCGACCTGCAGGCGCGCCATGACCTGGTGCCCCTGCTCTGGACGAGCGGCGGCGCCGGCGGCCTGGTCACGCGCGATGCCTTCGAGCGCATTGCGGGAAGCCTCGTGGGGCGCCTCTCCGAAGCGCTGCCGGTGGATGCCGTCTACCTGGACCTGCACGGCGCGATGGTCACCGAGGATTTCGAGGACGGCGAAGGCGAGCTGCTGCGCCGCGTGCGCGCGGCCGTCGGGCCGGCCATCCCGGTCGTCGCGAGCCTCGACTACCACGCGAACGTCACGCCGCAGATGGTCGAGCTGACCGATGCGTTGATCGCGTACCGGACCTACCCGCATGTCGATCGGATCGAAACCGGCCAGTTCTCCGCCCGTGCCATGGAAGTCCTGCTCGAGCGCGGCCGTCCTGCCGGACGCGCGCTGCGCAAAGTCCCCTTCCTGATCCCTCTGAACGGCCAGTGCACGCTGGTCGCCCCCTCCAGGGACGTCGTGGATGGCTCAAAAGTGGCCGAGGGCGACCTGGTCAACCTCTCTTACCTCGCGGGCTTTCCGCCCTCCGACCTGCAATGGTGCGGGCCCTCGGTCATCGCGCATGCGTGGACCCAGGCGGCGGCGGATCGCGCCGCTGACGCAATGCTGGCGCAAATCCTGTCGCAGGAAGCCGAGTTCGCCGAAGAAATGGTGCCCCCGGAAGAAGGCGTTGCACGAGCGATCGAGGTGTCGCGCACCGCAACGCGCCCGGTCGTGATCGCGGATACCCAGGACAACCCGGGGTGCGGCGGGACCGCGGACGCAACCGGGCTGCTCAAGGCACTGGTCGCGGCGAACGCGCAAGGCGCGGTGCTCGGCTTTCTCTGCGACGCCGAAGCGGCACGCATGGCGCATGCCGCCGGCGAAGGCTCGCAGGTCCGGCTTGCGCTCGGCGGCCGCTCCGGCCCGGAAGGCGTCACGCCCTTTGAAGCCACCTTCCACGTCTCCAGGCTCGGGAGCGGAAAATTTCGCAGCGATGGCGCGGTCTCCGGCGGCCGGCAGATCGACATCGGGCCGATGGCGCTGCTCACGCTGGGCGGCGTGAGCGTTGTCGTGACCAGCAAGCGCCTGCAGGCCTACGACCAGGCCGGGTTCCGGCATGTGGGCATCGAGCCCGCGAGACAGAAAATCCTCGCGCTCAAGAGCACCTGCCACTATCGCGCCGAGTTCGAGCCGATGGCCGAAGAGATCATCGTCGTGCTCGCCCCGGGCTATTACCTGGCTGATCCAACGCTCTACCCGTATCGCCGCCTGCGCGCCGGCGTGCGTTTGAAGCCGCTCGGGCCTGTTTTCGCCGGCAGCCGCTAGCCGAGCCTCGCCAGGCCGTCGTCGATGATCGCGATCGACTCGGCAAGGATATCGGCGACACGGTTGCGATCGCGGATCACCTTGGTCTCCAGCAACGAGCGCTCCTCGCCCTCCTTCAGCCTGGCGAGGCCCGCGACCTCGTAGAGCGCGGGAATCAGGGTGGTCTGGGGCGTGTAGCCGTAGGGATCGTGGCCGTACTTGCCGATCGCGGAACTCATCAGCGGCACGAGCAAACGGCTGGTGCGCTTCATGGTCCGGTTGAGGAGGCGCGCCTTGTCGTCGTTGCCTTTGCCGGCCTCGAAAGCCGCACGCGCCTCGGCCGCCGCGCCATCCAGCTTCTTCGCGGCCTGCTCGAGCTCGCGCGCGCGCGCGAGCACCCCGCCAAGCCCAAGGGCCTCGCCCGATTTCTCGAGCTCCTGCAACCTTTTCACGACCTGCTCCGCGACTGGCGCATAGGAGAACGGCAACACGGGCAAGGTGCAAAGCTCCCACAGGTAGGCCGCATAGACACGCATGTGCGGCTGCATGTACTCCCAGTCGAGCTTGTCGATCGTGCACTCGATCGAGTGATGCCACCACCCCCGGGTCGCGAGGGCCGTGTCTTTCAGTTCTTGTTCGGTAAACGCGCCCTCGCCCTGGAACATCGGGATGCCGATCCCGATGAACGAAGCGTCGCCGCTCTTGGCGACCCGCTTCCAGGAGATCTCACGCTCAGGCAGGAGCTGCTTTTCTTCGCGCTGGTGGAAACCCTTGAGCTCGGCATTCGAAGTGGTATGCCAGATCGTCGTGCCGAAGCACGAGGGCTGGTCGATCTGCAGGTAGGCGCAGGCGTGGTCGCGCAGCTTGTCCCAGGCGTGGTCCGCGAACCAGGCCGATCCGGCCATGGTCCCGGTTTCGTGCGCGGTCCAGAACCCGAACAGCAGGCCGCGCCGCAGCTTCTTCTCGTGCTTCTTGAACACGCGCGCCAGCTCGATCATGCAGGCATTGCCCGCGGCATTGTCGGTCGCCGCCTCGCCCGGCCAGGAATCCTGGTGGCCGCCGACCATGATGAAATCGCCCGGCTCCGGACTGTTCGCCACCGGCAGCTCGGCCACGGTGATCTGCACCGGCCGCCATCCATTGACTACATGCGTGCGCAACCAGACGCGTACCACCCCGGCCTCGCACATCGCCTTGAGCCGCAGGCCGGCCACGCGCGCGATGCCAATGCACGGCAGCGTCGCCATCTCGGTCTTGAAATTGTCCGGCGTGGGGTTGCCCCACACGGGCTTGACCGAGCCGAAGGGGACCGCTTCGTTCTCCGGCGACCCCCAGTTCATCATGACGGCGCCGACGGCGCCCTTCTGCCCGGCGATGCGCTGCTTCTCGTGCCGCGCGGGCGAATACGACAACTCGGTCAGCACGATCTTGCCGCGCACGTCGATGCCTTCGTAGTCCGCATGGGTCCCCGAGCCGACGTAGACCAGTTCGCCGGTGAGGCCCTCGGGCATCGTCTCGAGGCTGTGCCCGAGCGTGTTCGCCTGGATGGCCATGTCGTTCGGCGACAGGAGGCGGAACTCCGCATGCTCCGGGAAACTCACGATCGCGGGCAGCTCGTGGATCTTCACGTCGGTGAGCCCGACGCCGAGCATCGCATCGCGGCTGTACTCCGCCATGCGCCGCCCGTTCACGGAGCCCGCCGCGCGATGCGGAATGTCCTTCACGATCTTCTCGACGTGCGCACGCACGTTCTTCGCCGAGATTTCCTCGATCACCTGCCCTTTCGACATCGCTTCGTTCTCCGCTCTTATCTCTTGACCGGGAAGGCCGCTTCGAGTTTCGGGCCGATCTCCGTCTCGAAGGCCTTGGCCATCTGCTTCAATCCATCGGGTCCGAGGAACACCGGCTGGTAGGTCAGGCGCTTCACGGTTTCGATGTACTCCGGGTCTTTAAGCGCTTGCTCGAGCGCGCGCGTAAGCTGGTTCGCGATCGCCGGCGGCAGCCCCGGCGGGCCCCACAGGTCGAAGCCGAAGATCGGCACGTCGAACTGGATGCCGACCTCGCGGAACGTCGGCACGTCGGGCATCTCGGGCAGGCGGGTGGGAAACGCCACGGCGAGGCCGCGGGTCTTGCCCGCCCGCACGTTCGGCGCGACTTCGATCGGCTGGGCAACGCGATAGTCGACGTGCCCGCCCATCAACGCGGTACCGCTCGGGCCGCCGCCCGCGTAGGGAACATAGGTGATGTCGATGCCGGCGCTCTTTGCGCTCTCGAGCACGATCAGGTTCATCATGCCGCCGGTGGCCGGGCCCGCCGAGCTCAGCTTGCCGGGATTCTTCTTCGCATGGGCCACCAGCTCCTGCCAGTTCTTGTAGGGTGCGTCGGCACGGGTTTCGAGCATGCCCCACGCCATCTGGCCGCTGCGGCCGAGGATGACGAGCTGCTCCCACACCCTCGTGTCGAAGACGCCCGAGTAGTAGTACGCCATCGTCGAGGCAAGGCTTGCGAAGAGCAGCGTGTGGCCGTCCGGCGCGGCCTTCATGACTTCGTTGACGCCGATCTTGGTGGAGGCGCCCGCCATGTTCTCGATGATCACCGTGCCGTTGAGGATCTTGCCCAGCGGGCGCTGGAGTGCGCGCCCGATGAGGTCGTTGGCGCCGGCCGCCGCGAACGGGACGATCACCCGGATCGGCTTCGAGGGATAGGCTTGCGCGAATCCGGTCTGCGCGGCGCCCCACGAAAGCAGGCCGACCACCACGCACCAGAATGCCTTGTCGATTCTCATGGCCAATCTCCTTGGAAGGTTCGTTGCATGCTCACGGCACAAGCACGATCTTACCGATGTGCGCACCGCTGTCGAAATATTCGTGGACCTTCGCGACGTCCCTGAGCGGATGCACCGAGTCGATCAGCGGGACGATCGGGGCGCGCGCGGGCAGTTTCGGCCAGACCTGTTCCAGGAGATCGCGCGTGATCACGCCCTTCTCGTCCGGGGAGCGCTGGCGCAGGCTGGAGGCGATGAGGGTGAGGCGCTTCCTGAGGAGCACGCTCATGTCGATCGTCGCCGACTTGTCCGGGCCCTGCGTTGCGAGATGCACGAGCCTGCCGTCCGTCGCGAGGACGTCGAGGGAGCGCGGCACATAGTCGCGCCCCACGATGTCGATGACCACGTCGACGCCTCGCCCGCCGGTCTTCTCGCGCACGAAAGGCACGAAGTCGCCGGTCTTGTAGTTGAACGCGGCCGTTGCACCGATCCGCAGGCACGCCTCGCACTTGGCATCGCTGCCCGCGGTTGCGATGGCGCTGCCGCCGAACGCCTGCGCCATCATGATCGCGAGCGAGCCCAGGCCGCTTGCGCCGCCGTGGACCAGCAGGATCTCGCCTTTCGCAAAACGGGCCCGGCGAAACACGTTCTCCCAGACCGTGAAGGCATTCTCCGGCAACGTCGCCGCGTCGGCGTGCGACCAGTTCGGCGGCAGCGGCAGGACCTGCTGTTGAGGCGCAACCGCATACTCGGCATACCCCCCGCCGGGCAGGAGCGCGCAGACTTCGTCGCCAACCCGCCAACGGGCCACGTCCTTGCCGAGGCAGGCCACAGTGCCGGCGACTTCCAGGCCGGGAACATCCGTGATGCCCGGAGGCGGCGGGTGCATTGCGCGGCGCTGGAGGGAATCCGGGCGGCACACCCCGATGGCAACGACCTTGATCAGCACCTCACCCGCTGCAGGCGACGGAATCTCACGTGTGCCCATGCGGAACCGGCCCTCGGGTCCGGGATTGGAAATCTCCACCACGTTCATCGTTTTCGAGCTCATCGGCGAGAGGCTAGCTCATCGACACAGAGGGGTGTTGCACAGTTTTGCATCACCGGCGACGGTCTCCCGGCAGGATGGATAGAATCGGCCGCATGCCATCACACCCCAATTCCCGATGACCAAGCGCACGACCTTGCCAGGCGACCTGCGGTGCGCAGTCACTCTCGGCATCGATTTCGACGGACCCAGCCACGAGGTCGGCCGCGGGATCGCCCCGCTGGGCGTGAATTCGTGGGGCCGCTATTCGGCGCGCCGCGGCATTCCCCGCCACATGGAGATGCTCACGCGCCAGGGCGTGCCCTGCACCTTCTTCGTTCCGGGCTATGACGCGGAGTGCCACCCGGACCTCGTCCGCGAAATCGACCGTGCCGGCTTCGAAGTTGCGGCGCACGGCTACCTCCACGAAGCCTGGGACCTCGGCAAGGAGGAAGAGACCCCGCTGCTGCTGAAAACGGACGCCATCCTCCGGCAGCTCCTCGGCAAGCCGATCCAGGGCTGGCGCTCGCCCTCGGGCCGCAAGACCTCGAACACCATGCACGTCCTCAAGTCGATGGGCTATCGCTACGACTCGAGCGACAAGGACTACGACCTGCCCTATCGGCTCAGATTCGGTGCCGGCAAGGACGACTGGATCGTCGAGCTGCCGAACAACACGTTCAGCCTCGATGATTTCCCCTTCTACAAGTTCAGCCACACCCCCCCTTCGGAGGTGCTGGCCCAGTGGAAATCCGAATTCGACGCCATCTATGCCTCCGACCGGTTCATGGTGCTCACCGTGCATCCGCGCTCGGGGTGGGGATCGGGCACGCCTGCGCGAACCCGCGTATTCGAGGAAATGATCGGCTACATGAAGGGGCACGCGGGCGTGAGGTTCTTCTCGTCCGGGCAGTTCGCAAGCTGGTGCCTCGAGCACCTGGACAACCTCGAGGAGCTCACGCTGCCATGAAATCCTTTTCCTGGCCCGAAGGCATCCGCTGCCCGGTGTTCCTGTCGCTCAATTTCGACGCCGAAGTCCACGACCTGCGCCACACGACCGAAGACCGCCTGTTCGGGCGCTTTTCGTATGGGCGCTACGGCATTCGCGCCGGCCTGCCGCGGCTGCTCGAAATGTACGCCCGGCGTGGCATCGCGGTGACCGTCTTCGTCACCGCGAGCGACGCGATTCGCCACCCCGATTCAGTCCGGGCCTTGCGCGATGCAGGACACGAGATTGCTTCGCGCGGCGCCGACCTCACTCCGCTGCCAACGCTCGGCGAATCGGAACGGGGCGTGCTCGAGCAGGCGCGTGATGCGCTCGCACGGATTACCGGTGAGGCCCCCAAGGGGTTTCGCGCAGCCGGCAACGAGTTGGGCCCGCACACACTGCGCCTGCTCGCAGAACTCGGCTACCTCTACGACTCGTCCTTCCAGGATCACGATCACCCTTATGTTTTCGCGCCGACCGCATCGACGAAGATTGCCGAAATCCCCACGGTGCACACGCTCGATGATTCCCTGCACTATTCGGGACGCCACACCCATGCGCGTGTAATGAAGGTCTGGGGCGAGGAATTCGAAGGCCTCTACCAGGAAGGCTGCCTCGCGCCGCTCACGATGCATTTGCGCGGCGACCTGGGCTCGACGCGCGCAGCGCGCGTGGTGGCGATGGAAAAGCTGCTTTCCGACATCGGCGCGCGACCCGGCGTGCGCTTCCTCACGGGTGCGCAGCTTGCGGCGATCGCGATGTCTTTCGGCGGTGCGCCCGAAGGCGACCCGTTCGCGCCGCACGAGCCGACCCTCAAGGTCACGCCCTATCGGGGCGATTTGGCGCTCAAGCCTGGCTGACCTCCGGCAGAATCCGCCCATGGAGCCATCGACTTTTCCGCTGATCGAGCTGAGCGGCTCGCCGTACGAGCGCGGGGTGACCTGCGGCAAGGCGGTGCCGGAGGCGCGCAAGCCCTGGGTCGAGCGCACGTTCCATCCGTACTCGCTCTCGTGACCTCGTCCCTGCCTTCGAAGTTCCTGCGCA
>CAZZDV010000201.1:0-7294 GCA_964652785.1 uncultured Bordetella sp.
CTTTCATTGCGTTTCCCCGAAACTGGCCGGTGGCGGGATGCCGGGGGCATGCGCGATTGTAGTATCCTCGCCCGAGCCTCGCGGGCCTCTTCCGCGCAGGCATCCCCCGGGACAGACGCATTGCGCTACGAACTGCTGGTCGGCCTGCGCTATACGCGCGCAAAGCGCCGCAATCACTTCATCTCCTTCATCTCGCTCATCTCGATGGCCGGCATCGGGCTGGGCGTCATGGCGCTGATTGTCGTGCTGTCGGTCATGAACGGGTTCCAGAAGGAATTGCGCGAGCGCATCCTGGGCGTGGCCTCGCACGTGCAGATCTCGGGCGTGAACAACAAGCTGGCCGACTGGCCCGCGGTGGCGAAGATCGCGGCCCAGCATCCGCGCGTGGTCGGCAGCGCGCCTTTCGTCAATGCGCAGGGCCTGCTCTCCTCCGGCCAGACCGTGCGCGGCGCGATCGTGCGCGGCGTGATCCCGGAAATGGAAGACAAGGTGGCCGACATCGGCGCGCACATGCGGGCCGGGCGGCTGGATGCGCTCAAGGGCGGCGAGTTCGGCATCGTGCTCGGCTCGGAACTCGCGCGGGCCCTGGGCGTGCTCAACGGCGAGAAGATCGTCATCATCGCGCCGCAGGGGCAGGTGACACCGGCCGGGGTGGTGCCGCGGCTCAAGCAGTTCACCGTGGTCGGGATCTTCGATGTCGGCATGTTCGAATACGACTCGGGCCTTGCGCTCATCCACATCGAGGACGCGCAGAAGCTCTTCCAGCTCGGCGACAACGTGACCGGCGTGCGGCTCAAGCTGGACGACCTTTTTGCGGCGCGCACCGTAACGCGCGAGGTCATGGCCAAGCTCGACGCCCAGACGATCGGCACCGACTGGACCAAGAGCCACGCCAACTTCTTTCGCGCCGTGGAGATCGAGAAGCGCGTGATGTTCGTCATCCTGCTCCTGATCGTCGCGGTGGCCGCGTTCAACATCGTCTCGACCCTCGTCATGGCGGTGACCGACAAGCAAGCCGACATCGCGATCCTGCGCACGCTGGGGGCCTCGCCCATGAGCATCCTGCAGATCTTCGTCGTGCAGGGCGTGCTGATCGGGGTCATCGGCACGTTCATGGGCGTGGCCTTCGGCGTGCTGCTCGCCCTCAATATCGATGTCGTGGTGCCGGCGCTGGAGAAGGTGTTCAGCGTCCAGTTCCTGTCCAAGGACATCTATTACATCAGCGACCTGCCCTCGGACGTGCAGTGGCCGGACGTCATCGTGATCGGCGTCGTCTCGCTGCTGATCTCGCTGTTCGCCACGATCTACCCGAGCTGGCGCGCCTCGCGCGTGAACCCGGCAGAGGCGCTGCGCTATGAGTAACGGCGCAGCCGTGCAGGCCACGCAGGCCGGGACGGTGCTCTCCTGCCGGGGCCTCGCGAAGACGTATGCCTCAGGCCCGCTAAATGTCACGGTGCTCTCGAACGTCGATTTCGACGTTCGCGCAGGCGAGCGTGTAGCCATCGTCGGGAAATCGGGTTCGGGCAAGAGCACGCTGCTGCACCTGCTTGGGGGGCTGGACGTGCCTTCCGCGGGCGAAGTGCGCGTGCGCGGCAAGGACCTCTCCTCGCTTGGCGAAGCCGAGCGCGGACGCTTCAGGAACGAAACGCTGGGGTTCATCTACCAGTTCCACCACCTGCTCATGGAATTCACCGCGCTCGAGAACGTGGCGATGCCGCTCCTGATCCGCCGCGTCGAGCGCTCGGCTGCGCTCAAACAGGCGCGCGAGGTGCTGGAGGAAGTCGGCCTGGGGTCGAGGCTCGAGCACCTGCCGGGCGAGTTGTCCGGCGGCGAGCGCCAGCGCGCGGCCTTCGCGCGGGCGCTGGTCACTCGCCCCGCCTGCGTGCTGGCCGACGAGCCCACGGGCAACCTCGACACGCACACGTCGGACGCGGTGTTCGAGACCATGGTGAAGCTCTCCGAATCGCATGCGACGAGCTTCATCATCGTCACGCACGACCTCGCCCTGGCGGCGAAAGCCGAGCGCATCCTGCGCCTGGAGGACGGTACTCTGTTACCGGCAGGACTCTGATGTAGCCGGGGGGCTGCAATGCAATCTCTGTCCGTTCTTGTGTTTCTCCTGCTGTGCTCGGTCGGCCTGGGCTGGTTCGCGCGCCGCATCGCCGTGCCTTACCCGATCGCGCTGGTCATCGGCGGCGCGGCGGTCGGCTTCGTGCCCGGCCTGCCGCAGCTCGAGTTCGATCCGACCTTCCTGCTCGTGCTGGTGCTCCCGCCGATCCTCTACCAGGCGGCCCTGCTGACCTCCTGGCGCGACTTCAAGGCCAACATCCGGCCGATCGGCATGCTCTCGATCGGCCTGGTGATCGTGACCACCCTGGCGGTGGGCGCGACGCTCAAGTACCTCGTGCCGGACATCCCGTGGGCGGCGGCTTTTGCTTTTGGCGCGATCGTCTCGCCGCCGGACGCGGTGGCGGCCACGGCGATCCTTTCGCGCCTCAACATGCCGCGCCGGATCGTCACTGTGCTCGAAGGCGAGAGCCTCGTAAACGACGCCTCGGGCCTCGTGATCTACAAGTTCGCGGTCGCCGCGGTGCTCACCGGCGTGTTCTCGCTGACCGACGCGACGGTCCAGTTCGGCATCGTGGCGCTCGGCGGCATCGTGATCGGCATGGCGGTCGCATGGGTGTTCGTCCGGCTGCATCCCTACCTTGGCGACGCGTTCATCGAAGTGCTGATGTCGATGGCCGTGCCGTACGTGGCCTACATCCTCGCCGAATCGATCCACACCTCCGGCGTGCTGGCGGTGGTCGCGGCGGGGCTCTTTCGCGGCCGCTTCTCGCCCAAGATCGTGTCGGCCGAGATGCGCATCCTCGCGCGGTCCGTCTGGAACATCCTCGTGTTCCTGCTGAACAGCCTGATCTTCATGCTGATCGGCATGCAGCTGTCCGTCATCACCGACCGGCTCTCCGGCTACACGGTTTGGCAGCTTACGGCGTGGTCGCTCACCGTGAGCGCCGTTGCGATCCTGGTGCGCATCCTGTGGGTGTTCCCAGCGACGTTCATCCCGCGCTGGGTCATCCCGGGCCTGGCCAGGCGCGAGGCGGCGCCGCCGAACCGCGAGCTCTTCATCGAGGCGTGGTGCGGCATGCGCGGCATCGTGTCGCTGGCCGCCGCGCTCGCGTTGCCGGTCACCATCCAGAGCGGGGCGCCCTTCCCGCACCGCGACCTCATCGTGTTCCTCACCTTCGTGGTGATCCTGGTGACGCTGGTCGGGCAGGGGCTCTCGCTCGCGCCGCTGATCCTGCGGCTCAAGCTCACCTCCGACGAAAGCATTGCCGAAGAAGAGCGCCACGCGCGCACGGACATGGGGCACGCGGCGATCAGCGCGGTGGAGAAGCTCGCGGCCCAGGACAACGTCTCGCCCGATGTGGTCGCGCGCGTGCGCGCGGAATTCGCCGAGCGCCTCGCGCTTGCCGAGGGCGACTCGCCCGAAGCCGCGGATGCCGAACAGGCGCGCAGGCTCAGGCTGGCCGCCATCAAGGCCGAGCGCGCATCGCTCATCAAGGCCTGGCAGGAGAACCACATCAGCGACGATGTGCTCCACCACCTCGAAGAAGAGCTCGACTACCAGGAATCGCGGCTCTGATTTTTAAGGCGTGCGCGCCTGTTACAAAAAATAAATCTTGTCTACGGCATTATTGCCGTGCACACCCGCGTCCTTTTTTGGTCTAATCCGCGTGATTCAAAATTACAAGACCAGGGATGGATCGCTTGAAACTCGATGTGCTACGCATTTTGCGCCGGCCGCTCGCCGGCCTGCTCGCAAGCCTGCCGCTCACGCTGCTTGCAGCCCCGCCGGATGAAGTCAAGGCGCTCATGGAGGCGGGCAAGCCCGCCGAGGCCTACGCGCTCGGCAAGCAATTCCCCGAAGCCCTCGGCGACCCCACATTCGACTTCTTCTTCGGCGTCGCGGCCATCGAGGCCGGCCATGCGGGCGAGGGCGTCCTCGCCCTCGAGCGCTACATCCTCCAGTTCCCGGACAACGTCTCGGCGCGCCTGCAGCTCGCGCGCGGCTACTTTGCGCTGAACGAGGACGCCCGCGCCCGCGAGGAATTCGAGTCGCTGCGCAAGCTCACTCCGCCTCCCGCCGTGGTCGGCACCATCGACCGGTACCTGGACGCGATCCGCCTGCGCGAAACGCGCTACACCACCAGCACCGGCCTCTATATCGAGGCGGGCATCGGCCACGACAGCAACGTCAACAGCGGCGTGGCCAGCGCCAACATCTCGCTGCAGAACCTCGGCCCGGTCGTCGTCGGCCCCGGCGGCACCAAGATCTCGGACACCTACACCACGCTTGGCGCCGGCGGCTACATCAGCCACCCGATCGCCCCGGGCGTGGCGCTCTTCGGCAATGCGTTCGGCGAGCTCAAGTCCAACGTCAAGGAAGCCAACAGCGTCTTCGACCTCGGCAACTACGCCCTCAGCGGCGGCATCTCGGCGCTGCGCGAGAAGAACCTGTTTCGCCTAGGCCTGAACGACGGCCTGATCACCCTGGGCGGCGACCGCCACCGCCACTCGGTCGGCGGCTCGCTCGAGTGGCAGCACCAGGTGGACAAGATCCAGTCGGTGAGCGTCGGCGCCCAGTACGCGCGCCTCACCTACACCGGCGCCAACAGCGCGCGCAACTCCGATTTCAGCGGCCTGACCGCCGGCTACCGCCGGCTCTTCCCGCATGCGTGGCAGCCGACGCTGACGGTGTCGCTAAACGCCGGCCAGGAAGACACCCTCGATTCGACGCGCAACGACCTCGGCCGCAATCTGTACGGCGGGCGCGCCGGCGTGAACTTCACGCCCGCGGCGAAATGGGGCGTGTCGGTCGGCTACTCCTACCAGCACAGCAAGTACCAGGCCGCCGACGCGATCCTCGGCGTCACTCGCGAGGACCGCTACGAGGCCATCGACGCCGCGGTCAGCTACCTCTTTTCGCGCAATGTGTCGCTGCGCGCCGAAGCCCTGCTTGCCAAGAACAAGTCGAACGTGGAGCTCTTCGCGTTCCCGCGTGAAACCATCGCTTTCAAGGTCCGCTATGAATTCAAGTAGTCGCATCGTCAATCTCGGCACCGCGCTCCTCGTCGCAGGCGCCGCGCTGCTGCCTTCGCTTGCAGCCGCGCAGGAATCCGCCGGCCGCGTGCTGGTGGCCGTCGGCGACGTGGCCGTGGTCCGCGGCGCCGAGCGCATCGTCGCCCAGCGCGGGACCGAAGTGCGCACCGGCGACACGATCCAGGTCGGCGCGCAATCCAACACGCAACTGCGCCTCACCGACGATTCGATCATCGCGCTGCGCCCGGGCACGACCTTCCGCCTGAGCGAATACGCCTTCGCGGGCAAGCCGCCGCAGGAACAGCGCGCGTTCTACAACCTGGTGGCTGGTGGCGTACGCACGGTCACTGGCGCCATCGGCAAGCTGCGCCAGGACAACTACGGCATGCGCACCGAGACGGCGACCATCGGCATCCGCGGCACGCACTTCAGCCTGGTGTCCTGCGACAACAGCTGCCGCAACCCGGACGGCTCGCTTGCGCCGAACGGCACCTATGGCGGCGTCACCGACGGCCGTATCTCGGTGAGCAACCAGGCCGGCGAGACCGTGTTCGGCTCCGACCAGTTCTTCACGGTCGCAAGCGTCAGCGCTGCGCCGACGCAGCTCATCGCGCCGCCGGGATTCCTGCGCGACACGCTCGAAGGCCGCACGCGCAACCAGCGCCCGGCAGGCGCGCCTGCGCAGGCCGGCACGCCCTCGCAGCAGGCCGCGCAATCCACGCAGGCCGCTTCGGCGGGTTCGGAGATCCCCGTGGTGCTGCCGCCGACCGGTTCCGGCGCGGGCACCGGCGACTCGGGCATCGCCGCCTCGATCACCACAACGACCACGCCCGCGGTCCTCACGACCAATGTGTTCCAGTCGACCAGCGAAGCTTCCACCGCCGGCCCGTCTTCCGTGGTGCAGCCGACCAACAGCGGCACGGTGTTCTATCGCGTGCAGGGCCCATTCAACATCCCCGTGACGTGCAGCGTGCCGCCGTGCGGCAGCGTGGTCGCCGGCGATGTGACGCTTGCGGTGAACCTCGCGCTGCAGCGGGCGGCGCTGGGGGCCAACCTGCGTTCCTCGGGCGGCACCATCATCAACGTCGGCTCGCCTTCCTCCGCCTCGGGATTCCCGATCACCGTAAGCAACGGGCAGGTCAGTTTCAGCGGCACGTTCAAGCTTGCCGATTTCCCGCAGAACCAGGGCGCGTTCCGCTGCTCCGATTGCGGTCCGGGCAACACGCCGGGGTTCCTGACGTCGATCACCGTGGAAGGCACGATCGGCAGCAGCGTAGCGAACGTGAAGCTCACGGGTGTCGACAGCAGCGAGAGCTTCGCGATCCCGCTTTCGCTGGCGCTCGCGACCCCCCCGAACAATGCCGTCGCCGCGATCGCCACGCCCCGCCAGGGCGGCGGCGTGGACTCGCGCTCGTTCGCTTTCTGGAACGTGCAGGTGGACCCGCAAGGCAAGCTGCTCGGCGCGGGCCCGAGCGTGGGAGGACCCCTTTCCGCAGTGGGTTCGGCAACCAACACGATTAACGGCTCGGCCCCCAGCGCAGGCAACCTCGTGTGGGGCCGCTGGTCCGGCGCAGGCTCGCAGATCACCGACTCCAACTACGTGAGCTTCACCACCGGCACCAATGCGTTCGAGCCGTGGATCACGGGCACGGCACCGAACACGCTGCCGCCCTCGCTCGGGACGCATACCTTCAGCCTGATCGGCAGCTTCATGCAGGGCACCGGCACGCTCAACAGCGCGAGCCTGACCGCGGACTTCGTCGCGCGCTCGCTCAACCTCGCGATGAACGCGACCAATCCTTCGGCCGGCAACACCTTCCAGATGAACGCGGCGACCGGGTTCTCGACGCTCAATGGGCGCTTCTCCGCGGGTTTCAACACCGTGACCTGCACGGGCCCCTGCAACAGCAGCCCGACATCGACCCCGACCCCCACCGGCGCGTTCGGCGGATTCTTCGCTGGCGCGAATGCCGAGGGCGCGGGCGTGGTGTTCAGCGCGGGCTTCGGCACGGGCGGCACCGGCGTGACCGGCGTGGCAGCCTTCAAGCGCTAGCCATTTGGCAGCATATTGACCTGAAAGCCGCACCCTGCCTGGGGTGCGGCTTTTTTTTGGCAGTATTGGGCGCACCGGACCTGGATCAGGCCCGTACTCAGCCGCCGGCGCGCTTTCTACGCCTGGCGCGCCACGCGT
>CAZZDV010000202.1:0-3789 GCA_964652785.1 uncultured Bordetella sp.
ATGCCCGCGCCCTTCTCGAACCGGTTGAGCGAGATCGTCGCGCCGGTGGTTTCGTCCCGCCAGAGCATCTTTTCGTGCAGGCCCTTGAGCGATTTCGCGCGCCAGGGCATGTCTTTCGTCTGGATCAGGATCTCGGCCAGGCTTGGCGCGCCCTTGGGCATCGCGGGGGGATTCGCATCGCTCATCGGTAACTCCGCACACGACAGTTCGACTCTGCGGATTGTAGCGTTCCGTAGTGCGGTCTTTCGCCGGATTGCCCCAGAATGCGGGCCACCATTTCACACAACCGCACGCCCATGACCTTTGCTGCACGCGTTTCGATGCTCTTCTGCGTTTTGTGCTTGTCCGGTTTGCCGGCTTTCGCGCAGCCCGCGCCCTCGTGGCAGCCTCTCAGCGACGAGGCCCTGAAGCTTTACCTGCAGGGCAAGTACGACAAGGCGGTCGAGGTGTCGAGGCAGGGGCTCGCAGAGGTCGAACGCCAGTACAGCGCGGATCATCCGGGTTCGGCGTTTTTCCTGGCGCGCATCGGCGAGGCTTATCGCATGCAGGCGCGTTACGAGCAGGCCGAGCAGGCCCTGGATCGCGCGCTGCGCATCGTGGAAAGAAGTTTCGGCCCGCATCATCGGTCGGTGGCGCTCGTGCTCACCAGCTACGGCATGCTGCGCGTCGCCCAGGCCCGCATGCCCGAAGCCGAGGCAATGCTCACGCGCGCGGGCGCGATCCGCGAGCGCAACTATGGAAGCGATGTCAACGAGGCACTGGCGCTGAACGGCTTGTCGCGCATCTATTCGGCCCGGGGAGAGGTCGA
Organism: uncultured Bordetella sp.; assembly: GCA_964652785.1. Classification (GTDB taxonomy): domain Bacteria; phylum Pseudomonadota; class Gammaproteobacteria; order Burkholderiales; family SG8-39; genus SZAS-79. Next base: position 809 of record CAZZDV010000202.1, read on the forward strand.
CCGGGCCGAGGCCACCCTCAAGCGCGCTGTGGAGGTTGCCGAGAAGAACGCTACGCCGGGCCATCCCATCGTCGCGGGCACGCTCGCGAACCTCGGCGCGCTCTATACCCAGCACCGGCGCTTTCGCGAGGCCGAGGCGATCTACAGGCGCACGCTCGCGCTCTGGGAAAAAGGCCCCGACAATCCCTTCGCGGTGCCGGCGCTGAACGGGCTTGGGGATCTTTACCGGGCCGAGGAGCGCCTCGACGACGCCGCCGGGATGTACAAGAAGGCAATCGCGCTCGTGGACAACAGCCTTGACCGCGACCATCCGCAAATGGCCGATTCGCTCGCGGGCGCGGCTTCGATCCAGTTCCTGCAGGGCGAGTTCGACGGCGCCGAGGCGCTCTACAAGCGCGCCCTCCAGATCCGCGAAACGACGCTCGGCGAAATCCACCCCGATAGTGTGCGCACGATGGAAGCGCTGGCGGAGGTCTATTTCAAGCTCAACCAACCGGCAGAAGGCGAGAGGTTCGAGTCCCGCGCGCTCGACATTCGCACCAGGAAGCGCTAGAACGGACCGATGCAATCGTTGTGTTCCCGGCTTGTGCTGGCCTCTCTCCTTGCCTTGAGTCTGTGCACACCCGCGGCAGCCCAGCGCACGCCGCCGTGGCAATCGCTTTCCGAGGAGTCCCTCGCGCTCTTCCTGCAGGGCAAGTACGACCAGTCGATCGCGGTTGCGAATAAAGGCCTCGCGATGGTCGAGCAGCGCCAGGGCGCGGAGCATCAGGGCGCAGCCGTGTTCCTCAACCGGATCGCGGAGAATTACCGCCTTCAGGCGCGCTACGAGCTGGCCGAGCCGCTGTACGAGCGGGCGCTGCGGATCACCGAAAAGACACTCGGCGCGGACCATGCCAGGATGGCCGTGATGCTCACGAACTTCGGCGTGCTGCGCGTAGTCCAGGGCCGCCACGGCGAGGCGGAAAAAATGCTCATGCGCGCCCTCGCGATCCGCGAGCGCGACGCGGCGTCGGATGTGGCCCACATGGCAGTGACCTTGAACGGCCTGGCGATCATTTATACGAAGCGCGGACAACCCGACCAGGCCGAAGCGGCCCTCAAGCGCGCAGTCGCCGTCTCCGAATCCGCGCGCGGTCCGGTGACCCCGGACGTTGCGCGCACGCTGGGGAACCTGGGCGAGCTCTACACCCAGCAGCGCCGCTTTCGTGAATCAGAGGCGACCTATATGCGCGCCCTGGCAATCTGGGAAAAATCGAGCGGCGCAAACCATCCGCTGTCCGCGGCGACGCTCAACGGCCTTGGCGAGCTGTATCGGGCCGAAAACCGCCTCGACGAAGCCATCACCACCTACAAGAAGGCGATCGCGCTCGTCGACGACGCCCTCAATCGCGACCATCCGCGCATGGCCGAGTCGCTCGCGGGCGCGGCCTCGATTCATGCCCTGCTGGAGGAATACGAAGTGGCGGAGGCCTTCTACAAGCGCGCCCTCGAAATCCGCGAGAAGTCATTTGGCGAGAATCACCCCGCAACCGTGCGCACGATGGAGGAGTTGTCGGAGGTCTACTTCAAACTGAAAATGACCGCCGAAGGCGAAAAGCTCGAGAGCCGCGCGCTCGACATCCGAACCCGCAAACGCTAGGCCGCGCCGGGGCGGTTGACGGCGCGATAAGCGTGCACCATCCTTGTGCCCGCCTCCGACCCAATGCTCACTCATCGTGCGGGAAAACCTTCGCGCGGCATTGTTTACGGTGGCATGGCGCTTGCAACCGGCAACCGTCTATCAAAAGGGAGAAATCCATGTCATCCAAACCACGCCTCCTGCTGCTCGCCGCAGGCCTCGCATTCGCCTGCGGCGCCATCGCCCAAGACATCAAGATCGGCCTCGTCGCCGCCCTGACCGGCGCGTCGGCCCAGTCCGGTGAAGCGATCACTCGAGGTCTTGCCATCGCGATCGACGAGCTGAACGCCAAGGGCGGCATCATGGGCCGCAAGGTCACGCTGGTGCGCCGCGACGACGAATCCAGCCCGCCCAAGGGACTGGCCGCCGCGCGCGAGCTCATCTCGAACGAGAAAGTCGCCGCGCTCTTCGGCGGCATCGATTCGCCGGTGTCGCTTGCGATCATCCCGGTGGTCAACAAGGAGAAGATGCCGTTCATCGGCGTCTGGGCCGCGGCCACCAACATCACCAAGAACGGCGCGAATCCCAACTACGTTTTCCGCGTCTCGGCGCAGGACGACCTCGTCGACATCAAGCTCGTCCGCTATGCGATGCAGACCTACGGCGTGAAGAAGCCCGGCCTCGTGCTCATCAACAATCCATGGGGCGAATCGAACGAGAAAGGCCTCAAGGTCGCGGCCGAAGCGGCAAAGATCGCCATCGCCGGCATCGAGAAGATCGAGCCGAACGACGTCGACATGACCGCGCAGCTCACGCGCCTGCGCAACGCGGGCGCCGATGCCCTGATCCTCGTGGCCAACGCGGCGCCGGGCGCGCAGATGATGAAAGCCCGCGAGCGCATGGGCTGGAAGGTGCCGGTGGTCTCGCACTGGGGCATCTCGGGCGGCCGCTTTGATGAACTCGTCGGGCCGACCGCGGGCGACGCGCATTTCGTGCAGACCTACAGCTTCTTCGGCAACCTCAACGACGCCGGCAAGCGCGTGTTCACGGCCATGCAGACGAAGTACGGCATCAAGACCCCGGCCGACGTGCTGGCCCCGGTGGGGACGGCCAATGCCTATGACGCGATGCACCTGGTCGCGCGCGCCATCGAGAAAGCCAGGAGCACCGACGGCGAAGCGATCCGCAAGGCGATGTACGAGATCGACGACTATGCCGGCCTCATCAAGACCTACAGGAAGCCTTTCGCACCGAACGACCACGAAGGCCTCGGCCCTGACGACTACATCATGGTGAAGTTCGAGGGCGGCAAGATCGTTCCCGTAGGCAAGTAGATCGGGCAAGTAAGCCGCCCCGGGCGCAA
>CAZZDV010000202.1:3889-7284 GCA_964652785.1 uncultured Bordetella sp.
AAGAACAGCGACAACAAGGCCAAGGGCCCCGTTCAGCGGGGCCCTGCCTTTTCAGGGCATGGATCTCAACACTTTCTTTTCCGCAGTCGTCGCAGGCTTGGGTCTCGGCAGCATGTACGGGCTCACTGCGCTCGGGTTTTTCGTCACGTATTCGGTGTCGGGGACGGTGAATTTCGCGCAGGGCTCGACGCTCATGCTGGGCGCGGTGCTGTCATTCACGCTCGGGGTGAAATTCGGATGGCCGATGTGGGTCGCGGCCCCGATCGCCCTGGCGGTCTGCGCCGCGTGGAGCGCGCTGGTCGAAGCAATCGGCGTGCGGCCGTTCGCGCGCCGCGGCTCGGAGTCCTGGCTGCTGGCGACGGTGGCGCTCGGCCTGATCCTCGAGAACGTCGTGCTCTTTACCTTCGGCAAGGATCCCCGTGGCATGCCGGCCACCTTCCTCACCAACACGGGCTTCGAGCTCGCGGGGCTGCGGGTGACGCTGCTGCAGGTCGCAATCCCGTTGGTGGGATTCGGCATTGCGTTTGCGTTGAATGCGTTCGTCACCAAGTCGGCGGCAGGCAAGGCAATGCTGGCCGTGGCGCAGAACCGCGATGCGGCTCGCCTCATGGGCATCAATGTCGCCCTCGTCGTCACCGGGGCGTTTGCGCTCTCCGGAATCTTCGCGGGCGTGGCCGGCATGCTCATCGCGCCGCTGTATACAGTCTCGGCCGGCATGGGAACGCTGTTCGGCATCAAGGCCTATGCCGCCGCGATCCTCGGCGGCCTCGGCAACCCGTGGGGCGTGATGCTTGCCGGCGTGCTGCTCGGCACCGCCGAGTCGGTGATCACGGCCGGTTTCGGATCGAGCTGGACGCAGATCCTGTCGTTTGCGCTTGTGATCGTTGCGCTTGCGCTGCGGCCGCAGGGCTTGTTCGGCCACGCCACGGTGAAGAAGGTATGAGCGGCGTGTCGAACCGGGCAACGCTCGTGCTCGCGCTGGCCGCAGTGGCGGCCGCGACCGCGGGCGCGTTCTACGGCAACAACTACCACCTGCTGATCATCGGCACGATCGCCATCAGCGCGATCGTCGCGACCGGCCTCAACGTGCTGTTTGGGCTGGCCGGGCAGATTTCGTTCGGCCATGCGGGATTCTTCGCGATCGGCGCCTACACCGCATCGGTCCTCTCGGCCAGGCTCGAGGTGCCCTTCGTGCTCGCGGCGCTTGCCGGGGCCGCGCTCGCGGCGATCGCCGGCGCGTTGCTGGCAGTGCCGGCCTTGCGCGTGCGCGGGCCGTATCTCGCGATGGTCACGATCGCTTTCGGGTTCGTGATCGAGCAGGGCGCGGCCGAATGGAAGAGCGTGACCGGCGGCTGGAACGGCTTCATGAACATTCCGCGCCCCGGCTGGATCGGCGGCGCGATGGACGACCGGGTGCTCGCAATCACCTGCGCGGTGATTGCGGGCCTGCTGCTGTACGGCTTCGCACGGTTCGCTTCGTCGCGCTGGGGCCTCGCGATGCGCGCCACGCGCGACGCGGAAATCGCCGCGCAGTCGCTCGGCGCCAATCTCGTCGCGGTGCGCACCCTGGCCTTCGCCATCTCCGCGGCGGTCACGGGCTTCGCGGGCGCGCTCTTCGCAACCCTGCAGGGATTCATCAGCCCCGAATCGTTCCCTTTCTTCATGTCGATCACCTTCGTGCTGCTCGTGCTGGTCGGCGGCCAGGGGAGCGCTTCGGGTCCGCTGCTCGGCGCGCTGGTCGTGGTGCTGCTGCCTGAAATGCTCTCGGCGCTGGCCGAATACCGGCTCATGTTCTTCGGCGGGTTGCTTCTGCTCGTGCTGTGGCTGGCGCCTTCGGGCATCGCGGGCGCAGCGGCGTCGCTCTGGTCCAGGGTTTCCCGGCGCACTCAACGGGTCCTGACGGTAGTGGGCGATGAGAGGCGGGTGTCCCGTTTCCTTTCGCGCGAGCACGGTGCGCCGCTCAGGGTCGACAGGCTCTCGGTGCGTTTCGGCGGCAACCTCGCCGTGGACCAGGCCTCGCTCACCGCCGAGCCCGGACGCATCACGAGCCTGATCGGGCCCAACGGCGCCGGGAAGACCACCCTCCTCAACCTCGTCTCGGGTTTCTACAAGCCCGAGGCCGGAACGGTCCGCGTCGGTTCGGCGGAGATCACGGGCGCGCCTTCGTTTGCGGCCGCGCGCGCGGGCGTTGCAAGGACTTTCCAGACCTCGCAGCTTTTCGGCGGCATGACCGTGCAGGAGAACCTGCTCGTGGCGCTCAACCGCGGAAGGCTTGCGGGGGCCGCGGCGGTGCCGGCCGCCGAGGGCGCCGCGCTGGCGGACGCATTGCTCGCCTGGGTCGGATACACGGGATCGTCGCAGCGCGCGGCAAGCGAGTTGCCGCACGTGGATCGCCGGCTGGTCGAGATCGCGCGCGCGCTCGCGACGCGCCCGGAAGTGCTGCTGCTGGACGAACCGGCGGCCGGGCTTTCGACCGAGGATACCGAGCGGCTCGGCGAAGTGCTGCGCCGGATCGCGGGCCTGGGCCTTGCCGTCCTCATCATCGAGCACGACATGCCACTCGTGATGGGGATTTCCGATCGCATCTACGTGATCGACGCCGGCCGCATGATCGCCGAGGGCTCGCCCGCCGAAGTGCGGCAGGATCCGGCCGTTCGCCGCGCTTACCTTGGCGATGATGAAGCGGTGCCGGGCGAGGGCGCTCGCCCGCCCGCCCGCGCTGCGGGCGCAACGCGCGCGCCGGAGGCACTTCTCGTCCACCAACTGACCGCGGGCTATGGCGCCGCGCCGGTGCTCGAAAGCGTTTCGCTTGCGGTGCGCGAAGGCGAACTCGTCGCGCTGCTCGGCGCAAACGGCGCGGGCAAATCCACGCTCATGCGCGCGATCGTCGGGCTGCACCGGCCGATCGAAGGCAGCGTGAAGTTTGCCGGAAGCGAAATCACGCATGCGCAGGCGCACGCCATCGCGCGCTCCGGGCTCACACTGGTCCCCGAGGGACGGCAGGTGTTCCCCGAGCTCAGCGTCGAGGACAACCTGCGCCTCGGCGCCTACGCAAAGCAGCCGTTGACAGACGCGCGCGTCGATGAACTGTTCGGCCTCTTTCCGCGGCTCGCGGGCTTGCGCACGCGGCGCGCGGGCCTGTTGTCCGGCGGCGAGCAGCAGATGCTCGCGCTTGCGCGCGGGCTTGCCGCGAATCCGCGCGTGCTGCTGCTGGACGAGCCTTCGCTCGGTCTCGCGCCGGCGATCGTGAAGGAGCTGTTCGGCGCCCTGGCCCAGCTGCGCGCCGAAGGCCGCACCATCGTGCTCGTCGACCAGATGGCGCGCCTTGCGCTTTCGCTCGCCGACCGCGCGTACGTGCTCTCTTCGGGCAAAATCGTGTTCGCGGGCACTGCGGA
>CAZZDV010000203.1:0-4305 GCA_964652785.1 uncultured Bordetella sp.
TCTCCCCCCCGCTGCCGGTTTCCGCGGACGCGAGCGGCATCTACCTGCAATTGGGCGCCTTTTCGATGCGCGACAACGCGGAATCGTTTCGCGCCCGGGTGTATAAGAACCTCGCTTGGCTAAACGATTCGATGCAGGTCAACGCGCAGGGCGGGCTGTTCCGGTTGCAGCTTGGGCCGTACCGCACGCAGGACGAGGCTCGCCAGATGGCCGATCGCATCCGCGCCGAGTTGAACCTGCAGCCGGTCCTGCTGGTCAGATAATCCGACGGGCTTTTGCCGTCTTCCTAGCTCGCGCTTTTTTCATTCCCGGGGATGCCCATGCTGCGCGCCGTTGCCTCAGCGCTTTTGACCCTCTTTTTCCCGCTCGCGCTGGCGCAGACGCCCCCGCCCGTCATCGGCAAAGCCTACATGCTCGCCGACGTTTCAAGCGGCCAGATCCTCGCAAGCGACCGCCCGGACGAGCGTTTCGAGCCGGCCTCGCTCACCAAGATCATGACCGCCTATCTCGTCTTCCAGGCGCTCAAGGAAAAAAAGCTCACGCTGGACAAGACCGTTCCAGTCTCGGAGAAAGCGTGGAAGGCGAGCGGCTCGCGCATGTTCATCGAGCTCAACCGGCCGGTGAGCGTCGATGAGCTGATCCGCGGCATGATCGTGCAGTCTGGCAACGACGCGTGCATCGCGCTGGCAGAGTCGATCGGCGGCTCGGAAGACGTCTTCGCCCAGATGATGAACCGCGAAGCGCAGCGCCTGGGCATGAAGAACTCGAACTTCGTCAATTCCAACGGCCTGCCGAACCCGCAGCACTACAGTTCGGCGCGCGACATCTATCTCCTCGCCGCCGCGCTGATCCGCGATTTCCCCGCCGAGTATTCGACCTACTACTCGATCAAGGAATACCGCTACAACAACATCACGCAGATGAACCGCAACCGGCTGCTGTGGCTGGACCCGACAGTCGACGGCATGAAGACCGGCTACACCGAGGCGGCGGGGTATTGCCTCGTGTCTTCCTCCAAGCGCGGGCCGCGCCGCCTCATGTCGGTGCTGCTGGGATCGACTTCCGAAAGTGCGCGTGCCCAGGAGTCGCAGAAGCTGCTCAACTGGGGATTCCAGTTCTTCGACGCGGTCAAGCTGTACGACAAGACCCAGGCGGTCAAGTCGATCCAGGTGTGGAAAGGCACGGCCTCCGAGGTCAAGGCAGGATTCACGAGCGACCTGTACGTGACTGTGCCCAAGGGCCAGGCCGACAAGCTCAAGGCCGACCTCCTGGCGCAGCAGCCGCTCCAAGCGCCGGTCACGCAGGGGCAGAAGATCGGCATGATGCGCGTGACCCTCGAGGGCAAGCCCGTCGGCGAGTACCCCGTCGTGGCGCTCGAGTCGGTGGGCGTGGCGGGGGTTTTCGGGCGCGCCTGGGATACACTCAGGCTGTGGATCAAGTAGTAGCAATTACATCGACGAGGTTGCCATGACCGTATTCCTGAACGGCAAGTTCATGCCGATGGAAGAAGCGAAAGTGCCGGTGCTCGACCGGGGTTTCATCTTTGGGGACGGCATCTACGAGCTCGTGCCCGTGTACTCTCGGGCGCCGTTCCGGATCGAAGGCCACCTCGCGCGCATGGAGCGCAGCCTGTCCGAGGTGAAGATTCCCAACCCCTACTCGCGCGCCGAATGGACGAGCCTGATCGAGCAGCTGATCGACAAGCAGCCGTTCGACGACCAGGGCGTGTACTGGCAGATCACCCGCGGCGTGGCCAAGCGCGACCACTCTTTCCCGAAAGGCGTGGCACCCACGGTGTTCATGATGTCCAACCCGTTGGTGAACCCGTCCAGGGAAGTCATCGAGAACGGGGCCAAGGCCGTCACCTCCGAGGATTTCCGCTGGCACCGCTGCGACCTCAAGACGATTTCGCTGATCGGCAACTGCATGCTGCGCCAGCTTTCGTTCGAGGAGGACGCGATCGAAACGCTGCTCCTGCGCGATGGCAAGCTCACCGAGGCGTCGGCGTCCAATGCTTACATCGTCAAGAACGGCGTCATCGCCACGCCGCCCAAGGATCATCACATCCTTCCCGGGATCACGCTCGACGTGGTGTTCGACATCGTCAAGCGCGCGCAGATGCAGATGGAAGTGCGCGAGATCACCGAAGCCCAGATGCGCGGGGCCGACGAGCTGTGGGTGACTTCGTCCTCCAAGGAGATCGTCGCGATCGTCGAACTGGACGGCAAGCCCATCGGGACCGGAAAGCCCGGACCTGTTTTCCGCAAGGCGTGGCAGCACTACCAGGACTTCAAGAACGAAGTCATGCGCGCCCGGCAGCACATGAGGGCAGCCTGACCGCCGTGGAAGGCGAAACCGAATTCATCAAGCGCGAGTCGCTGCTCGCGTTCCCCACCGAATTCCCGATCAAGGTCATGGGGCGCCGCGAAGGCGACTTCGCGCAGGGCGTCATGGAGATCGTGCTGCGCCACTGCCCGGACTTCGATCCCAAGACCATGGAAATGCGCCCGAGCAGCAAGGGCGGGTATCTCGGCCTCACGGTCACCATCCAGGCACAGTCCCGCGAGCAGCTCGACGCCTTGTACCGCGACCTGTGCACCCACCCAGCCGTGGTGATGGTCCTGTGATCGTCGCCGCACCCGAGCAGGTGCGCGTGCTTTTCCCGCCGCGGGTCCGCAAGCTCGGACGCGTCGACTATGCAGAAGCCCTCGAAGCGATGCGCCGCTTTACAGCCCGCCGCGACGAAGCGACCCCGGATGAGCTCTGGCTGCTCCAGCATCCACCCGTCTACACGCTCGGGCAGGCCGCGAATCCTTCGCACGGCCCGCGGATGGCGGGTCCGATCCCGGTGCTGCGGGTCGAGCGCGGTGGCGAGGTCACCTATCACGGCCCGGGCCAGCTCGTGGTGTACACGCTTTTCGACCTTTCGCGCCGCGGGCTCAAGGTACGCGAGTTTGTGCGGCTGCTCGAGCAAAGCGTCATCGAACTTCTGGCTGCGCACGCCGTGACAGCCCACAGGAATGACGGCGCGCCCGGCGTGTATGTGGAGGGCGCCAAAGTCGCGGCGCTTGGAGTGCGCATCAGCAAAGGCCGCACTTTTCATGGCCTCGCGTTGAACGTCGACATGGATCTCGCGCCGTTCGCGCAGATCGATCCCTGCGGCCATCCCGGGCTTGCGGTCACGCAAACGCGCGATCTTGGGATCACGGCGGGTATCGACGAGCTGGGTACCGGGCTTGCGCGCCGGCTGCTCGGGCTGATGGGGAGCCGCCATGCGTGAAGCGGGTGTCAAGGAGAAGGGGCAGGCTAAGACAGCCCGCGTATTCAAGCAGTACGCAATCAAGATCGTCCCGAAGGAAGTCTTGAACAAGCCCGACTGGATCCGTGTCAAGGCCGCGAGCGACAACACGCGCTTCAATGAGATCAAGCTCATCCTGCGCGAGCAGAAGCTGCATACGGTCTGCGAGGAAGCTTCGTGCCCGAACATCGGTGAATGCTTCGGCAAGGGGACGGCCACTTTCATGATCCTCGGCGACATCTGCACGCGCCGCTGCCCGTTCTGCGACGTCGGCCACGGCCGGCCGCTCGCGCCGGATGCCGAGGAACCGAGGCACCTGGCCGAGACGATCGCGAGGCTCAAGCTGCGCTATGTTGTGATTACGAGCGTGGATCGCGACGACCTGAAGGACGGCGGCGCGCAGCACTTTGTGGATTGCATCCGCGCCGTGCGCGCGCAGTCACCGGCAACGACGATCGAGGTGCTGGTGCCGGATTTCCGCGGGCGGCTAGAGCGGGCGCTCGGGATCCTCGTCAACGCGCCACCGGACGTGATGAATCACAACCTGGAAACCGTGCCGCGGCTCTACCGCCAGGCGCGGCCGGGGGGCGATTACAAGCATTCGCTCACCCTGCTGCAGGAGTTCAAGCGCCGCTACCCCGAAGTGCCGGCAAAGTCGGGGCTGATGGTGGGGCTCGGCGAAACGGACGAGGAGATCCTGGCCGTCATGCGCGACCTGCGCGCGCACGGCGTCGACATGGTGACGATCGGCCAGTACCTGCAGCCCAGCCCGCATCACCTGCCGGTGGAGCGCTATGTGCACCCGGACGGGTTCGCGATGTTCGAGCGCGAGGCCAACGCGATGGGCTTCAGGCACGCCGCGATCGGCGCGATGGTGCGCTCCTCGTACCACGCGGAGCAGCAGGCGCACGAAGCCGGGGTCGCCGCCGCAGTCTAGAATGTACCGGTACCGATACATAAACTGGCGGGAGAGCCGCTCCCCGCCTTGTCCCGCGCAACCAAATGTG
>CAZZDV010000203.1:4405-7233 GCA_964652785.1 uncultured Bordetella sp.
ACGATCAGCTGCACGTCGAGCTTCGCGACGTTCTGCATGAGCCCGGGCAGCGCGCTCCCGACCGACTCGAGCTCGGCTTCCGGCACCTGCAATACCAGCTCGTCATGCACTTGCATGATGAGCAGCGTGGCGCGTTTTTCGGCCTCGATCCAGTCCTGCACCCGGATCATCGCGAGCTTGATGAGGTCGGCGGCCGTGCCTTGCATGGGCGCATTGATTGCGGCGCGCTCGGCCGCCTGGCGGCGCTGCGGTCCGCCGCTGCGGATCTCAGGCAGCCAGAGCCTGCGGCCGAACACCGTTTCGACGTAGCCGCGATTGCGCGCCACCTCGCGCGTTTCCTGCATGTAGCGCGCGACGCCCGGATAACGTGCGAAGTAGCTGTCGATGTACGCCTGGGCCGTTGCCCGCTCGATGCCGAGGTTCTGCGCGAGCCCGAACGCCGACATGCCGTAGATCAGGCCGAAGTTGATCGCCTTGGCGGCGCGCCGCTCGTCCGCCGTGACTTCCTCGAGCTTGCGGCCGAAGACTTCGGCGGCCGTCGAGCGGTGAACGTCGTGTCCATGCTCGAATGCGTTGCGCAACCCCGAGTCGCCCGAGAGGTGCGCCATGATTCGCAGCTCGATCTGCGAGTAGTCCGCGCTCATGATCTTCCAGCCGGGCGGCGCGATGAAAGCCTCGCGGATGCGGCGACCCTGCGGCGTGCGGATCGGGATGTTCTGCAGGTTCGGGTCGTTCGACGAAAGCCGGCCAGTGACAGCAACGGCCTGCGAATAGGTGGTGTGTACCCGCCCGGTCTTTGCATCGATCATGCGCGGCAGCTTGTCGGTGTAGGTCGACTTGAGCTTGGCGATGCCACGGTAGTCGAGCAGCAGCTTGGGCAACGGGAAATCGGCCGCCAGCTCCTGCAGCACGTCCTCGTCGGTGGAGGGCTGGCCGCCGGGCGTTTTCTTGCGGATCGGCAGACCCTGCTTCTCGAACAGGATCTCCTGGATCTGCTTGGGCGAGTTGAGGTTGAAAGGCTGGCCGGCCGCCTCGTGCGCTTTCCTTTCGAGCTCGAGCATCTCCTTGCCGAGCTCGTGGCTCTGGGCTTCGAGCTTGCCCGCATCCAGCAGCACGCCATTGCGTTCCATCTTGAGCAGTACGCCCAGGACCGGCATCTCGATCGTCTCGTAAATGCGCTTGAGCTTCTCGTCCGCAGCGATGCGCGGGTACATCACTTCGTGGACCGAGAGTGTGCAGTCGGCATCCTCGGCCGAATACGCCGTGGCCCTGTCCACGTCGACTTCCGCGAAGGAGATGCGTGACGCGCCCTTGCCGGTGACCGCGTCGTAGCTGATGGTGTCCCAGCCGCGATGACGCCGCGCGAGGGTTTCCAGGTCATGGCGCTCGTGGACTTCGAGGACATAGGATTCGAGCAACGTGTCGTGCGCGATGCCGCGAAGCGTCACGCCGTGGTTTGCGAGGATGTGCGCGTCGAACTTGAGGTTCTGCCCGACCTTGGCCGGCTTGACGCTTTCGAGCCAGGGACGCAGGATCGAGAGCGATTTTTCCACTCCCATCTGATCCGGCGCGCCAGCGTAGCGATGCGCGACAGGGACATAGAACGCGACGTCGTCGAAAGCGAACGAGAGCCCGACGAGATTGGCGGTCATCGGCTCAAGGCCGTCGGTTTCGGTGTCGAAGCCGATCAGCGAGGCCGCCTCGAGGCGCCCCATGAGATCGCGCAGGCCGGCGTCGTCGATGATCATCGCGCACTTGCGCTTTGGCGCGTTCTCGCAGGTGACCGGCGCCATGGGTAGCACAGACCCCGAAGCAGTGCCGCGTGAGGGCGCGCCTGCGCGCGGTTCGCGCGTCCGCAACGCTTCGTTCGGGACCGGCGCGGTGCCGTCGATCTCGCGCAGCCAGCTCTTCAAACCGTAGCGCGAGAACATTTCGCGCAGCTTGGCGGTGTCGTAGCCGCCGGAATGCAGGTCCTCGAGCTTCACCGGCAGCTCGCAATCGCGCTTCATCGTGAGAAGGAAACGCGCCTTGGGCAGCCAGTCGAGCGCCTTGCGGAGGTTCTCGCCGACCGCGCCGCCGATGTTCGGAGCGTCCGCGACAAGCGCATCGAGCGAGCCGTATTGCGCGATCAGCTTCACCGCCGGCTTAGGGCCGACCTTGTCGACGCCCGGCACGTTGTCGATGGCATCGCCGACCAGAGAGTAATAATCGACGATGAGCTCCGGGGGCACGCCGAACTTCTTCTTCACGCCTTCGATATCGAGCTTCTCGTTGGTCATGGTGTTGACCAGCGTGACGCTCTCGTTGACGAGCTGCGCGAGGTCCTTGTCGCCGGTAGAAATCACGCAGTTCATGCCGGCTGTCTTCGCCTCGCCAGCCAGCGTCGCAATTACATCGTCGGCCTCCACCCCATCCACGGCGATGACCGGCCAGCCCAGCGCGGCGACGATTTCCCGGATCGGCTCAACCTGGGCGGCGAGGTCGTCGGGCATCGGTGAGCGGTTGGCCTTGTATTCGGCATAGGCCTCGTCCCTGAACGTCTTCGCCTTGGTGTCGAACACGCAGGCCCGCCACTCGGTGGGATAGTCGGTTGCCAGCCGCCTTAGCATGTTGACCACGCCGTAGATCGCGCCCGTGTGCTCGCCCGCGGCGTTCCTGAGTTCCGGCATCGCGTGGTAGGCGCGGTACAGGTAAGAGGAGCCGTCTACGAGCAGCAGCGTTTTCGGGGAGGAATCCGGGGCGTTCACTGGCTTGAGGGGCGGGAGGGGTCGGGAAGAAGTGCCGCGACCGCGTCTTGCGGCGGGTGTGGCGGTGACCTCGATTATCTC
>CAZZDV010000204.1:0-7208 GCA_964652785.1 uncultured Bordetella sp.
CGCGGTGTTCCACATCGCTTCGATCGGCATGGACGTCTGGCTGGGCGCGATCGCCTATGGCGCAAGCCAGGTGGTGGTCGTCTCCGCTGGGAACGAGCCCGAGGGTTACGTCGAAGCGATCCGCGCGCAAATGGCGATCGCGCAGACCATCCTTTCGAGCCTGGGATACGCCGGCCGCCACCTCGAGCTCATCGTCGCGGACAACGCGCCCGCGCTCGAGACCGAACTCTGGGCGCTTGCGCCGGCCTTGGCACCCGAGCGTCCCGGCACTTTCAACCTGTCGGCCGAAAAGCGCACGACGCTCGATTTCGCGATCGACCACCTTGCGAAAAACGCTCCGTCGCCGAAGGAAGAAATCCCGCTGGCGGCCGGGGCTCCCTTCGGCCGCATCGAGGTCAACCGTGCAACCTGCACGCTGTGCAAGGCCTGCATCGGGGCCTGCCCCGAAGCGGCGCTGCTCGATTCGCCGGAGGCGCCGATGCTGCGCTTCATCGAGCGCAACTGCGTGCAGTGCGGCCTTTGCGCCAATACCTGTCCCGAGGACGCGATCACGCTCGTGCCGCGCCTCCTGCTGACCGCGCAGGCCAGGGAATCGGTGACGCTGAACGAGGCCGAGCCCTTCAACTGCGTGCGGTGCGCCAAGCCTTTCGGCACGCGCCAGATGATCGACAACATGATGGCGAAGCTCACCGGCCACTCGATGTTCGCCGTCGGGGGCAGCGGGGGCGGCGGTGGCAATGCGCTCCGGCGCCTGCAGATGTGCGCCGATTGCCGGGTGGTCGACATGATGGCCTCGACCGACGAGCCGTCGATCCATGACGTATCAATGCGCATCCCCAAACTCTGAGGGCGAGATGAGCGCTTCACCGATCCGCTTCCTGCCGCCCGAGAGCCCGGAGGACAACGCGCGCGCCGATTTCTACGCGCTGATCGCCACGCTGTTCTATGCCCCGCCTTCGGCCGGGCTGCTGGCCGCGGTGGCCGAGGCAGACGAGATCCATGGCGAGGACGACTCGGTCCCGCTGGCGCAGGCCTGGGGTGCGCTGCAGGCCGCATGCGCGGCCTCGGACGAGGATGCGGTGCAACAAGAGTACGACGAGCTGCTGGTCGGGGTCGGCAAGGCGGTCGTGCCGCCGTACATCGCGGCACACGCCGAAAAATCCGGCGTGGACGCGCTGCTGGTCGAACTCAGGGCGTACCTCGCCGAGCGTTCGCTCGGCCGGCAGGCTTCGATCAACGAGCCCGAAGACCACCTGGCCGCGCTCTGCGAGGTCATGCGCCACCTGATCGCGGTCGAGCGTGCGGAGATCGCCGAGCAGCGCGAGTTTTTCGAGCGCTTCATGCTGCCCGGCGCGATCCCCCTTTGCGCGGCGATCGAAGCCGCGGACACGGCGAATTTCTACAAGCGGGTGGCCCGCTTCACCGCAGCATTCTTCGAGCTCGAGCGCAAAGCGTTCGAGATGGAGTAGCCCTCAGGCAGGCGTACGGGTGACGCGGCGCTTCGACGATGCCGAAAGCAGATGGGAACCAACGTTGCTTGTGCGTCGCACCATCGCATTTATTCCACCCCAAATTTTCGGGCGCGCACTCATATCGAAAAAAATATGCACTAGAATCCTGCGCGTAGGTAACCTAGTACATAAGTAGATCCTCCAAGTGGTGCATCGACAAAGGAGACGAGACATGGCACAGACCAAATCCGGCACAGGACGACGTAAATTCCTGTTGGCCGTCGGCGCCGGCGGCGCCGCAACGATTGCCGCAGTCGCGGCGAAAACCCAATCACTTCCGCAGCCCGGCACGACGGGCTCCGGCAAGCGTGCGACGAAGGGCTACACCGCCTCCGAGCACATCAACAACTACTACCGCACAACCAAAGTCTGAGGGGTCACGCCATGCTGCTCACCAGAAAAACCACCGGGGGCGCTGCTGCTGCTGCATTAGCGTCCTCGTCGTCCTCGTCGTCCTCGTCGTCTTCGCGCCTTTCGCGCAGCCTCTCGAATGCCCTCGGCAAGACGATCGATCGCCGCACCTTCCTGAAGCGCTCCGGCGTTTCGGTCGGCGTCGGCGCGGTCGCCGCGCAACTGCCGTTCAACATGATCGGCAAGGTCGAGGCGGCAGACGCCCCGGCCGGCAAGGTCGAAGTCAAGCGCACCGTCTGTACGCACTGCTCGGTGGGCTGCGCCATCGACGCGGTCGTCGAGAACGGCGTCTGGGTGCGCCACGAGCCGGTGTTCGATTCGCCGATCAACCTCGGTGCGCACTGCGCCAAGGGCGCCGCGATCCGCGAGCACGGCATCACGCACGACTCGCATCGCCTCAAGTACCCGATGAAGCTCGAGAACGGCAAGTACAAGCGCATCTCCTGGGACGTTGCGTACGACGAGATCTCCAAGAAACTCCTGCAGATCAGGAAAGAGTCGGGCCCGGACGCGATGTTCCTGGTGGGATCGAGCAAGCACAACAACGAGCAGGCCTACCTGCTGTGCAAGTGGGCGCGCCTGTGGGGCTCGAACAACACCGACCACCAGGCCCGTATCTGCCACTCGACGACGGTTGCCGGCGTAGCCAACACCTGGGGCTACGGTGCGATGACCAACTCGTACAACGACATGCAGAACACCAAGTGCGCCCTGTACATCGGCTCGAACGCGGCCGAAGCGCACCCGGTGTCGGTCCTGCACATGCTGCACGCCAAGGAAAACGGCGCGAAGATGATCGTGGTCGACCCGCGCTACACGCGCACGGCGGCCAAGGCCGATGAGTACGTGCGCCTGCGCTCCGGCACCGACATCCCGTTCCTCTTCGGCCTGCTCAACATCATTTTCACGAACGGCTGGGAAGACAAGAAGTACATCAACGACCGCGTCTACGGCATGGACAAGATCCGCGAAGAGGTCAAGAAGTGGACGCCTGAGGAAGTCGAGAAAGTCGCCGGCGTCCCGCAGGACCAGTTGAAGAAGGTCGCCGAGACGTTCGCGAAGAACCGTCCCTCGACGATTGTCTGGTGCATGGGCCAGACCCAGCACACGATCGGCAACGCGATGGTGCGCGCCTCGTGCATCCTGCAGCTGGCGCTGGGCAATATCGGCGTCTCAGGCGGCGGCGCGAACATCTTCCGCGGCCATGACAACGTGCAGGGCGCGACCGACGTGGGCCCGAATCCGGATTCGCTGCCCGGTTACTACGGCCTCGCTCCCGGCGCATTCGCGCACTGGGCGCGGGTCTGGAACGTGGACCTCGAGTGGCTCAAGAAACAATACGCGCCGGGCATGATGGGCAAGTCCGGCATGACGGTGTCGCGCTGGATCGACGGCGTGCTCGAAAAGAACGAGCTCATCGACCAGGACAGCAATCTGCGCGCGATGATCTTCTGGGGCCACGCGCCGAACAGCCAGTCGCGCGGCCTCGAGATGGTCGAGGCGTTCAAGAAGCTCGACCTCACCGTGGTCATCGACCCCTATCCTTCGGCCACGGCGGCGATGGCCGCGATGGTGAAGAAGGAGGGCGTCTACCTGCTGCCGGCCGCCACCCAGCTCGAGACTTCTGGAAGCTGCACCGCGTCGAACCGCTCCATCCAGTGGCGCGAGAAGGTCATCGACCCCCTGTTCGAGTCGCGCACCGACCAGATGATCCTGCTGCAGCTTGCGCAGAAGCTCGGCTTCGCCGATCAGCTCCTCGGCAAGAGGGACGGCAAGCAGAACATCAAGCTGGTGAAGGGCAAGGGCGGCATGGACGAGCCCGAGATGGAAGACACGCTGCGCGAGATCAACAAGGGCGCGTGGACCATCGGCTACACCGGCCAGTCGCCCGAGCGCCTCAAGGCCCACATGCGCAACATGCATGTGTTCGACGTGAAAACGCTGCGCGCCAAGGGCGGCGTCGACAAGGAAACCGGCTACGACCTGACCGGCGATTACTTCGGCCTGCCGTGGCCGTGCTATGGCAATGCAGCGCTCAAGCACCCGGGGTCGCCCAACCTCTACGACACTTCCAAGACCATGATGGAAGGCGGCGGCAACTTCCGCGCGAACTTCGGCGTGGAAAAAGACGGCGTCAACCTGCTGGCCGAGGACGGTTCGCACTCGAAGGGCGCCGAGATCACCACGGGCTTCCCCGAGTTCGACCATGTGCTCTTGAAGAAGCTCGGCTGGTGGGAGGACCTCACCGAGGCCGAGAGGGCCGAGGCCGAGGGCAAGAACTGGAAGACCGACCTCTCCGGCGGCATCCAGCGCGTCGCGATGAAGCATGGCTGCCATCCCTGGGGCAATGCAAAGGCGCGCGCGGTGGTGTGGAACTTCCCCGACGGCGTGCCCCTGCACCGCGAGCCGCTGTACAGCCCGCGGGCGGACTTGGTCGACAAGTACCCGACCCACGACGACAAGAAGGCTTTCTGGCGGCTGCCGACCCTGTTCAAGTCGGTGCAGCAGAAGAACAAGGACGTCGGCAAGCAGTTCCCGCTGATTCTCACCAGCGGCCGGCTGGTGGAGTACGAGGGCGGCGGCGAGGAGACGCGCTCCAACCCGTGGCTGGCCGAGCTGCAGCAGGACAACTTCGTGGAGATCAACCCGAAGGCAGCGGCAGACCGCGGCGTGCGCAACGGCGAATACGTGTGGGTGACCTCCCCGTCGGGCGCCAAGCTCAAGGTCAAGGCGCAGGTCACCGAAAGGGTGGGTCCCGACACCTGCTTCATCCCGTTCCACTTCTCGGGCTGGTGGCAGGGCCAGGACATGCTGGCGTACTACCCGGAGGGCGCGGCGCCGATCGTGCGCGGCGAGGCGGTGAATACCGCGACGACGTACGGATACGACTCGGTCACGATGATGCAGGAAACCAAGACCACGCTTTGCCAAGTGGCCAAGGCATAGGAAGGGAACAGGGGGTTGCTCGCGCTCCCCCCGTACCCCCCAAAGCACGAAGAGAATAATTGAGGAGGTTGAGATGGCGAGAATGAAATTCCTCTGCGACGCCGAGCGCTGCATCGAGTGCAACGGCTGTGTCACCGCGTGCAAGCAGGAGCACGAAGTCCCCTGGGGCGTGAACCGGCGCCGCGTGGTCACCATCAACGACGGCGTGATCGGGGCCGAGAAATCGATCTCGGTGGCCTGCATGCATTGCTCGGACGCGCCCTGCGCCGCCGTTTGCCCGGTCGACTGCTTCTATCGCACCGATGACGGCGTGGTCCTGCACGACAAGGACCTGTGCATCGGCTGCGGCTACTGCTT
This sequence comes from uncultured Bordetella sp., assembly GCA_964652785.1. Taxonomy (GTDB): domain Bacteria; phylum Pseudomonadota; class Gammaproteobacteria; order Burkholderiales; family SG8-39; genus SZAS-79. Next base: position 5,226 of record CAZZDV010000204.1, read on the forward strand.
CTACGCCTGCCCGTTCGGCGCGCCGCAGTTCCCGCAGGCGGGCGCCTTCGGCCTGCGCGGCAAAATGGACAAGTGCACGTTCTGCGCCGGCGGCCCGGAGATCGACCGCTCGGAAGCGGAATTCAAGAAGTACGGCCGAAACAGGCTTGCCGAGGGCAAGCTCCCGGCCTGCGCGGAGATGTGCTCGACCAAGGCGCTGCTCGGCGGCGACGGCGACGTGATTGCCGACATCTACCGCCAGCGCGTCACTACGCGAGGCAAGGGCTCGGAGGTCTGGGGCTGGGGCACGGCGTACGGCCAGGGCAAGTCTGGCGCCGCCGCACCGGCGGGCAAGTCATGAGGTCGCGCGCCATCCTGATCGCGGTCGCATTCGCGTTCGGATCTTCGGCCTGCATGGAAGTCGAGCAGGCCAGCACCGGCCAGAAGCAAGGCAAGTACCAGGGCAAGCCGGACGGCAAGTCCTGGGAGAATTCGCCGCTGGCGGCCGGCGCTTACGACGCCAAGTGGACCAAGGGCGACCGCACGAGCTGGGAAGCTCAGATCAAGACGCGCACCGACGGCCAGAACGAATACAAGCGGATCGGGCAGTAGGTCCGCAACTGCCGCAGCCCCGAGGAGACCGAAGATGAAGACGCGTTCCTGGCTCGCCAGCCTGGCCGCAGTGCTGTGCGCGGCCGTGTCGGCCGGCACAATGGCCCAGCCCGCAAATCCCGTACCCGCAGCGGTACCCGCCGCGCCCGCAGTCGCAGCGTCGGCCGCGGCAACCGCCGCCCCCGCAGTCGCAACGCCAGCGCCGTCGCCGGATGACACGCAGGCAACGAGGCAAGCCGTGCAGCCCGGCAACAATGCGCCGGTATGGCGCGAAGTGCGGTCCGGCGAAGCCAACTACACGAGCATCAAGGGGCCCGAAACCGGCATCCTCATCCAGCCGCAGGCCAAGTTCTTCGGCCAGGACACGATGTCGACCGCCGGCGAAGCCTGGCGCAAGTACCGCAACGGCCCGATCACGGTCTACGGCGGCTGGCTGGTGGTGATTGCGCTCATCGTGCTCGGTGCGTTCTACCTGTGGAAGGGCCCGATCAAGCTGCACGAGCCGACGACGGGCCGCATGATCCTGCGCTTCAACATGATCGAGCGCTGGGCGCACTGGACGATGGCGATCAGCTTCTCGATCCTCGGCATCTCCGGCCTGGTGCTGCTCTTCGGCAAGCACATCCTGCTGCCGGTGATCGGTTACACGCTCTTCGCGTGGCTCTCGCTGCTGATGAAGAACCTGCACAACTTCGTGGGGCCGCTCTTCATCCTGAGCATCGTCTTGTTCGCGCTGATCTACGTGCGCCACAACTTCCCGGCGGCCGTCGACTTCAAGTGGCTCGCCTCCTTCGGCGGGCTGCTCTCGGGCAAGCACGTGCCCTCGGGCCGCTTCAACGCTGGTGAGAAAGGCTGGTTCTGGGCCGGAGTCGTGGTTCTCGGCACGATCATGAGCATCTCGGGCCTGATCCTGCTCTTCCCCAATTTCGACCAGGTGCGCGCAACCATGCAGCAGGCGCATATCGTCCACGCGGTCGCGGGCGTGATCTTCATCGCCATGTCGTTCGCGCACATCTACCTCGGCACCGTAGGCATGCAGGGCGCGTACGACGGCATGCGTCACGGCCACGTCGACGAGACCTGGGCGAAAGAGCACCACGAGCTCTGGTACAACGACATCAAGTCGGGCAAGGTGAGGACCGGCGAAGATCGCGCACCCGCCACCGTCCAGCCGCATCCGGCTCCCTGAGGAGACCGCAGACCATGATGAAAAGACTGATCGCCTGCCTCGCTGCCGGGGCCATTGCCGGATCCGCGTTCGCAAAGCTGCCGGCCCCGCCGCCGATGACCGAAGAGCAAAAGGCCGAGAAGGCCACCAAGGACAAGGCTTCGGCCGCCAAGGAATCCGAGCAGCTTGCCAAGGCGCAGGACAAGTCGGTTGCGCATTACAAG
>CAZZDV010000205.1:0-7203 GCA_964652785.1 uncultured Bordetella sp.
TAACGTGGAAGCCAACGGCGCGCGGCCAATGAACCTCGCAAAACACCGCCGCTCACGCGCGTCCGGTGGGCTGCCGGGTTAGGCGCAAAGACTTCCGCTAGCCGTGATGCCACCATGCGCGCCCTCGGGTGACGAAGAACCACACCAAACCAAGCAGAAAGAGCAAGGCACCCCGGATTTTCGCAGACCCGTCATCGGACACCAACATGACAACACCGACGCAACAGAGAGCCATCGCCCAAAGCATATGCGCCTTGAACGTTTTTGCGGTCGATTGTGTGGTGATCAACGGAGTGCCGGTCGCGATGACCTCGTTCGCCGCGGCGATTGGATTCCCACACTGCGCGGACACGTTGTCGCCTTACTTGACAACTCGCGTCCGCACTCATCACATTTTATTAGCGCCATGCCCATCCCCAGTCCATAGCTTTTTTTGCGCCCAACGTCCTTATAGTCCCTGTTGAGCCGCGCGCCGACGCGGATTCAATCTGACGGTCCCACGCCAGCGCGTCGAATTCCTCAAACCATGCCCGGAGCCTCGCCAGCTCTTCGGGCGAGAGAATCTTGATGCGGTTTTCAATCTGTTCGTGCTCGCTCATTCGAGCCTTCGATCTTGCTTCCTTTTCAAACTGTACGCCGGCCGTTTCTCGTCGCCCAACTTTCCGCACAACGCGCCTGAGCCGGCGGCGCGAAGCGGCGCTGGTGAAGGTCGCTGTTGATGCGGTCGTTATGCGCCACTGAGCCTCGCCCTCCAGTAGCCGGGCTTCCGCTTCGTTGGCGCCACGGCGACGACATAGACCTCGTTCTCATCGTGCAGGTATACCAGTGAGAACTTGAATTGCCGATCCACAACCCGGCGCGTCTTGTGCTTGTACTTCGGCCAAGTCTCGGGCGTCTTGGCCGCATGTGTCTCTGCGGTGTGAACCGCTTGGTCGTAGTGCTCTGCCAACCGAGCGCTGAGGGCAACGTAGTACTCGACCTCGTGTAGGAACTCGGCGCGAGCCTCCGGGGGATACCGGACCGTTCTCACCGCCGGATCAGACGACGGGCTTCCGCGTGAACCTCTTCGGCCGATATGAGCTTGACAGCGCCGGACTCGATCTCTGCGACCCGACGCTCGATCTCGCGATCCCAAGCGTTCTCAACTTCGGTATCGGACTCTCCTTGCAGCGAGTCCAACAGTTCCTCTACGAGGCGCGCTCGATCCTCCGCTGACAAGGTCTTGGCGCGAGCCGACAGTTCCTCAACTAAGGTGGACATAGAACGACCCCCAATTGCTACCGGTACAGTTTACAGCCACAGCGTGCAAGACGGTTGATTGTGACGCATAACGTTTAGGTGAACGGCGGGCGCGCAAGATGATTGTCAAAATCTCCGCCGCTTCCGCCCGTCCGTTCCACCTAAAGTTAGAGGGCACGTTACGCGACGCCTGCGACGACAATGCTACCCGGTGAAACCTTTTGCGTAATGGAATAGGGCTTGAGTTCGAGATTCTCAAACCGCACTGTGACGTTTAAATTGAGCGCCGCGTATTTCGGGTCTATGTGCGCGGTGAAAACGTCACCGGCGTCTTTGTCATTCGTAGCTGGCATTTTTAGTTGCCAAATTTAGTCGACTGCATTTGTTGTCAACTACCCTGGTCCAAATCCCACTTGCGACTTTTCCCTATCCGGCAATCCATTTCGCCAAAACGCCGCACCACCATTGACTCTACAAAAACAAATGTCAACCTTTATTACCCGCCCCCCGCCAGACAAGGTGCACCGGCAGGCAGCTCGGCGTCATCGTGAACGTGAAGAGCTCCTTCACCTCCGCCGGGTTCGCGTCCAGCTCGACCCTGAAATTCTTCGCGATCATCGACATCGCCATCTTGATCTCGGCCAGCGCCAGATAGCGCCCCGGGCAGAAGCGCGGGCCGCCGCCGAAGGGGAAGAGCTTTCTCGAAGGATCGTCGTTCACCGGGGGTCTCTCGCCCAGCCAGCGCTCCGGCCGGAACACTTCGGGCTCGGGGAAATCGGCCGGGTTCAGCCCGGCCAGGCGCGTCATGACGATCACCGGCGTGCGCTGCGGCACGAAGACGTCGCCGATGACGACGTCCCGATTCGTTTCCAGGCCGAGGAAGGGCGCGACCGGCTTGATGCGCATCGCTTCGTCGACCGCTGCGTCCAGGTACGGGAAGCGGTCGACCGCGCCGATCTCGCGCAGCACAGCGCCTTCTCCCAGCACGGCGTCGGCCTCCGCCGCGACCAGCCCGGCCACGCGCGGGTCGCGCGCGAGGAAGTTGAGCAGCCACGCGATCGTGTTCGAGGTGGTGTCTTCGCCCGCGAATACCATCGTCACCGCGTTGCCGATCACGTTCTCGTCGGTGAAGCCCGAGCCCGGCTCGTCGCGCGCGGCGACGAAAGCTTCGAGCAGGTTGGAGGGCTTGGTGCGCAGGGCCGGGTTGGCCTCGATGCGCGCGCGCGTCTGCGCGACGAAGCCTGTGACCGCAGCCTCGATGCGGGCCGATGCGGCATCGGCCGCCCGGTCCACCGGCAGCTTGAAGTAGCGCCAGTACGAGATCGGCGTGGTGAGCCTGCGCGCGACCCGGTGGAAGATCGTCTCGATGTCGCGCTGCAGTGAGCTGGTGTCCTCTTCGAGCGTGTTGAAGTCCTGGCCCATCGCGAGCCAGATCGTCACGTCGAGCGTCCACGCCTTGAGGTCGCGCAAAACATTGACGGTGCGCCCGGCTGCCGTCGCCGACTGCCAGCGGTTCAGCAGGCGCTCGGTAAGCAGCACCAGCGTCGGGAAGAAATTGCGGATCACCTCCGGCGTCAGCGCTTTCATCACGAGCTTGCGCTGGCGGCGCCATTCGTCGCCCTCGGCGTTGAACACGCCCGTCGTGCCGAGCTCCTGAAAGGCGCGCGCGGAGCGGTACGTGCGCCTGAAAGTATCCGGCCGGTCGCGCAGCAGCGTGCCGATGATCGCCGGGTCGGACAGCACCATGAGGTTGCGCGGGCCGCCCTTGAAGCGGTACATGGCCCCAAGCTCGCGGATCCAGTTCTCGAGCGTGACATGGAACTGCATCGAGTCGAGCTGGAACACGTTGCCGATCAGCGGCAGGCCCTTGGGGGCGGGCAGGTCGAGGAAGGTGCGTGTGGCCGTTGCCGGCTCGGGAATGGGTGCGCCCATGGTTGCTGTCCTCGCTGGTGTCAGGCCCAGCGCTTGAGCATCGCGATCATTTTCGCGGTGCGCGGGCCGTAGGGCGGGTTGAACAATGCGACGCCGTTGAAGCGCGACTGGCGGAACACCGGTTTCATCTTGGAGAACGCAAGGAATCCCTCGTAGCCGTGGTAGGCGCCCATGCCGCTCGGCCCCACACCGCCGAAGGGAAGCGACTCCTGCGCGATGTGCAGCAGCGTGTCGTTGATCGTTACGCCACCGGCCGTGGTTCGAGCGAGCACGCTGTCGATGCGCGCGTTGTCGTCGTCGAAAAGGTAGAGCGCGAGCGGCCGGGGCCGCGCATTCACATAGGCGATCGCGTCATCGATGGTTTCGTAACCGACGATGGGCAGCAGGGGGCCGAAGATTTCGTCCTGCATCAACCGCATGCTGTCCTTGACGCGGGTCAGCGCGATCGGCGGGATGCGTCGCGACGCCGCATTCGGCAGTTCGCCGTTGGCCGCGAGGCTCTGCGCGACGGCACCCTGGCCCGTTGCGTCCTCGAGATAGCCGGTGATTCTCTGGTAGTGGCGCTCCGAGACGATGCTCGAATAGTCCGGTGTCCTCAGGATGTCGGGATACATCTTCCTCACGCAGGCGCGGGCCGCCGCAATGAAGGCGTCTTCGCTTCCCAGCGGCACGAGCACATAGTCGGGCGCGATGCAGGTCTGGCCCGCATTGAGGCATTTGCCAAGCAGGATCCTGCGCGCCGCACGCTTGATCGAATAGCCCGGCGCGACGATGGCCGGCGACTTGCCGCCGAGTTCCAGGGTGACCGGCGTGAGGTTGTCGGCCGCGGCGCGCATCACGTGCTTGCCCACCGAGGTCGAGCCGGTGAACAGCAGGTGATCGAACGGCAGCTTCGAGAACTCCACCCCCACGGACGCATCGCCATTGACCACGGCGATCTCCTCCACGGGGAACGCCTTGCCGCAGAGCTCCTCGAACAGCGCGCCGAACGCTGGAGTGATCTCCGAGAGCTTGAGCATCGCGCGGTTGCCGGCGGTCAGCGCTGCCGCCAGCGGACCGACCGCGAGGTAGAGCGGGTAGTTCCAGGGCACGATGATGCCGGCCACGCCGAGCGGCTGCGGGGTGACGCGCGAGCTGCCGGGCAGGAACCACTTGCCGGTCGCGCGGCGCTCGCCGCGCATCCATTTTTCGCCGTGCGAGAGGCAATGGGCGATGCCAGAGAGGCTTGGGAATACTTCGAGGAGATCGGTCTCGTGCGCCGAGCGGTGGCCGAAATCCGAGCTGATCGCCTCAGCGATCTTCGCTGCGTTCGTCTCCACGATCCGCGCCAAGCGCTTGAGGCGATCCTCACGCTGCACCCACGGCACTTCCGGCGCGGCCATGCACGCCCTTTTCTGCTGCTCGAAAATCAGGGACAGACCACGTTTATCGTCACTCGAAAACGTGGTCTGTCCCTGGTTTTGCAGTCGGTCCATGAATGGTCCCGGTTAGTTTTCCGCGCGGATCATGTCGGCGGCCTTCTCGCCGATCATCATCGCCGGCGCGTTGGTATTGCCGCCAATCAGCGTGGGCATTGCCGAACAGTCTACGACACGCAGGCCCTGCACGCCCCTCACGCACGACTGCGGATCGCGATGACGTAATCGAAGTCCATCTCAAGCCAAGGCCGCTGCGCTGATTTCTTCGCGCAGCGCCCGCAGCGTGCCGCCTTTCATGACCGAGCCGGGCAGCGGATGGCCGACCACGTCCTCGGCCAGACGCCCGCATGCGGCGAGCTTTGCAAGATCGATGCCGGTCTCGATACCGACCTCGTCGCACAGGAACACGAGGTCTTCGGTGCACACGTTGCCCGCGGCGCCCGCGTGGCCGGCGAACGGACACCCGCCCAGTCCCGCCACCGAGGCATCGAAGCGCGCCACGCCCATCTCCATGCCGGCATACGCGTTGGCGATGCCCATGCCGCGCGTGTCGTGCAGGTGAAGCTCCAGCTCGAGGTCCGGATACTTTTCGCGCACCGCGCCGACGACGCGCTTGATCGCGTAGGGCGTCGCCCAGGCCATGGTGTCAGCGAGCGATATGCGCTCGAGAGGAACGCCCTGCTCGGCGGCCAGCGCGAGCAGCCGGTCGACGTATTCGACGACACGCGAGACCGGCACGTCGCCCTCGAAATTGCAGCCGAAAGCCGCCATGACCGTCGCGCGCTCGATGTCGATGCCACGCTCCTTGTAGGTGCCGATCATGCCGCGCGTCACCGCGAGATGCTGTTCGGGCGTGCGGTTGAGGTTCTTCCTGAGGAATTCTGTCGAAGCCGTCATCGAGATCGACCCCTTGATCTCGAGCCGGCCGGTGGCGATCGCGCGGTCGAGCCCCTGATCGTTGAACCACAGCCCCGTGTATGAGACGCCCGGCTGCAGCGTCAGGCCCTTGACAACCTCCTCCGCGTCGACCATCGCCGGCACCGCCTTCGGGCTCACGAACGAGACGATCTGCATGTGTTTCACGCCGGTCTTCGACAATGCGTCGATGAGCTCGATCTTGCGCGCGGTCGGGATCGGGCCCTTCTCGATCTGGAAGCCTTCGCGCGGGCCTTCTTCCTTGATATGCACGGTCTTGGGCAAGTCAGACATGCCGGACTCCTGTCGAAGCTTCCTGTTTCTAGAGCTGCATCATGCCGCCCACCGCGACGATACGCGAGCGTTGGAGCCGGCCTATGCGCCATCGCGCCTGCCACGCTGATTGTGCACGGCAGACCGCGTAATAGCTATGCACGCAGTTGGACAGCATGTAGCCGGCGAGCGTCTTTCTGCCATCGGCATTCCGCGCCGCGACCCGGACCTGGTTGTGCGCGGAAAACCCGCCAAAACGGGGGCCTGTCTTTCCTCCTGGCGCACGAGAAACTCCAGCACCGCGCGCCGAAACCCCTCGAGGAGACGCTCCTCGGGCACCGGCGGCAGGGGGACAAATGTTCCATCGGGAAGGAACGCCCCATCGGCGGCAAGCACGTGCACGTGCGGGTTGAAGTTGGCCAGGTCCCCGAAGGTCTGAATGGACCTCAAAGAGCAGCAGCAGCGCCAGAACCCTCACTCAACGTCGCCCCGCCGCCAGCACCATGTTCCGCAACCACTGATGCGCCGCGTCGCGATGCATGCGCTCATGCCACACCATCCGATAGGCAAAACCGGGGGCGCGCGCGCCGAGCGGCAGCACGGTCACACCCGCCAGCACTGCGAAGCGTTCGGCGACGCGGCGCGGCAGCACCATGACCATGTCGGATTCCGCCACAATCAGCGGTGCAGTCAAAAAGTAGGGCAGCGCCAGCGCGATGTGATGGGCCGGTGCGCCCAGCTTGGCGAGCACATCGTCAGAGCCAAAGGTGCGGCCCGATGGATAGCGCGCCACCACTTGCGGATAGCCCGCTGCCCGCGCAATCAGCGCGGTGCCGCGCAGCGGGCTGCGCGCCAGCGGATGGCCGCACCGCACGATCAGCGCATAACTTTCCCGAAACAAATCACGCGCATGAAAATCCGGCGGTAGCGCATCGTCGGCATACAGTGCGAGGTCGAGATCGCCGCGCTCCAGTCCGGTCAACGTGTTCTCGTTCCACGGGTCGATGGTGAGCGTGGTGTAGGGCGCAGCCGCCGCGAGCGCGGGCGCCAGCGCCACCACCACCGCCAGCGCACCATAGTCGGTGGACGCGATGCGGAACTCGCGCACTGCGCGCGCCGGGTCGAACACGGCCGGCATGAACACCTGCCCTGCGGCAGAAAGTGCGGCATCCACGCGCGCGCCCAACGACTCGGCAAACGGCGTCAGCCGGTAACCCTTGCTGGTACGCACCAGCAGCGCATCTCCCAAGTGCTTGCGCAGGCGCGCCACCGCGCGGCTGGCGGCCGGTTGCGACAGGCCGAGCAGTTCACCCGTGCGGGTGACGCTGGCGGTGTCGAGCAGGGCACGCAGAACCGGCAAAAGGTTGAAGTCGGCGGCGGGCGAGGCAGCATCGGACGAGGCGGCAACGGTTGGCAGGCGCTTATT
>CAZZDV010000206.1:0-4813 GCA_964652785.1 uncultured Bordetella sp.
ATCGGGGTGCCTTCGAAATACTTCACCTTGTCGCTGCCGGCGGAGAGCGTTTCGGCGGTGACGTTGTATCGGGCAAGGCGGCTCACGCCGCAGCACACGAAGTAGGCGAGCGCGATGGCGTCCCAGCCGCCATTGATGCCCGCCGCGAAAGCGAGCGCGGCCGGCGCGACGCCGAACGAGATCACGTCGGCCAGCGAATCGAGCTCACGCCCGAAGGCCGAGTGCGTATGCCGGGCGCGCGCGATGCGGCCGTCGAGCACGTCGAAGAAGAACGCGAGCGGGCCCATCGCCGCCGCCCAGAGGAAATGCCGGATCCAGCCGCTTTCCACGAACAGCATGGCGAGGAACACGCCGCCGACGCCGGCGGCTGCATTGGCGAGCGTAAAGAGGTCCGCCAGGTGGAATCCCCGCACCATGGACAAGTGCCGGGGGGGCGCCTTCTCGATGCTGACCTTCAGGGTGTTCGTTTCCATGGGGCGCTCCGAGACCGTGGGTTGAATTCGAATCGAGTCGAGCTCGAGTCTATCGGGCCGGGTAGCGCAGGTCTGTGGGCAAGGACACCAAGAAGCGCCCGAATTTCGCCACTCGGCGGGCCAGTCGCAGCAGGGCGCGGTCCTTGGTGACCAGGTGGGAGGCCTTGGCCGTCCACGCGAGGTCGAGGAATTTCTGGTCATCTGCGTCGCCGCAGCGCGGCAGCAAGGGCTGTGCGGGCGGCTGGTCCACGGACTGCGCATGCGCCTCCATCCAGCCGAAAGCGGCCTCCTGCTTCGCGTCGTCGAGACCGAACTTCGGGTAAGCGAGCACGCGGCGCAGTTCTTCGAGGCAAGCAGGGCTTGTGACCGCAACAACGCGCCCGGCCTCGATTGCGGCACGCAATGACTCGACCCCGGAGTCGCGGAACGCGACCAGGTCGAGCACGACGTTGGTATCGAGGACGACGCGCAGCGCCAGGCCGCGCCTACCCGCGGCCGACGAACGGCATCTTGGTGGCCATGATGGTCATGAACTGCACGTTCGCGTCCAGCGGCAGGGATGCCATGTAGGCCACGGCGCTGCCGACGTGCGAGACGTCCATGCGCGGCTCGACCATCGTGGTGCCGTTGGCCTGCGGCACGCCGTTCTTCATGCGCTCGGTCATCTCGGTGGCCGCGTTGCCGATGTCGATCTGGCTGCAGCCGATGTCGTACTTGCGGCAGTCGAGCGACGTGGACTTGGTGAGGCCGGTGACTGCGTGCTTGGTCGCCGTATAGGGCGAGGAGAAGGGGCGCGGCGCATGTGCCGAGATCGAGCCGTTGTTGATGATGCGCCCGCCCATCGGCGTCTGCGCCTTCATGATGCGGATCGCCTCCTGCGTGCAGACGAACATCGCGGTGAGGTTGATGTTCACCACGTTCTGCCATTGCTCGATCGTTAGGTCCTCCATGGGGATCGCGGGGGCGCCCATGCCGGCGTTGTTGAAAAGCACGTCGAGGCGGCCCCATTTCGACTTCACCGCGGCGAAGACCGGCGCAATGTTTTCCGCTTTGGCGAGGTCTGCCGACAGGCTGAGCGTGCGCTCCGCGGCGCCCGAATCGGCGGCGGTCTTCTCGAGCAGTTCCTTCCTGCGGCCGACGAGGGCCACGTGATAGCCGTCCTTGAGCAGCGCGAGGGCCGCGGACTTGCCTACGCCGGTGCCTGCACCGGTCACGATCGCGATTTTGTTTGCCATGAAGTGCTCCTGGATAGTCTGCCGGTTATTCGACCCGGGCGCCTGAATCGCGCACCACGCGCTCCCACATCGGCGCCTCGGCCTTGAGTTCGGCCTCGAAAGCTTCGGGCGAGGCCGAAGGCGTGGAATCCATGCCCTGGAAAGCGATCTTCTCCCGGATGTCTGCGCGGGCCAGGCCTTTCACGGCTGCGGCGTGGAGCTGCCTGATCACCGCCGGTGGCGTGCCGGCCGGCGCGTAGAGGCCGAACGAGAAGGTGTGGTCGTACCCCGGCAGCCCGGCCTCGACCGCGCCGGGAATTCCCTGGATCGAAGGCGAGGCGTTCTTTGCGGTGATCGCCAGCGCGCGCATGCGCCCGGAGCGGATGAATCCCATCACGGTCGGCGGCGTGGCGAACATGACGTCGGTGTCGCCGGCGATGATCGACTGCGCCGCGGGTCCCCCGCCCTTGAATTGCACGGTGGTGAAATTCACGCCGGCCACGGTCATGAAATCCACGCCTGCCAGATGCGGGGAGGAGCCGTTGCCGGAGTTGGCGTTGAAAAGCTTGCCCGGGTTGGCCTTGGCGAACGCAATGAGCTCGCGCAGGCTCTTGATGGGGAGGTCGTTCTTCACGCAGATCACCAGCGGACCGGTGGCCACCCGCGTGATCGCGACGAAATCCTTGTCCGGGTCATAGCCGAGCTTCTTGTAGAGCGCCTTGTTGATCGAGTGATGCGTCGAATTGAAGATCGTGTAGCCGTCGGCCGGGGATTTGGCAACCGCTTCGGAGGCGATCGTCGCCCCAGCGCCCGGGCGATTCTCCGCCACGACCGCGACGCCGAGAGTCTTCGTCATCTCTTCCGCGAGGAGGCGCGTGAGGAAGTCTGCCGATCCGCCCGGCGGATAGCCCGTGATCATCTTGATGGGCTTGGCCGGGAAGCCCTGCGCCGCGACCAGCGCCGAGAACGCGAGGCCCGCAAGAAGGGCGGCGAATCGCCATGTGAATAATTGCGTCATTGCTGTCTCCTTTGAATGCGAGCGCTCTTCGGCGCCGCTCATTGCGTGTGCTACTTGCCCGAGTTACTTTCCCACGAAATTCGGCGTGCGCTTTTCCATGAAGGCCTTGCGGCCCTCCTTGTGGTCCTCGCTGGCGAAGCAGGTCTGGACCATCTTGTTCGCGGTCGCCATGTCCCGGTCGGCCGGATCCTTGAGACCCTGCACGATGGCGAACTTGGCCGCCGTGACCGTAAGCGGCGCGTTCTCCGCGATGAGCTTGCAGTATTCAGCAACTTTGGCTTCGAGTTCGTTGACCGGGTACACCTGGCTGACGAAGCCCATGCGCTGCGCTTCCTTCGCGTCGAACTTGCGCGCCGAGGCGAAGATGTCGAGCGTGTTGGCGGCACCGAGCACGTTCATGAACCGCTTCACCCCGCTCGGGCTGTAGCCCAGGCCCAGGCGCGCGGCCGGCATGCGGAAGATGGTGTTGTCCGAAGCGATGCGGATATCGCAGGCCGCGGCGAACCCGAGCCCGCCGCCGATGCAGATGCCGCGGATGCGCGCAACCACCGGCTTGGAGCAGACGATCGGCGCGAGGTAGGCCGCTTCGACCGCCTTGTTGTAATCGGCCTGCGCTTCGGCCGTGCCGCGCAGCTTCTCGAACTGCGAGATGTCGGCGCCCGAGATGAACGCCTTGTCGCCGTCGCCCGCAACCACGATCACGCGCACCGACGGATCGGCATCGAGCTCGGCGAGTGTTTTGGGCACCGCGGTCCACATGTCGAACGTCATCGCGTTCATTTTCGGCGGGTTCGAGAACAGCACGGTGGCGACCGCGCCTTCGCGCCGGGTGATGAGTTCGGCCATCAGATGATTCCTTTCGATTTGAATTGTTCGATCTGCGCGCCGCTATAGCCGGCTTCCGCAAGGATCTCGGCGCTGTGCATGCCGCGCTCGGGCGAAGCCGTCTTGATCGAGGCGGGCGTGCGCGAGAGCTTCACCGCTTGTCCGAGCAGGTGGATCTTGCCCAGCTTCGGATGCTCGACCGGAGTAGCCACACCGAGATGCTTCACCTGCGGATCGGCGAACACCTGGTCCATGGTGTAGATCGGTCCGCAGGGCACACCGGCGGCGTTGAGGATCTCGACCCACTCGGCGCTGGTCCTGGTCTTGAGGATCTTGTCCATCTCCTCGTTCAGCGTCTTGCGGTTCTTCGCGCGGGCAGGCGCATCCTTGTAGTCCGCGTGCTCGAGGAGGTCGGGGCGCCCGAGGGCTTCGCAAAGCCTCGTCCAGATCGCCTTGCCCGCGGCGGCGACATTCATGTAGCCGTCGGCAGTCGTATAGGCGGAGGTCGGCATGCTCGTCGGGTGGTCGTTGCCCACCTGCTCGGCGACTTCCCGCGACATGGTGTAGCGCGCAGCCTGGAAGTCGAGCTGCTGGATGCCGGCCTGCAGGAGGTTCGACTGCACCCACTGGCCTTCGCCTGAAGTTTCGCGTTCGAGCAGCGCGGTCATGATCCCGAGCGCGGCCATGAGGCCCGCAGTGACATCGGCCACGGCAGCGCCGACGCGCATCGGTCCCTTGCCCGGCGCGCCGGTGACCGACATGATTCCCGAAAGGCCTTGCGCGATCTGGTCGAAGCCCGGGCGCTCGCGGTACGGGCCGTCTTGTCCGAAGCCGGAGATGCTCGCGAGGATCACGCGCTTGTTCACGGCCTTGAGCGAGTCGTAATCGATGCCGAGGCGGAATTTCACGTCGGGACGATAGTTCTCGACCACCACGTCGGCCGTCTCCACGAGCTTCATGAAGATCGCCTTGCCCTCGGGTGCCTTGAGGTTCAGCGTGATCGAGCGCTTGTTTCGATGCAGGTTCTGGAAGTCCGGGCCGTCGCGTGCGCCGCCCATGTCCTCGGGCTCGGTGTTCTCGATCTTGATGACGTCGGCGCCGAAATCGGCAAACTGCTTTACGCAGGTCGGGCCTGCGCGCACGCGCGTGAGGTCGAGGACGCGCAGCTTGGAGAGGGCGGGCGAAGCAGTGATGCGGGGCATGGGCCGGGTTTCCGAGCGAAACTCGGAAAGGAAATCAGCGGGATGCGAAGCGTAGCTTATCGCCGCTTCGCTGGCGACCCC
>CAZZDV010000206.1:4913-7198 GCA_964652785.1 uncultured Bordetella sp.
TAGAGCGTCCCGAGCTTGTGCCAGGCCTCCGCATACGAAGGGCAGGACCGGATCAGCTTCACCAGCCGCGTTTCCGCAATGTCGTAACGCTGGGCGGCGATGTCGCTGGTGGCGCGGTCGAGGACGGCTTGCGCGCCCTCATTCGGGTGCGCCATCCAGACCGACCAGATGCGCTCCTCCATTGCGAGGGCTTCGGTTTCTTCGCGCGCATGGCCGAGGCGCTTGAACAGCGACGGCAAGACGAACGGGGAAGAGGCGGCGGGGGGGCGCGCCGCGAGCCTTGCGATGAGCCTGAGCGTGGTGCCGTAGGCCAATTCGGGGTGAGACCTCGAATGTGATGCGGCCAGTGTACGGCATGCCGTCGCGGCGTGAAACATCTCCTGCCGCGAAGTCATCGGCTCGACCCGCGGTGTTACCTTCGCGAATGACCGACGCTCTCCACGGCCGCGCCGTTCTGCTGCTCGCGCTCGCCGCGTTCACGTCCGCGGCGGCCACGCGAGCAATCGACCCGCTCCTGGTGCCGATCGCGCAGGAGTTCGGCACGACACCGGGCGGCGCCTCGGTTGCGGCCACGGCTTTCCTGCTCTCCTATGGCCTGCTGCAGTTCTTTCACGGCCCGATGGGCGACCGCATCGGAAAGTATCGCCTCGTATTCTTCTATACCGCCGTCTCCAGCCTCTCGATGTTCGTCAGCGCATGGGTGCCGACGCTCGAGGCGCTCGCGGCGGTGCGGCTCGCCTCGGGCGCGATGGTCGGCGGCATGATCACGCTCGCGCTCGCGTGGATCGGGGATGTGGTGGCCTACGAGCACCGCCAGAAGGTGCTGGCGAAGTTCATGATCGGGCAGCTCGTTGGCGTGGGCGGCGGGGCGGCGATCGCGGGGCTGGTCGCGGAGCTCTACGGGTGGCGCATGGTGTTCGTTCTGCTCGGTTTTGCAATGCTCGCAGTCGCTCTCGGCCTTTGGGCGGAATTGCGCTCGAACGAGTTTGCGCGCCGGGTGCCGCGGGCGCCGGAGCGCAGCTTCGCGGCGGACCTGCGCGGGGTGTTCGGGTTGCTGCGTCGGCCCTGGGTACGCGTCGTATTCGGCGCGGTGGCTTTCGAAGGGCTGCTCATGTATGGAAGCCTCGCGTTCGTACCCTTGCACCTGCATACGACACTCGGCATGAGCGTCGGCGCAAGCGGCGCGATGGTCATGTTGTTTGCGGGTGGCGGCCTCGCCTATGCGTTCTCGGCGCATTTGCTGGTGCCGAGGCTGGGGGAGCAGGGCATTGCGCGCGTTGGCGGTGCGAGCATGGCGATTGGCATGGCGCTGACCGGCTTCGCACCCAGCCCGTTCGCGGCGATGGCCGGGCTCTTTCTCGCGGGCGTGGGGTTCTACGGTTTCCATAACACGCTGCAGACGAATGCCACGCAGATGGCGCCGGATGCGCGCGGCTCGGGCGTGTCGCTGTTCGCCTTCGGAATGTTCGGCGGTTCTTCCCTCGGCGTGCTGGCCGGCAGCTTCTTTGTCGATGGGGCCGGCACGCGCCCGCTATTCGTCTGCGGCGCCGCCGGGCTCGTGTTGCTCACCGTATACTTTGGCGCGCGGCTCGGGGGTCGCCGGGGGGCGCCTTGAGCGCGGAGCACACCGAGTACGTGCTGCGGACACTCCATAAAATGCGGCGGCGCAGCCGCCGCTTCCCTGAACGAGTGAGTCGAAGAACTCGTTGGTCTCCAGTTACCCGCGATTCACGATATCGGATCCGTAAGACCATGGTTTACGCGAAAGCATGGTCGGAAAACCTCAAGACGTATAACGTGCTTGGTCACTCGCGCGCCGCTCGCGGCGTGTCGGGTGCACCAAGGGGTTCAAGGGGTTAGGCCGCCGTGAGTTTGACTCTGCCAACATTGCCGAGCTTCACACGTTGTGTCGCCTGCCAAAGATCGTAGTTGCATTGCATCGCAAGCCAGCTTTCGGGCGAGCGGCCAAGAGCCTTCGAAAGGCGCAATGCCATCTCTGGGCTAACGCCACTGGCACCAGTGAGAATGCGATTCAAGGTTGAGGCAGCCACACCTAGCTTTGTGGCGAGTTCGCGGCCGCTCACGTTGTTCGGCAAAAGATACACCTCGGTAATAAACTCGCCCGGATGGGGCGGTTTGTGCATAGCCATTAGTGATAGTCCTCGTAGTCCAGGACGGAGGCGTGTCCGTCCTTGAATTCAAAAGTCACGCGCCAGTTACCATTCACCCACACCGACCAACGACCTTGCTCTTCCCCCTTCAAAGGGTGTAGCCGAAACCCTGGA
>CAZZDV010000207.1:0-2770 GCA_964652785.1 uncultured Bordetella sp.
GAACGAAGCAGCCGAGCGCCCGGCACCGGCGCCCCTGCGCAGGTGATCTCGCTATACTCCGCGATCATGCCGAGGTCATCGATGCGCGAATTTCCCTGGAGTGACGAATACCTGCTCGGTTACGGCGCGATGGACGACACGCATCGCGAGTTCGTCACGATCGTGAACGATCTTCTGCAATGCGACGATGCCGCGCTCGAAGGGCATCTCCAGGCATTTGCGCGGCATGCCGAGGCGCATTTCAAGGACGAGGACGGCTGGATGGAGCGCACCAGCTTTCCGCCCCGGGAGTGCCACGTCGAGGAGCACGCGGCGGTCCTCAAGTCCGTTTACCTGGTGCTCGAAGTGGTGAAGGAAGGCGATTTCGCCGAAGGGCGGCGGCTTGCCGCGGCGCTCGCGGACTGGTTCCCGGGCCATGCGTTCCACCTCGATTCGGCCCTCGCGCAATGGATGGTCAAGCAAAGCCACGGCGGCAAGCCCGTGGTGATCCGGCGCAACGTCGTGCAGCGGGAAAAGGGCTGACGAAGGCACAGCGGTCGACCGGCGATCCTCAATCAGATTAACGTTGACAAATCGTCCAAAGTTGTTGTCAAATAGTCAACATGCTGCATGCCTACGAACCTGTCCGAGCCCTCTGCGGAAGCGAGGCGCGCTTTCGCCTCGTGAAGGCGCTCTACGAATCACCCGGGAGGGCATTCCACCTCAGGGGCCTGGCCGCGGCCGCGCGGGTGGATCCCAGCCAGGCGCACCGGCTGCTTCGCCAGTTCGTGGCCGCCGGCCTCTGCGAAGAAATCCCCGCCACGCCTTTCAGGAAATTCCGCGCGGCCGCGGGCCATCCCCTTGCGGGAGCGCTTGCCGAGACATTCCGCGAAGCGGCATCTCAGGCTGACGAGGGCGAGCAAGTCGACCTCGGCAAGGCGCCCGTGCTCCGGTCCCTGCTCTGGACCGGCCGCGAGCGCACCAGCATCCCCGCAGGCGAAGCTTTCAGGCACTACGAGAACAACTGGCGCCTTGTCCGGCACGCCGCCATGGGCGCCGGCGAGAAGCGTCTGCTCGAGCGGCTCAAGAAAGATTACGGGCGCGGGTTGATCAATGGCTGAGTTCCATCGGCCGCTGCACCGGCGCATTGCGCAGATCCTGTCGCGGATGGATGCCCGGTTCCTCGCGCAGGCCGAGTGCTATTTCGGCGGCGGCACGCAGCTCGCTATGTCGCACGGGGAGTATCGCGAATCCCGCGACATCGATTTCCTCGTTTCTTCCGCCCGGGGCATCCGCGCACTGCGGGAGACTGTCAACGAGCGCTCGTTGGGCAAGCTCTTCAGCGCAAGGATCATCCTCGAGCGCGAAGTCCGCGCCGAGCGCGACGCGATCCGCACTTTCATCCGGGAGTCCGCCTCGGCGGCGGCGATCAAGTTCGAGATCGTTTTCGAAGCGCGCATCGAGTTGAAAGGCACGCTCGATCGCGCGCTCGGCGTGCCTGTGCTGGACTTGCGCCATGCGATCGCGGAAAAGCTCCTCGCGAACGCCGACCGGGGCAAGGCCAGGGAGCATCGGGCCCGGGACGTCGTCGACCTGGCATTCATCAGCCTGCAGGCGGACGAGGCCGAGTTCCACGCCGGCCGCAGGATTGCGGAAGGCCCCTACGGCCGCGTCGTCCTGAAAGAGCTCGACGAAGTGCTGAAAATGCTGCGCCTCGATCCGAAGTTCCGCGCCCGATGCGTGGCGGACCTGCTGATCGAGGATCCCAAGGCGCTTGCCAGGGGGCTGGACAAGCTCCAGGCCCTGAAGCGCGCCTCGCGTTCGAAGTCTTAGCGAGCAAACGCAAACTGGTGCGGTGATCGCGCCGGGCTCGATGGCAGCATTTCACCCGCTTAGCCGCTGCCCATGCGGGCATTCCATTAAAAATGGCAGCATTCAAGGGGTGCGAAAGCGGGGGCCTGCGGGCGCAGGCGAGGGCGGGCGAATCCTTGCGAGGGGCTATACGCTCGACATTGCCAGCACTTGATGCAGCTCTTCGATCCGCGCCGGCTTCACCATGAAATGGTCCATGCCTGCGTCGGCGGCCTGCTCCTCGAATTTGCGTTGTGCATAGCCGGACAACGCGACAATGACCGGGGGAGACGCCGAATCTTCGCGCCGGATCTGGCGGGTGGCCTCGTAGCCGTCGATCCCGGGCAGGCCAATGTCCATGAAGACGAAAGAAGGCGTGTATTGGGGCACGACCTGGACCGCGGTCTCGCCATCCGTGACGACCTGGACGTCGAAGCCCATCTGGATGAAGAGGTCCCTCAGGGTTTCACTCGAGGCCTTGTCGTCCTCGACAATCAGGATGCGCCGCCCCGCTCCGACTTCGTTCATCTTCGGCCTCTCCAGGCAAACACAGGATGCACACACTTGGTGCCCCGACCAGAAGGCGGACCTTACCCCACCGCCGACATGGAGTCAGTGACCTGGAGCACTTAGCGAAGGCAGGCCTCCGGCGGGCCGGATTGCGCCGATGCCTAGTTGCGGTCCCTCCTGAAAGGCGGGGGCGGCGCGACGTACGGCACCGGGATCGGTGCCGGAACCGGCACGACCACGGGCACGGGCACCGGCACCGGCTGGAGTTGGACCGGCGGCTGTACGACCTGGGCCACGACCGGGGCCGGAATGTTCACGCCCACGACACGGAGATTCACGACCGGCGAATGCAGGAGGAAGGCCTCCGAATCGACCATCATCCCTGGCGTGAAGTCGGGAAGCTCGACGCCTCCAGAGTCACTCGTCGGCA
>CAZZDV010000207.1:2870-7194 GCA_964652785.1 uncultured Bordetella sp.
CCGGAACAGCCACCAACGGCGTCGCGACGAGCGCCGGCACGATGGCCGTAACCACGGCGGCGGCCGGAATAACCCCCAACGGCGTCGCCACGATCGCCGGCACGATGACCGGAACGATTACGGGCGCGGGCGTGACGCTCCCGGTCGTCCTGCCGACGATTGTGCCGCAGCAGGTCAACGGCAGGGCAAAGCTGTTTGCGTTCGCTCCGCCCAGCGTAAAGCCGGTGAAGGTGATCGGCTTGGCGACGCCCACGGCGGCTGTGTCGAAAGTGGCGGTGGCGCCGGGACCGGCCACCAGCGTGACGCCGGCGGGTGTGCCCTTCAACGAGGTGAAGGTTGCCGCAGTCGTGCCGTCGAACGCCTTGTTCGCCCCATCGGGAAAGACCAGCATGCGCGCGCTGATCGGTCCGCCGGTGCCGGTGAAGTTGGGCGTGAAGTCGGTCGGCGTCAGGTACGTGGTCGGGTTGTAGTTGATGGTGATCGGCGCGTTCGGGCCTGTGACGGTCGCGAAGGTGCCCGCCGTGAAGGTGACGGTGCCGGCTGCCGCACCCGGGCCGGTGCCGGCGTTGCCGGCGCTGAGCACGACGCCCAGGGCGACGCCGATATTGGCGAGGTTCTCACCGCCTGTGGTGCTGCCGCGGGTGACGGTGAAAAGGGGCGCCGCATCGAACGTGTTCGACAGGTTGATATCGTTGCCCGCGCACATCGTGAGGTTGCCATCGGTCAAGGTGATGCGCGCGGTCGGGTTCGTTGCGTTTCTCACGAGATTGATGTTGCGTCCACCGGCCAGCAGCACGCTGCCGTTGGCCGTCGTGATGGTCGCATTCACGTTGACGTCGCGGCCGCAGCACACCACGAGGTTGCCTCGCGTGGTGCTCACCGCGGCGTTGATGTTCACGTCCCTGACGGCGAGCAAGGTCAGGGTGGTCGGGTTCGTCGGCGTCCACGTGAGCGGCGCGTTGATGTTGATGTCGCCGAAGCCGGTGCCCTGCGCGCCGGTGTTGGTCGTGGTGATCGTGATGTTGGTGCCGCCGCCCGCTTGCAGGGCGGTCCGAAGCTCGGCCACGTCCACGGTCGCCGAATTGACGCCGGAGTTCGGCGTGAACACGCCGGCGATGAAGGCGCCATTGGTCGTGCCCGCCCCGATCGTGACATCCGCCGGGTCGAGCAGCCACAGGCCCGCGGTGCCATTGGTTGCGCTTGCATTGACGCTGATGCCGTGCACGTCCAGCCAGTGGGCGGAGGTCTCGACCAGGCCACCGTCGCCGCCGAGCGCACCGCCGCGCGCGCTGATGCTGCCGGAGGCGCGCGTCGATTCGTTGCCCCAAAGCACGACCGTCCCGCCGTTGCCGTTGCTGCCGGCATCGGCCTTGATCGTCGAGCTGGCGCTCATGTAAGTGGCTGTCGCATTCGGCACGGAGGTGTCCTTGCCCTGGTAGCCTCCGCCGATCAGCACGGTGCCGCCGCCCGCGGCGCCGGAAGCGTTGATGTGCCCGTCGAACAGGCCGACGTGGAAAGCCGTGGCCGTCACTCGGCCGCCGGTTTGCCCCGCGCCGTTTCCGGAAGCCTCCAGCGTGCCGCCCACGTACACGGTTCCGCTTTCCATGTCGCCCAGCAGCCTGATCGTGCCGTTCTGCGTGTCGATCGTCTGCGCCTGGATGACGCCCGTGTTGTTCACGACGCTCTGCAACAGGCTGCCTGCCGCCTGCGTCGTGAGGAGGACACTGCCGCCGTCGGCGCGAATCGTTCCCGAGTTCTGCACGAGCGCGTTGACCGCGCCCTCGTTCACCGACACGTTGAGCAGCCCGTCGCCCGCCATGTCGAGCGTCATTGCATTGCCGGCCGCAAGCGCGATGGTGCCCAGGCGCGCCGAGATCAATCCCTCGTTGCTTACGCTCGCGCCAAGCAGCGCGACATAGCCGCCGTCCGCATTGATCGTGCCCTGGTTGACGACCGATCCGGTTCCACCGCCTTCGAACCTGTAACGGCCGGCCATGAAATCGGCGTCCGAGAGGTTGCGCGTCGAGGCGACCAGCCCGCCCACGTTCACCTGCGAGCCCGGCGCGAAAAGGATGCCGTTCGGGTTCACGAGGAACACCCGGCCGTTCGCCGACAGGCTGCCGAGGATGCTGGAGGGATCCGCGCCGAGCACGCGGTTCAACGCGACCGAGCTCGCGTTCGGCTGCACGAATTTCACCGCTTCGGCCGCCCCGATGCTGAAGGCCTGCCAGTTGATCGCCGCATTCTGGCTCGATTGGGTGATGGTGGTCTTGCCCGGCGTCGCGACGATGCTTGCGCTGCCTGCCGAAACCGCGCCCCCGGTGGGGAGCGCGAACGCGAACGTGCCCTGCGCGAGCGCAAGGCCAAGCACTGCCATCCTGGTGGCGCGGATGCATCGAATGCTGCTCTTCACTTTGTGTCCTGGGTCCTGGCGGCTGGCTGCAGCCGCGGTTCGGTGCGGGAAATCAGAAGTACTTGACGGCCTGAATCCAGAAACGGCCCTTCTTGTCCGGTGCGGAAGTCGGGCGCTCATTACCGATCTTTTGCGCGTAGTAGGCCCGCACGATGAAGTTGCCGGGGTCCGCCCAGGTGAGGCCGGCGCCGCCGCCGCTCAGCGTCCGGGTGTTGTCGCCGGGGAGCCAGGGGTTCTTGTTCAGCGTGACGGACCCGGCGTCCACGAAACCGACGAGGTGCACCTGGCCGGGGAGCCGGTCGGGTTTCGGCAGCAGCATGCGGGCCTCGATGGTCAGGAGGTAACCCTCATCCGCAAAAGCCTCGCCTTCGGGATAGGCGCGCACCCCGTAGGCCCCGCCAAGCGACATTTTCTCGGAGATGTCGAGGTTCTTCGAAGCCACTTGACCCCGGATCGAGCCATAGAGCGAGAACGGGCCGGGCAGGGACTGCAGGCGCATCGCATGGAAGTTGAGCCTGTTGAAGCTGCCGTTGCTGCGCGCGGTCAACGCATCCGCCGCGCGCGCCGCGGGGGTTTCGATGTCGAGCTCGCCGACGGACCAGCTCGCCGAATAGGCATTGAAGCCCCCGCCGCCGAACCGGTCGCGATGGTCGCCCGCGAGCCCGAAGGTGGCCACGCCGATCTTGCGGTCGGTGACCGCGGAGGTCAGGTCGATCTTGTCCTGGAACGTTTTCGCGTCGAATCCGGCGAGCGCGTACAGGTTCGTGTTGCGCGAGCGGATCAGCGGGTAGCTGCCGTACAGGCTCGCGATCTGCGCGGTGCCGTGCGCGCCCAGGTTCTCGAACTCGCGCCCGAGCCGGTATTCGAGCGCCGTGTAAGCGATCCCCACGGTCGCCCGGCCGAACTGCGCCTGGTAGGACAGCCGCCCGTAGGTCAGCCCCTTGGCCGCGAGTCCGCGGAAAGACAGCACGTCTCCCCGGCCGGCCAGGTTGTTGAGGTGGATGGTCCCGCCGACCCGGAACTCGCCGGTGTAGCGGTTGCCGTGGTTGTCGGCCTCGATGCTGCCGTTCACGCGGCGGCGCGGGACGATGTCGACGAGCAGGTCGGAGGTGCCCGGGTTCGCGCCCGGCACCAGCGTCGATCGCATGCCGACGCCCGGAATGTCCGAGAGCAGCAGCAGGCGCTCCTCGAGCGGGCCGATCGTGATCGTGTCGCCGGTATTGAGGCCGCCGAGCAGCCCGTTGGCGAGGCTCTCCGAAAGGTTGGAGGTGTTGCGCAGCACGACCTTGCCGTAGCGTCCCTCGACCACGGCGATGGTGACTTCGCCCGCCTTGATGTCCTGCGCGGGCAGGTAGGCCTGTGCGACTACGTAGCCGTTGCGGTTGTAATGGTTGGAAATCTTCGCCGCCATCGCGCGCAAGTCAGTCAGGCTCAATTCCGTTCCGGGTACGAAGCCTGTGAGCGCCCGCAGCTCTTCTGCGGAGTAGGCGCTCTGGCCAGTGATCGCCAGGGAGTTGACGCGGATGCGCGTGCCGTCCGCGAGCGGGGCCGCAGGCTTGCCGCCGTGCTCGATGCGCACGTCCGGCAGCGGCCTTTGCATCTGCGGCGCCGGCGGCACCTGCTGGATGAGGCCGCCTGAACTCGGCGGCTGCTGGGCAAACGCGGACTGGCCAAAAGCGGCCAGTACGGCAATGAGAATCCTTGTTTTCAAATCAGCTCCTGGCGTGGGTCACAGGCCGATGATAACGCCATTCTTCTGTGGGCATAAAAGTGTGTTCGCCTTCTCCGGCAGCGTCTGTACGGAACCCAACATAGGACGCAGGGATAAGTCGCCGGTCGTCACGCGGCGGAGTGGGCGGCGTTGCGCAAGGGGTCCACGCGGGGGATATCCGACATCAGTCGATCGAATTC
>CAZZDV010000208.1:0-7160 GCA_964652785.1 uncultured Bordetella sp.
ATCCATCACATGGTATTGCCCACCCGTCAATACGGGTTGCGGGGACGCTTACAACCCGTCCGCATGATCCTCGCGTTCCCGCCCGGCGGGCCGACCGACATCAATGCGCGCATCTTCGCGCTCAAGCTCGGCGAGTCGATGAACCAGCAGATCGTCGTCGACAACAAGCCCGGGGCCGGCGGCAACATCGCCGCGGCCGAGGCGGCCAAGGCGCCGGCCGACGGTTACACGATCTTCTACAACACCTCGGCGATCGCGATCGCCCCTTCGCTGTACTCGAACCTGAACTACGACGTGCTCAAGGACTACGCGCCGGTGGCGCTGACCGCGACGGTACCGCTCGTCCTGGTGATCAATCCGGCGCTCCCCGCCAGGAGCGTGACGGAACTGGTGGCCTACGCAAAGGCGAATCCGGGCAAGATGAACTTCGGCTCGTCGGGTACGGGCACGATCACGCACCTGGCCGGCGCGCTGTTTGCCACGCAGATGGGCCTCACGATGCAGCACATCCCCTACAAGGGCAGCGCACCGGCCTTGGTCGACGTGGCCGGCGGCCAGACGCAGATGATGATCGACACGATCAACACGGTGCTGCCCTATGTGAAGGACAACCGCCTGCGGCCGCTCGCGATCGCAATCCAGCGGCGCTCGAGCGCGCTTCCCGATGTGCCGACGCTGGAGGAGGCCGCCAAGCTCCCGGGCTTCGAGATGAGCGCCTGGCAGGGGATCGTCGTTCCGGCCGCGACGCCCAAGGAGATCGTGGCCCGCCTGAACGCGGAAGTGAACAAGGCGGTGCAGAACGCCGACTTGCGCCAGCGCCTCGCCGCGCAGGGCGCCGAGCCGCTGGGGGGCTCAAGCGACCACTACGCCGCCTACATCAAGTCGGAGCTCGGCCGCTGGAGCAAGGTGGTCAAGGATTCCGGCGCAAGGGCGGACTGAATGCTGCCATATTCAGCCTGATCGCCGCGCCAATACCAGCTCTCCGGGCGAATTGCTGCCATCGAAGAGACAGCCCGCCTGGGGCGCGTGCGGATTTCGCCTATTGATCACCTGGGCAACGTCAATACTGCCTCGACACCGCCATTCTGGATATTGCGTAGGGAAAGCGTGCCGCCGTGCAGTTGTGCGATGTTTCTTGCGATGCTCAGGCCCAATCCGGTGCCTCCAGTATCCCGACTGCGCGAGCCCTCGATGCGGTAGAACGGCTCGAACACGCGCTCGAGCTCCTGTGCGGGAATCCCCGGGCCTTGATCCTGAACGCGGATGACGAGCCGGTTCGAGTCGTCCTCTACAAGTATCGTCGCGGATTTTCCATATTTGAGCGCATTGTCGATCAGGTTGCCCAGGCAGCGCTTCAGCGCCTGCGGCCGGCCGATGCAGGGTCTGGAGGTGCTGCCTTGGAGTGCGACCCGGCCCCCGACCTCTTCGGCGTCAGCCTGCAGGCTTTCCAGCAACGCCATCAGATCGAGCGGACGCGCCTGCTCCGAACTTTCCACGCCTCGCATGAAATCGAGCGTGGCATGCAACATCGACTCCATCTCCTCCAGGTCCTGCGCGATCTTCTTCTTCAGCTCGCCGTCGTCCAGCAACTCGGCGCGCAGCCGCAGCCGGGTCACCGGCGTCTTGAGGTCATGCGACATTGCGGCAAGGGTCGCGGTGCGCTCATGGATGTTGCGTGCCAGCCGTGCTTGCATGGTATTGAAGGCGCGGGCGGCGCGCGCCACCTCCAGCGGGCCTTCCTCCGGTATGGGTGCGCGATCGATGTTTTTGCCTAGTTCGTCGGCGGCATCGGCCAGGGCATTCAGCGGGCGCGTCGCCCATCGAACCGCCACGAGCGAGACTGCGATGACCGCGGCGAGAAGTACCGCGAGGCTGAGAAGCAGCCGGTAAGGCCAGCCGGCAGTCTGCGAAGGCCGGCGCGAGTCGAACGTGACGAGGGTTTCGTCATTCAAGCGCACCTGGGCGACGAAACTGAGGCCGGGCTCGGACTCGAAATGCATCCACGGGGCGTGGGGGCCGGGCTTCATGAAACCCGGCATCGGTCGAGCCATCGGCGCAGCGGCCTGACCCGCTCTCACCGCCACGGCAGCCGGCCGCCCTTCGCCAAGGAAGCGGCGCAGCATCGCGCCGAACAGGGCTGAACGCGCGCTATCTTCGGCACCGCGATCCCGCGTGTGCAGTGGAGGTTGATCGAGGCTGATCGCGAGCGGCGGCGCGCTGAAGACCCGCACGATCCGCCGACGCTCAGCCGAGTCGAGCGGATCGAGCAGATTCACGATGTCCGCAATGCGCTGCGCGGCCTGCATGCCGCTCGCTTGCGACAGGGCCTCGCCGCGCTCATGCATGTGAATACCGAAGCTCAGAAGCTGCGCTACGACGAGGCCACCAAGCAGGACCAGCACCAGGCGGCTGAACAGCGAGCGCGGCGCAAGGCGCATCAGCCCGACGCCTCGACCTGCGCTGCCAGCACGTAGCCCTCGCCGCGCACGGTCTTGATGATGCCGGGCTCACGCGCGTCGTCGCGAAGCCGTTGGCGCAGGCGGCTCACCTGGACGTCGATCGCCCGATCGAAGGGTCCGGCGTCGCGCGAGATCATGAAGTCGATCAGCTGGTCGCGAGTCAGCACCCGGTTGGGGTGCGCGAGAAAGGCGCGCAGCAGCTTGAACTCGGTGCCGCTCAGCGGCACCACCACGCCCTCGGGGGAGGTGAGATTGCGTGTGGCAACGTCAAGCGACCAGCCCATGAACCGGAAAGACTTCACCGCGTCGGGCTCGAGATTTCCAGGTAGCGAGCGCGCGCGTCTCAGCACGCTCTTGATTCGCGCAAGCAGTTCGCGGGGATTGAATGGCTTTGCCAGGTAATCGTCGGCGCCCATCTCCAGCCCCACGATGCGGTCGGTCTCCTCGCCGCGCGCCGTGAGCATGATGACCGGCACGTTGGACCGGGTCCGCAGGTCGCGGCACAATTTAAGCCCGTCATCGCCGGGAAGCATCAGGTCGAGGACGATGAGGTCCGGGCGAGCCGTATCGAGCGCCCCTCGCATGGCCTTGCCGTCCGCGGCGGTCGTCACCCGGTATCCCTGCTTTTGCAGGTATTCCCGCAGAAGGCTGCGGGTCTCTGCGTCGTCGTCGACGATCAGGATGTGGTCTTGCGCGGTCATGGCCGACATGTTCCTTCAAGCGGCCCGTTTTCAGCCGCAACTATGTAACCCAGTGTAACAACGTCCGCCGCTGCAAACCTGCGATACAAAACACCCTGTTCCCGACACCGCACGCTTACAAATCCTTGGTCCAATCAGTCCCGCAGGAAAGCTGATCCCACACTATTGAAAAGGAACCGATCATGAAACGTTCACTTAAAGCAACAACCGGTATCGTTGCCGGGTTGAGCCTTGGCCTCGCGGCCGCGGCGTTCGCGCAGCCAGGCCCGATGGGCCACGGCGGCGAGCCGCACGCAAAGGATGGCATGCGGCACGGCATGATGGGAGGCATGGGACACGGTGCAATGGCCCATGGCGCTGCGGGAATGGGTGCCGGCCAATCGCTCATGACTCCGGAAGAGCGCACGGCTCTTCGGGAAAAGATGCGCGACGCAAAGACGCCCGAAGAGCGCCAGAAACTCGCACGGGCAACGCACGAAGAAATGCAGAAGCGGGCCAAGGAGAAAGGCATCACCCTTCCGCGGCACGGTGAGTCGGCGCACACGCACTGACCGCATCGTTTGGATGGGCGGGGAAACCCGCCCATTTCGCCACTGCACGTCAGAACCCGAATACGCGAGGCAAGAAGATGCTCCGGAATCCATTTATGTCAGCCGTTTTAGCTCTATCGGCTTGCGCTGGAATGCTCGCTGTGCCTGCGCTCGCGCAATCCCCCCCAACACACCAGCACAGCTTCAGCGGCGCGGAACACTGGGCGCATGTCTTCGACGATCCGAGGCGCGACGCGTGGCAGAAGCCGCATGAAGTCATTGAGGCGCTGGCTCCCAGGCCAGACGCTGTTATCGCCGATATCGGCTCGGGTACCGGCTACTTCGCGATGCGGTTTGCGAACATGGTGCCCAAGGGCCGCGTCTACGGCGTGGACATCGAGCCCGACATGGTGAAGTACCTTGCCGAGCGCGCGAAACGCGAGAAGCGGGATAACGTCATCGCGCTAGCCGGTGCACCCGACGACCCCCGTCTTCCCGAGAAAGCCGATCTGATCCTCATGGTGGACGTGTTCCACCATATCGATGATCGCGCGAGCTATTTCCGCAAGCTGCGCGCATCTCTCAAGCCGGGCGGCCGCGTGGCGATCATCGACTTCCGCCTCGATTCGCCGGAAGGGCCGCCGAAGGCCGCGCGCATCGCCCCGGACCGCGTGATCGCCGAACTCAAGGGCGCCGGCTACACCCTCGCCCGGGAGCACCGCTTCCTGCCCAACCAGTATTTCCTGGTCTTCGCGCCCGTCTCCTGACGCATTGACTCGCGACGGGTGTATGCCCGCATGTCCGAAATTGAACTGGGAAGGCGCTGCCGGGCGGGACGATTCCCGGCGTGCCGCTGGTCTCTCAATACTGCCAATTTCGCACAAGAGCCCGCGTCGTTATTAGCTTTACAGACAAAATACTGCCATTGCATATTCGTCCCGCGCGTCCTTGACGGCCCGATAGTCAGGGTTCCCATTCGATTTTCGCGCGCATTGGAACGAGTGAATCGCGCATGGTTCAGCCCACCCTGACGATCGCGTTCGCTCACGCCGAATTTGTCCTGCGTCAGGTAGAGGCAGTGGCTGCACGAGCCGATTCGCGCTCTTCGACGCCCGCCACGAAGTAGGTGACGATCGGCTCCGGCTTGCCCTTCACCGCGGTCGGTGGCATGGCGCGCAGAACGAAATGATCGTCGAGCGTGCCGCGGATTTCCTCGGTGACGAGCAGGTCCACCTTGTGCACCGAAGTCAATCCTTCTACGCGGGAGGCGACGTTGATCGGGTCCCCGGTCACGCTGAACTTGTTGAGCGATCCAGCGCCCATCACGCCGGCGACGACCTCGCCCGCGTGGATGCCGATGCCGAATCGCAGCTCGGGTAGTTCCTTCTCGCGCAACTCGTCGTTGTAGCGCGCGAGTTCGGCGCGCATTTCGAGCGCCGCGAGCACCGAATCGCGGCCCTGCCACGGGTTGGTCTCCAGCGCGCCGAAGAGCGCAAGCAGCCCGTCGCCCACCAGCTCGTTGGTGTGGCCGTGATGACGGAGGATGACCGCGTTCATGCGGCGGAAATATTCGTTCAGGATGCCCACGGTGACCGCCGGATCGAGACGGTCGCAGAGCGCGGTGAAGCCGCGCAGGTCGGCGAAGAGCATGGTGACGACCCGCCGCTGCGGCGCGAATGCGCCTAGCCTTCCGGTCAGTTGTTCCACCACGTCGCGCGGAACGAATTGCTCGAACTGCCCCTGAACCTCTTCCAGCTTGCCCCGCGTGGCCCCGAGCAGCCGCTCGAGCTGCCGCGCCCGGTGCCCAAGCGCGAGGATGCCCCCACCCAACAGCGCCACGAGCCCGAGCGCCGTCGCCAGGGCCCATGCGGGGACCGCGCTGGTCATTCGAGCAGCATCGCCAGGCGCACGACTGCGTTGGCCAGCGCGGCGACGCCTATCGCCTCGAGAATCTTTGCGCCCCCAATGCCGGCCGCGAGCGTGGCGGTTTGCCGCTGGATCGTGCCGATCTGGTAGTACACGGTGTCGCGCGCCCACGAAAGCAGGCTTTCGTCCGCTTGTGTAAGGCGCGCGCATCGCAGCGTCGTCAGCGCGGCTTCGATTTCCACTTCGCTGAAGCCCTCCGCAACGAGCAGCTTGCGCGCTTCGGATTCGCTCGTGCGGCAACCGAGCGTGCGCGCGACGACCGCGAACATCAGCGCCTTGGTCGATTTGGGCAGCACCGTCGAAGCAAATGCGCCGTCGAGCGCGGCCTTGAAGATCGAGGCCCCCGGCAATCCGTCGAGGGTGGCCACGACCGGGCCGAACGCTCCGGCGGACAGCGTCGCCGCATCGAGCAGCGGCGGCTGGGAGTGCCGGTGCAAGGACAGGACCAATCTGACCACGGGCCCCATCAGCCGGCCGCGGAGGCCTTCGGTCATGCGCTCGAAGTCGTGCTCCGACGGGCAGGCGCTCAGAAGGCCGATGCGGTTGTAGAAGCAGGACAGCGCGATCTGCATCGTCATCTCGGCCACGGCCAAGGGCGCGAACCCGAGCGCGACCAGCGCCTGGAAGTCCGACTTCATGGGCCGTGGCCGCGAGCGCGCGAGGCTGCGGCAGAAAGCGATGAACGCGCGTCCTTTGTCGTCGAGCTCCGCGAGGTTCGCGTCGCGCTCGATACGGCTGATGAAGGACTCGGAGTATCCCAGGATCTTCATGTGGGCGCGGTTCGCGCCATAGCAGTAGCGGCAGGAGTTCTCCTGCGCGGTGACGAAAGTGCCGATGTTGAACAGGTTCTTCGGCATCGCAACCGGCCTGTAGGAGGCGGTTGACGCGCAAATCTCCCTCAGCCAAGGGCTGGGCGCCACTCGCCGGTCGATCTCATTTACGTGGCCCACGCGCCGCTTCACCTCGCGCTCCCAGGCGGGATCGGAGACGCTCGGCAGGATCGATTGCCCCCAGGCGATTTCGTTCAAGAGCAGGGCCATCCTCGGCTCCTTCGATTTTGCGCAGGCCATAGTATCGCCCCCGTGGCCCGCCTGAACGCGGAAGTGAACAAGGCGGTGCAGAACGCCGACTTGCGCCAGCGCCTCGCCGCGCAGGGCGCCGAGCCGCTGGGGGGCTCAAGCGACCACTACGCCGCCTACATCAAGTCGGAGCTCGGCCGCTGGAGCAAGGTGGTCAAGGATTCCGGCGCAAGGGCGGACTGAATGCTGCCATATTCAGCCTGATCGCCGCGCCAATACTGGCTCTCCAGTCGAATTGCTGCCATCGCCTGCCTGGCGTGGACGGCACTGTTCAGGCCAGCAGGACGAGAAGCTTCGCGCTGGCCGCCGCGCGCCCGCGCGGGCTTCCATTCGACATGAAGGCCCCGCCGCAAAGCGGGCGCCGGAAGCGTTAACCTAGGGAAGCCCGAGTTCCTCGCACAACCGGATAAAGGGCACCACCGTCACCTTGCCGGTCGAATAGTGCCGTTCCCCGAGATGGGTCTG
>CAZZDV010000209.1:0-7054 GCA_964652785.1 uncultured Bordetella sp.
GGCAGCAGGACGATCGACCCCGTGGTGCGCCGCGCTTCGAGTTCCCGGTGCGCTTCAGCCGCCGCGGAGAGCGGGAAGCGGTGGCGCAGCTCGACGCGGATCGTGCGCTCGCGCAGCGCCCTGAAGACGTTGCCCGCGATCTCCTGCAGCGTGGCGCGCTCCGCGGTGTAGTGGAAGAGCACCGGGCGAGACAACGTGCCCGATTTCGCGGACAAGTCTGGAAGCTTGTCGAAGGGGCCGCTCGCCTGGCCGTAGCACGCCCAGTGCCCTGTCATCGCGAGCGCCTCGAGATTCTCGTTCGCGGCGTCGCGTCCGAGGCCGTCGTAAATCACGTCGGCGCCTCGTCCGTTCGTCAGGCTTTTCACTTCCTGCGCGAAGCGATAGTCGCGCGTCACGATCGGGAACTCGCAGCCGTTGTCACGCGCGAGGCGCGCCTTTTCGTCGCTGGAAACCGTGCCGATGACTTTAGCGCCGAGCGCCTTCGCCCACTGGCAAAGCAGCAGGCCCACGCCGCCGGCCGCGGCGTGCACCAGCACCGCGTGGCCCGGGCGCACGCGGAAAGTGCGGTGCAGGAGGTACTCCGCGGTCATCCCCTTGAGCATGACCGCGGCCGCGGCCTCGTCGCTCACGTCCTCCGGCAGCACGACCACCTGGTCCGCTGGCAGTGTGCGCACGGTCGCGTAGGCGCCCGGCGGGGGGCAGGCATAGGCGACGCGGTCGCCCGGCAGCAGGTGCGCCACGCCGGGGCCGGCATCCACTACGACGCCCGCGGCTTCCATGCCGATCGCGGCCGGCGGTTCGATCATCCGGTAGAGACCCTTGCGGACATAGACGTCGATGTAGTTGACGCCGACGGCGGTCTGCCGGATGCGGACTTCGCCCTGGAGCGGCGCTGCAGCGCTCACCGTTTCGTAGCGCAGCACCTCGGGTCCGCCGAACGCGGTGGCGACGACGGCCTGCGCGGGCATTGCGCCGGAAACAGTCGCGGGCGATGGAGCCGTCGCAATGCCGCCCCGGCGCAGGAACGCTCGCAGTCCCTCGAACCCACCCTCGTAAACGCCTTTGCCGACGAGTTCCTCGAACTCCTTCTCTCGCCCGCGCGGCACATCGAACGTGGATTGCCAGTGCCAGAACGTGCGCTCGCCGTCGGTCACGGGCTTCAACTGCACCGTGGCCACGTAATGCCGCATCGGCAGGGTCGCATCGAGGATGCAGTAGGTGGAGACGTAGTCCCGGTCCGAGAGCGCAAGGAGCTGCTCGCGGATGTGGTTGCCGTCCTTGAGGAAGAAGTTGCGCACGCAGCCGACCTGGTCCGCGGGCTCGTCGTTCTCGATGTTCGATTCGCCGACCGCCGGATGCCAGGCCCAGTGGCTGTTGAAGTCGCGCAGCACTTCCCATACGCGCGCGACCGGCGTGTCGATGATGGTTGAGCGGGTGACGCGGATCATTTAGCGCGGGGTACGGGGAGCCCGCAGGCTCCCTGTTCCGATCCTCACTTTCTAAGGAGCGTCTTGAGGGCGTCGAACGCCGCCTGGAAAACCCCTTGCCCGATGTTTTGCGCCAGCTCCTTCTCTTTCTCGGGCGCGCAGTCGAACTCGGCCGACCACTCGGCGAAGGTGCGGTTGCCGTCGGTGACGGGCGTGAATTTCAGCGTCGCCACGTAGTTCTCGACGCCCATGGGGCTTTCGAGGATCGCGTAGCTGCACTGGTATTCGTAGTCCGAGAGCGTCAGCAGCTGCTCCCGGATCACGCCGCCGTCCTTGAGCCTGAAGTTGCGCACGCACCCGATCCTGTCGGAGGCGAGCCCGCCCTCGATGCGCGATTCGGCCACGAAAGGCGTCCACTTGGGCAGGCCGTTGAAGTCGCGCACCTGCGCCCAAACCGAGTCGGCCGGCGCGTCGATGACGGTAGAGGTGTAGACCTTGATCATGCGGTCACTTTTCCAGAGCGGGTTTGTCTTCGTTCAGGGCGTGCAGGGCCGGGGCCTTCTCGAGCATGCCGCGCGCGACCTTGCCGAGGTCGCCACCATCGACGCCGATCTCGCGCAGGAGCTGGTCGACCAGCGGCGCCTGCGCGCGGAACCGCAACGCCGAATTCACCACGCTGTCGGCCAGCGATGCATCGCCGCCGGCCGAGCCGAAGCCGCCGCCACTGCCGTTGCCCCCGCCAAGGCCGTCCACCTGCAGGATGCGGATGCCCTCGATGCGCTCCATGGGCTTGACCGACTCGCGGATGATGCCTTCCATCTTGTCGATGAGGCGCAGGCGCATCGTGGACATGCGCGCCTCCGGCGTGAGGATGTTCTGCGCCTGGTTCATGAGGCGCTGGCCCTCGGCTTCGACCTCGTGGCGGATCCTGGCCGCGGCGGCGCGGATCTTGTCTGCGTCGGCTTCCGCCTCGGCGCCTGCGCGCATCGCGGCGCCCCGGTCGTCCGCCGCCGCTCTCTCCGCGCCGGCGGCCACGGTGATGCGCAAGGCATCGCGCTCGGCGTCCTGCGAGGCGACGATCAGCTCGATCTTCTTTCGGCGCTCGGCCATCTCGGTCTCGCGCGCGGTAAACACGCGCTCCTCCTCGGTGGTCGCACGGGCGCGCGCCTGGTCGGCCGCGGCCTGTGCGTCCGACTGTGCCCGGGATTGCTCGGCCACTGCGATCGCCCGCTGCTGCTCGGCCAGCTCGATGGTCTTGCGGCGCTCGATCTCGCGCGACTGGATGTCGCGCTCTTTGGCGATGCGGTCTTCCTCGATCGAGCGCTCCGAGGCCAGGCGCGCGCGGTCCACCGCTTCGCGCGCCGTGATCTGGGCGCGCTCGGTCTCCTGCTCCTTGGCCGCCCGGTCCTGCGCCACGTTTGCGCGCTGCGCCGAGCGCTGGGTTTCGACCTCGCGCTCCTGGTCGAGGCGCGCGGTTTCGAGCTCGCGGTCGATGTCGAGCGCCTGGCGCTCGGTCTCCAGGTTCTTGTTGCGGATCTGGATCATGGTGTCCTGCTCGATGTCGTTGCGCGTTTTCTTGCGCCGCTCGATCTGCTCGGTGAGCCGCGTGAGGCCCTCGGCGTCGAACGCGTTGGAGGGATTGAAGAACTCCATCGCGGTCTGGTCGAACTGCGTGAGCGACACGGTTTCGAGTTCCAGGCCGTTCTGCAGCAGGTCGGCCGCAACCGCCGCGCGTACCCGCTTCACGTAGTCGCCGCGCTTCTCGTGCATCTGCTCCATGGTCATTTCCGCCGCCACCGTGCGCATGGCATCGACGAACTTGCCCTCGACCAGTTCTTTCAGCATCTCCGGCTGCAGGGTGCGTTGGCCGAGCGTCTGCGCCGCGGAGGCGATCGCGTCCGGGGTCGCCTGCACGCGCACGTAGAACTCGCCGGTCACGTCCACGCGCATGCGGTCCTGGGTGATGATCGCCTTGTCGCGGCCGCGCGAGACCTCGAGCCGCAGGGTGTTCATGTTGACCGGCACCACCTCGTGCACGATCGGCAGCACGAAGGCGCCGCCGTTCATGACCACCCTTTGGCCGCCAAGGCCGGTGCGCACGAAGGCCCTTTCCTTGGAGGACCGCAGATACAGCCAGTTGAGCAGCCAGACCGCGATCGCGACGACGATCGCGACCCCGATGAGGCCGAGAATGAATTGACCGAACTGTGCTCCGCTCATGATTTCCTCCTTGCCTTGATGCTTTTGAATTTTCGGGTTGTTTCGGTGATTGCACGTTCCGTGGGCAGGCGCTCCATGCTGGAGGCGCCGTAAAAACCGTTGCAGCCGGGACAGTTCCCGAGGATGTAGGCCGCGTCCCGCGGCTCGGCGATCGGCCCGCCGTGGCAGAGCACGATCACATCGGGCTTCACCTTGCGCGCAGCCGCGGCCCACTGCTCGATGAGGGGCGCGCAGTCCTTGAGGTCGAGCGCGGTTTCGGCGCCGATCGCGCCGCCCGTGGTGAGGCCCATGTGGCAGACGATGATGTCCGCGCCGGCCCTGGCCATCGCGGCGGCATTCTCCTTGCTGAACACATAAGGGGTGGTGAGCAGGTCGAGCTTGCGCGCGGCGCGGATCATGTCCACTTCGAGCGAATAGCCCATGCCGGTTTCTTCCAATTGCTTGCGGATGACGCCGTCGAACAGGCCCACGGTCGGGAAATTCTGCACGCCGGAGAACCCGAGCGCCGCGAGCTGCGCAAGGAAATGCTCGCGCAGCATGAACGGGTCGGTGCCGTTGACGCCGGCCAGCACCGGCGTCTCGCGCACGACCGGGAGCACCTCGCGCGCCATGTCGACCACGATCTCGTTGGCGTTGCCGTAGGCCATGAGGCCCGCGAGCGATCCCCGACCGGCCATGCGATAGCGGCCCGAGTTGTAGATCACGATGAGGTCGATCCCGCCGGCCTCTTCGCATTTCGCGGACAGGCCGGTGCCGGCGCCGCCGCCGATGATCGGCTCGCCTTTGCGCACCTTCGCGCGCAGCTTCTTCAGGATCTGGTTGCGCGGGATGCGGGCCATGAGCCTCGTCCTTCCTTGTCGGTGATCTCGCGGAAGTTCTGCGCGAGCGCGGCGGCGAACGCCGGGTCGTTGAGGTGCAGCGCAAGCCGGATGAGCTTGCGGCGCGAAGTCGCGGAGAAGTCCCTGGCGATCGCTTCGAAGAGCGCCTTGTCCGCCGCGGGGTCCCAGAACGGGCCGCCTGGGACGTCCAGGCCCGAAACCCCGCCCTCGGGAATCAGGAAGCGCACCGGGCCTTCCATGCGGTTGAGCTTGGCGGCGATGAAGCGGCCGATCTTCGTGTTCTCTTCGGGGGTCGTGCGCATGAGCGTCACGTTCGGGTTATGGCGGTGCAGGTTGCGCCCGCGAAACGCCGCGGGCACCGTGTCCATCGCCCAGAAATTCACCATGTCCAGAGCGCCGCAGGATCCGACATAGGGAATGCGCGTGCGCGCGATGGCGTCCATGCGCTCCGGACCCGCGGTGAGCACGCCGCCGACGATCTCGTCGGCGATCTCGGTGGTGGTGACGTCGATGACCGCGGAGATGAGCTTCGATTCG
The DNA here is from genome assembly GCA_964652785.1 of uncultured Bordetella sp. GTDB lineage: Bacteria > Pseudomonadota > Gammaproteobacteria > Burkholderiales > SG8-39 > SZAS-79. Next base: position 5,024 of record CAZZDV010000209.1, read on the forward strand.
ACCAGCTTCTCCATCGACTGGCCGCCGGTGCCGGTGGCATGGAAGACGATGCAGTCGTAGTCGGCCTCGAGCAGCGGGGTGAGGGCCTGCACGCACTGCGTTGTAAGCCCGAACATGGTCAGGCCGAGGGCGGGCTTGGTTTCGTCGCTGTGCTTGTGCCCGGCCGAATACGCAATCATCCCCGCGAGCGCGTGCGCGGCGTTCGAGAGCACTTTCTCCGAGATGCGGTTGATGCCGGAGACGTCGGTCACCGAGTACATCATGCAGATGTCCGAGGGGCCGACGTACGGCTTGACATCCCCCGAGGCCACGGTCGAGACCATGACCTTGGGCACGCCGATCGGCAGGGCCCGCATCGCCCGCGTGGCCAGCGCGGTGTTGCCCGAACCGCCGGCGGAAATGACGCCGCCCAGGTCGCGCCGGCGCGCGATGAAATGCTCGAACGCGACGGCCATTTCGGTGATCGCGCTGCCGCGATCCCCCGTGAATACCGCGCGCTCGCCATTCGGGTGGCAGCGTGCCACTTCACGCGCATGCACCATGGCCGACGCCGGCCTGCCGGAAGTCGAGAGGTCGACCGTGACCACGCGCAGCCCGAGTCTCTCGAGGCAGCCGCGCAGGAAGCCCAACTCGCGGCCCTTGGTGTCGAAGGTCCCGGCGACATAGGCGGCGCGCCCGGCACTCGAGGCGACGGGAAACTCCACGACCCGCGGATCCCTCGCGAGTGGCCGCGGCGTTTGCGCACGCGGCTCTGCATTGATTGCGGACGTCTCGATCGGCCGATCCACGTCGAGCGACCCCCATCTCGTGTAGCCGCGCACGGTGCGTTCTTCGGCTGCGGAAGCCGGGATGTCGCTCGCGCCGGACCGCTTCACCGTGAGGATGCGCACACCCGCGCTTTCCTCGGGCTCCGGGGCTGCCGCGATCTCTTCGTCGTCCGCGGCCTTGACGCCGAGCAGCCGCTGCTGCAACGCCCGGTCCCCCGAGAGCTCGGACACCGGCATCGAACGCGCAATGCGCCCGTTCACCATCACGTCCACGGTGTCGGCCACCGCAATCGCGACGCCGAGGTTCTGCTCGATCAGCAGGACCGAGATCGCGCCGTCGGCGGAGAGCGTCTTGAGCATCGCCTCGACCTGCTGCACGATCACCGGCGCGAGGCCTTCGGTGGGTTCGTCCATGACGAGCAATTTCGGATTGAGCAGGAGGGCGCGGGCGATCGCGAGCATCTGCTGCTCCCCGCCAGAGAGTTCGGCGCCGCCGTTTGCTTTTCGCTCCGCCAGCTTCGGGAAGGTCGCGTACGCGCGCTCCACGGTCCACGGCCCCTTGCGGACGGCCAGGCGCAGGTGCTCATCGACCGACAACGAGGGCCAGACCCGGCGGCCTTGCGGCACGTAGCCGATGCCGAGGTCCGTGATCCGGTGCGGGGGCAGGCCGATGAGCTCCTTGCCCTGCAGCCGGATGCTGCCGGTCGCGCGCACCAGCCCGGTGATCGCATTGCAGAGCGTGGTCTTGCCCATGCCGTTGCGCCCGACCACCGAGACCACACCCGCTTCCAGGGTGAGCGACACCTTCTGCAAGGCGTGGGCGCGGCCGTAGAAGACGTCGAGTTCCTCGATCTCGAGCATCGGAACGCCGCCCGGAGTCATGCGGCCCTCATGCGTGGCCTGTGCGGCCCATGTAGATCTCCTGCACCTCGGCGTCGTTCTCGATCTCGGCGGGCGTGCCTTCCTTGAGCATGCGGCCGTTGTGCATGACCGTCACCCGGTCCACCACGCGCAGCGCGATCTCGAGGTCGTGCTCGATCAGGATGAAGCTCATATGCGCGGGCAGCGCGGCAAGCAGCGCCACCAATTCCCGGCGTTCGGCCGGGGACAGGCCCGCGGCCGGTTCGTCGAAGAGGATGAGGCGCGGCGCGCCCGCAAGCGCCATGCCGATTTCGAGCTGGCGCTGCTGTCCGTGCGAGAGCGAGGACACCGGCTCGTCGCCCACGCGGGTCAGGCGCACGCGCTCGAGGAGGTCCTCGGCCGC
>CAZZDV010000210.1:0-6995 GCA_964652785.1 uncultured Bordetella sp.
CTTAGTTCCAGGCCAGGAACCCGCTGGTCAGCAGCGCCAGCAGCATGACCATCATATGCTGCTGTTCGCCGCGCTCTGCATCGGTCTTGGCATTGGGTAGGAGCCACTGTATTCGCTGTTGCCCTATCCGGTGGAGTACGCGCCCTATACCGGCCCGCACGTGGTGAGCCACGAAAACGATTGCCCCAGTACGGCTTCTTTCGCAAACTCGGAAATACATTGAACAATCGAATCGCAGTACGTCCTTTCAGGACACCCATCAACTCCTAGATCGACAGCTTCGGCGGCACCTTCACCAACATGTGCACGTGATCTGCCTGTACATTCATCTCCACAATCTCGTATCCGAGTTGCTGACAGAACGTCATCACGCACCTTTGATCCTCTCTGCCGATCGGACCCTGCAACATGCGATAACGGTACTTCGGTACCCAGACCAAGTGGTATTGACAATGCCATATAACATGCGATGCTCTTTTGAACCTGCTCATGCCCGTTTCCTTTCTCAGCGTTGTGGGGACAACACTGCAAAAGTATCGACATGAGCAGGAGATCCAACAGGCAAAGCCAGTTAGGCGATGACCGCGTCCCTAGGACGCGGGTTTTAAGTTGTCACTAAACCGAATGTCGTGGAATGAAACTAGCGCTCATCGTTTTAACTCCCTTCATCGGAGCACTGATTCCCCTGCTCGCCATTCGAGCCGGGCGGAATATCTGCGCGGCGGCAACAGCCGCGGTCACGGGGCTGTCGCTCGTCATCCTGCTCACGGAAGTCCCAACGGTCTACTCGGGCGGGATTCCGCAGGCATCCATGCAATGGCTGCCGCAACTCGGTCTCTCGCTGTCGTTCTTTGTTGACGGGCTGGGCCTGTTCTTCGCCGCCTTGATTCTGGCCATCGGCCTTCTGGTCATCCTCTATGCACGCTTTTATCTGAGCCCCACCGATTCCATGGGACGGTTCTTTTGCTACCTCTTGCTCTTCCAGGGCTCGATGGTCGGCATCGTACTGAGTGACAACATTCTCCTGCTCGTCGTGTTCTGGGAGCTGACCAGCCTCAGCTCCTTCCTGCTAATCGGCTATTGGCATCATCTGCCGGCATCGCGCGCCGGCGCGCTCATGGCATTGGTTGTCACCGGCGCCGGTGGGCTGGCGCTGATGGGCGGTATGCTGCTGCTCGGACACATCGCCGGCAGCTTCATGTTGAGTGAGATCCTTGGACGCGGCGATGTGATCAAGGCGTCACCGCTCTACCTGCCGACGCTGCTGCTGATCCTCGCGGGCGCGTTCACCAAGTCGGCGCAGTTCCCATTCCATTTCTGGCTTCCACATGCGATGGCCGCGCCGACGCCAGTGTCGGCCTATCTGCATTCGGCCACAATGGTGAAAGCGGGTGTTTTTTTGCTGGCCCGCCTTTGGCCGGTCTTGTCCGGCACGCAGGAATGGTTCCTGATCGTCACCCTGACCGGCCTTGCAACCATGGTGATCGCGGCCTGGATCGCCCTGTTCAGGGACGACCTCAAGGCGTTGCTGGCATTTTCCACCGTGAGCCATCTGGGCCTACTGACGATGCTGCTGGGGCTCGGCACACGCATGGCGGTGGTTGCTGGCGTGTTCCACATCCTCAACCACGCGACGTTCAAGGCAGCGCTGTTCATGTCCGCCGGCATCGTCGACCACGCGGCCGGCACCCGGGACATCCGCAGGCTCGGCGGCCTGCGCCGCCTGATGCCGATCACCGCCGGCCTTGCGATCGTCGCCGCGGCGTCGATGGCCGGCTTGCCGCTTCTCAACGGATTCCTGTCGAAGGAAATGATGCTGGAGGAGGCAGCGCACACGGTCTATGCCGGACAGGCATGGCTCTTTCCGCTTTTCGCCACCTTCGGTGCCCTCCTGTCCGCGGCCTATTCCGCCCGGCTTGTATTCCACGTGTTCCTTGGACCGGAACGGCAGGACTATCCGCAACATCCCCATGACCCGCCCTTCGGAATGTGGGTGCCGGTCGCGGTGCTGGTCGTTCCGATCGTCGCCATCGGCCTGATGCCTGCGACATTCGCCGGAGCGATCGTTGAGCAGACCGCGCTCGCGGCTGTCGGCGGTGCCTTGCCCGACTACCATCTCGCCTTGTGGCACGGCATGACCCCGGCGCTGGCCATGAGCGGGCTGGCGCTTGCGGGGGGCCTCGCGCTGCTGTGGGTCTACTCGGCGGTCAACCACGCGCGCCTCATTGTGCCTCGACCCGACGCAATGGCGATGTTCAGGGCGTCGGTGGCGGGCATGGTCCGGGGGGCGCGGCTCCTGCTCCATCGCGTCGATAACGGCAGTCTGCCGCGCTATATGTGTATCGTCATCACGGTAATCGGCCTCCTTGGTCTTGCCGGATTCCTGGGCGCGGCGCCTGCGCCGATTGCGGGTGACCGCCCCACGCTGCCAGCGACACTGCCTGCGATCACCGGCTGGCTGGTATTGCTCCTCGCGTGCGGCCTGATCGTCTGGCGCCACTATGACCGGCTCGCGGCGTTGATCGTCACCAGCATCGTTGGGCTGATCGTGTCACTTGCGTTCCTGCAATTCTCGGCACCCGATCTCGCTCTAACCCAGATCTCGGTCGAGGTGGTCACCACCATTCTCCTTTTGCTCGCGATCAACCTCCTGCCGCGTACGACGCCGGACGAACTGCCACGGAGCTATAAGCTCGGCGCGGGCTTACTGGCCACGTTGGGCGGACTCGGCGTGGCCGCGCTCGCCTATGCCGCAATGACGCGCAGCTTCGAGACGATCTCCGGCTTTCACATCGAGCAGTCATTGCCGGGCGGCGGTGGCACCAACGTCGTGAACGTCATTCTGGTGGACTTCCGAGGCTACGACACCTTCGGCGAGATCATCGTGCTCGCGATCGCGGCGCTGACCATCTTCGCCCTGCTCGATTCGGCGATGCACGGCGCTGCCGGGCGCCGTCTTGCACGGATGCGTTTCGATCCGCAGGCTCATGACCCGCACCCACTGATGCTGACGGTGACTACGCGCGTCCTGCTGCCGCTGTCGCTCATGGTCGGGGTCTATATTCTGCTGCGCGGACACAACACGCCCGGGGGCGGCTTCATCGCCGGCCTCATCGTCGCAATTGCCTTCCTCATGCAATATATGGCGAGCGGCTATGTCTGGGCGCATCGCCGCGCCCGGTTCGACTCCCATGCAATGATCGGTGGTGGCGTGGCGCTCGCCGGCGTGACGGGGCTTGCCTCGCTCCTGTTCGACCGGCCGTTTCTCACAAGCACGTTCGGGTATTTCCACCTGCCGGTGTTCGGCGAAGTGGAATTGGCGTCTGCCATGGCCTTCGACGTCGGCGTGTTCTTCACTGTGGTAGGAACCTGCCTCCTGTCGCTTACGACACTTTCTCGCGTGGAGGAACGCGTGGAACAAGCATCCAAGCAGGCGGAGGCGCGAAGTAGATGAGCATGGAGTTCCTCATGGCCACGGGTATCGGCGCGCTGACGGTCGCCGGCATCTATCTGATCCTGCTGCGACGGACCTTCCCGGTGGTGATGGGTTTGTCCTTCCTTTCCTACGCGGTCAACGTGTTCCTGTTCACGATGGGCCGGCTTGCAATCGATCTGCCGCCGATCGTCAGCGCAGGCGCAGCCGGATACACGGACCCGCTGCCGCAGGCACTCGTTCTGACCGCGATTGTCATCACCTTTGGAATGACGGCATTGATCGTCGTGTTGTCGTTGCGCACTTTCCTGGAGACCGGTTCCGACGATGTGACCCTCGCCGCCCGGTCCGACGATGAACTGCCCAGCGCGCATCGCGATGAGGCTGTGCGATGATGAATCACTGGCTCATCATACCGGTCGCAGTGCCCGCCATGACCGCAGCGCTGCTCGTGCTGGCGATGCGACATAGCCTGAACGGCCAACGCATTCTATCGCTGGTCGCAACCACCCTGCAGTTCGCCGCCGCGGTCGGGCTATACGTCTTTGCCGGCGACGGCGAGACGCGCGCGTACCTGCTCGGAAACTGGCCCGCACCCTTCGGCATCGTGCTGGTGCTGGACCGGCTTGCGGCCACCATGCTGCTGCTCACCAATCTGCTCGCCTTCGGCGTCGTCATTGCGGCGATCGGCGACTGGGACAAGCGCGGTCGTCATTTCCATGCCCTGTTTCAGTTCCAGTTACTTGGCATTAATGGGGCCTTCCTCACCGGTGACCTATTCAACCTTTTTGTCTTCTTCGAGGTCCTCCTGATCGCCTCCTATGGGTTGATGCTGCATGGCGGCGGCGCCCGCCGCCTGAAGGCGGGCTTCCACTACATTGCGATCAATTTGATCGGTTCGACGGTCTTCTTGTTTGCGGTGGGAGCCATCTACGCAGTCACCGGAACACTCAACATGGCCGACCTCGCCATGAAAGTGCCGCAGGTTACGCCGGCCAACGAAGCGCTGCTTTCCGCCGGAGCCTTGCTACTGCTCACGGTGTTCGCGATCAAGTCTGCCATGGTTCCGCTGCATTGGTGGTTGCCACCAACCTACGGGTCGACCTCGCCGCCCGCGGCTGCACTGTTCGCTATCATGACCAAGGTTGGCGTCTATTCGATCATCCGCGTCTATGCGCTGATCTTCGGCGCCGATGCGGGTCCGCTGGCCGGCATAGCCACGCCGTGGATTCTGCCGGCCGGGATATTGACGCTGGTCTTGGGGACAATCGGCGTGCTGGCGGCTCGCAGCCTGCTCGATCTGGCGTGCTATTCGTTGATCGCCTCGATGGGCACGCTGCTGATGGCTGTCGGTCTGACGACCGCAGCCGGCCTCGCCGCGGCGATCTATTACGCCATACAAAGCACCATCGTCAGCGCTGCCCTGTTCCTACTAGCCGGCCTTCTCGTTCAGGACGGCAAGGGCCAAACACGGCTCGTGCGGATTCCCCAGCCTGCGACCTTGTTTGCAGGATTTTATTTCCTCCTTGCCATTGCGATGGTCGGCATGCCGCCAATGGCAGGCTTTATCGGTAAGCTCCTGATCCTCGAAGCGGGGCGCGCTGCTTCCTACACGACCGCAGTCTGGACGGCGATGCTGGTCACGAGCCTGTTGCTCATCGTCGGATTTGCGCGGGCCGGCATCCGGACATTCTGGAGGAGTCCCCGAGCAGCTTTATCGGCACGGCGTGTACCGATGCGACCAATCCTCGTGATCGCCGCCATGATCGCGGCTGTGGCGGCGTTGAGCCTGCTCGCCGGCCCGGTGATGGATGACCTTGTCGCCACAGCGGAACAGATCCTCGCGCCACAGCGCTACATAGCAACGGTGCTCCGGCCGCGCCTGGCATCGGACCTTGCGGGAGAATAGCCATGCGCTCGCGATTCCTGCCCCATCCGCTCCTGACCTCAATTCTTGGCTTGGTCTGGGTCTTGCTAATCAACGACTTCTCGTGGGGCACCATCCTATTCGGATTGATGCTCGGGGTTGCGATCGCCAAATTGACCAGCATCTATTGGCCAGGTCGACCGAGGGTCCGCAATCCTTTGGCGATTATCGAATATTCCACCGTCGTCCTCTACGACATCATCCTCTCGAATATTCAGGTCGCCTATCTCGTCCTGTTCCGTCGCGGAGAAAGCCTGAAATCTCAATTTGTCACCGTCCCCCTCGATCTGGAAAGCCCGGAAGCGATCGCAACCCTTGCCGGCACGATCACTATGACACCGGGAACCCTAAGCGCCGACTTGAGCGCAGATGGCCGCTCCCTGCTGGTGCATTGCCTCGATACCACTGATGCTGCCGGAATCGTGACCACCATCAAGTCGCGCTATGAGCGCCGCCTGATGAGGATATTCGAATGATCACTGCCGCCTGCTCCTTTGCGATGATCGCCATTTCGGCTTCCATTCTGTTGAACATCTTTCGGCTGATCGTGGGGCCGGACGTAACCGACCGCATCCTTGCGCTCGACACCATGGTGATTAACGCGATCGGCCTCATCATATTGGCCGGAATTACGTTTGGCACCACGATGTATTTCGAGGCTGCGCTGTTGTTCGCGATGGTCGGGTTCGTCTCGACCGTCGCGTTCTGCAAGTTTCTGCTGCGTGGCAACGTGATCGAGTGAGGTAAGGATGACGACATTTATCGAATGGGTGAGCGCAGCCTTCATCATAGTTGGAGCGGTATTTCTGTTCGTCGGGTCCTTTGGACTCGCCAAGCTCCCGGACACAATGCGGCGCCTGCACGGTCCGACCAAGGCGACGACGCTCGGGATCGGCGCCCTGCTGATCGCGTCCATGCTCTATTTTGTGCTGCTGCGTCAGGCGGCCGGTTTCCACGAGCTACTCATTACGCTGTTCCTGTTTCTGACAGCGCCGGTGACTGCCAACATGATCGCCAAGGCGCATATCTTCCGAAACAAGAAGTTGCAGGAAGACCTACCACTTGCCGCGCGTGGAACGGGGTGGGCGACGCTAACCGGCTCGGTTGACTCGCAGGATAATCGCACTTAATGGCCGAGTCGGAAAAGCCGCCAGGGCGAAGGTCCAGAGCGAACCTCAGTCGAAGTGGCGCAGCGTGCCCGCCTAACGAGCAGCGCACCCTGATGGCGTCAGCCAGAGTCATGGGCGCAGACTCTTGAGCGGGAGTTGCGCGCCGACCTCGCGGCAGAAGGCATCACTGCGATCTCTATTCAGCCGTTGGCTGCATGACTCAGGCGACAACTACCTTGACACGCGCCGAGGCCGCCCCGACGAAGTCATCCCGGCATTTATCGACGATATAAAAGTTGATATTCTGGTCATGGGCACAGTCGCCCGAACGGGGCCAGTCAGGGCTTATTGATAGTCACCTTCGACAATGAAGGACCGTTAGCGCAGAACCGAAAAGGGTCTTGGCATAACCGTTCGTCGGAAGCTGCGCTGGTAGCGCTGGCAACGACGCCCGAGGGTCTTTGCGAAAGTGAGGCGCAGGCGCGGCTCGTGAGCCAGGGACCGAACCGCCTTCCCGAACCGCCTC
>CAZZDV010000211.1:0-6975 GCA_964652785.1 uncultured Bordetella sp.
CGCGAGATTCGACCCGGATCCGGTCCATTCATGATTCTGTCGTGCCTGTTCGCCCTGACAGCATCGTCGGTGGCATGTTGGATCATCATCCTGACCGAGGGTGTGCATGGCCGTCACACCGCTGACACGGTTGCCGGCAGTCCCCAGAAAATCAATCCGTTAATCGTGCCGCGCGTCGGCGGGGTGGCGATTTTGGCCGGCCTTGTGGCGGGCGCGTACTGGTCAACTCAGAAATTCGGCGAGAGCCAATGGTGGGGGGTATTCATCCTCGCATCGCTGCCCGCGTTTGCGGGCGGACTGATCGAGGACCTGACCAAGCGCTTTTCTGTTTATTCCAGGCTGCTAACGACGTTCATCGCAGCAGGGTTCGGCTTCTTCCTGCTCGATGCGCGGATTTCGGAAGTTCATATTCCCGGCTTCGATTACTTGCTCGGTTTTACTCTCGTCTCTTTCGTTTTCACGTTGCTGGCGATCGGCGGCTTCGCTCACGCAATGAATATCATTGACGGGTTCAATGGCTTGTCAGGAGGCGTCTCGCTGCTGATGCTCGCGAGCCTCGCGGTGGTGTCCGCGAACGTCGGGGATCTGCTGGTCTTTCATGCCAGCCTAGTGCTTGGCGGCGCAATCCTGGGTTTTCTATTGCTGAACTATCCGCGCGGCCTGATTTTCGCAGGCGATGCCGGCGCCTACCTCATGGGGTTCCTCATTGCCGAACTCGCGGCCATTCTGGTCCACCGCAACTCGGAGGTGTCACCGTGGTTTCCACTCTTGCTGCTCTTCTACCCGGTATGGGAAACGTTATTTTCCGCGTATCGAAGGAAGTTCGTTCGAGGAGGCTCGCCAGGTGCGCCTGACGCACTACACATGCATACGCTGATCTATCGCCGTCTTGTTCGCTGGAGGGGTGGTGAGAGAAGCACGAGCAGCCTGTCGGCCCGCAATGCGCTCACCGCGCCCTATCTTTGGTTCTTCACTTTACTGACGGTTGTACCCGCAGCCTTTTTTTGGGACCGGACCCTGGTTCTCCAAGCTATCGTCGCAATGTTTGCTTTGTTATATTTGTGGCTCTATGGACGAATTGTTCGATTCCGGGCGCCGCGCTGTCTTATAATCGCTTCTCGCTAAGATTCCACCGCTCACCGCAAAAAGATAAACGAGCGTAAGCTCATGAGTATAAAGCGAAATTCAGCCAGATCAGATTTGAGGCATTACGTGTCACAGATCCTGGGCTCAATGGGACAACGTTTTGATCCAATGCAGGGTTTAGGCAATTCGAGGTAGTTGCGGTACAAAAGACTCTTTGCTAGACTCATTCCAACTGCTGGCGAATTCACAAAGTTGCCGGTTATACTGACCATTCGGTTCCGTTTTAATCTGATCGCTAGGGAGATGAAATTGAAGAAAATCACAGTAATCTTTGTCGCTGCAATGTTGGCGTCGAGCCATGTTCTCGCGCAAGCTCCGGCGAGCGGTCAGGCAGGTGCAGGCGGTGGCGGCGGCGCTGGTGCGGGTGCAGCGGTTGGCGGAGCCGCCGGCGGACTTGGGATCGGCGCGATTGCGGCGATTGCCCTGGGCATCGCAGCTCTGGCAGCCGTGGCGTCGGACGATAACAATAATGTCACGACCGGCACGACCGGCACGACCGGCACGCGTTAAGACGTTTCTTCTCTAAAAAGGCCTTGGCTGATCGCCAAGGCCTTTTTATTTCCGGCGGCGCTTTTTGGGTCATGTTCGGGTCCTCTGCGTCGGTCGTCGAACAAGATTCCCTGAGGGTCTGCACTTTTATACTCGCATTCTCCAAACGCATCTCCCATTGGCATAATTCGCCGGTCATAAGCTAGCCGACCGATTGCCGCTCGGCGTATCGGTCAATCCCAATTGAACAAACGAGCAAAGGCTGCGCTCTTGCTGGTGGTCAGCGCCCTTGCGGCCTGCGCCGACAGCACGTCCGCAATCGTGCAATCTCTGCGATATACCATCCAGGGCGGTTCCGCGGATGTAAGCGCCAAGCTCGATCCCGCACTTCGTTATCTGCGTGCTACGGTCCGGGGCAAGACTGCACTCCTCGTACTTGGCTACGTGGAGCCCGATCCGCGGGGCCCTGTCCAGGTCTGGTATAGCGCTCAACGCGAGGTGGTGCGCATCCAGAACGGACGCATCGTGGGTGCCGCCGGGATGGTCGCTGAATGGCGGAACGTACAGTTGTCGAATGTACCTTCATGGTCCGCGATCGCCCGGGACAAAGTCGCCACGAATATCCTGCGAGTACGCGATGTCATGCCGGGTTACCGCTACGGCGTCCGGGATCTCTTATCCACGCGAGCGGCAACCGCGCCGGCAAGGAGCGCTCTCCGGGAGCTGGATCCTCAGAGCCTGGCGTGGTTCGAGGAATCGGTCGAAGGCGATGCCGCGCGCGGTCCGCTCCATGAGAAAACCGCGCTGCCGGTCTCGCGATACGCGGTTTCGTTTCACGACGGTTTGGAAGAGGTCGTCTACGGCGAGCAATGCCTGTCGGCGGATCTTTGCTTTACCTGGCAGCGGTGGCCGGCCGTCCCGCCGGGGCCTAACCCGCGAAAATGAGCGTGCTTGTTTCCCCGCGGGGTTGGCTGTCTTTGCAGGTTGTTGCTCTCTCGTTCGCTTGCACACCTGCATTCGGGCAGTCCGCGCCAAAAAGACTCAGCACCTGGCTCCTCGAGCAACCACAGTCTGCCGAGGCGTATCCACTTGGGTTGAGCTGGCGGGTTCCGGAAGAATCCGTCCCCCAGACTTTGTCCCGTCTCGAGCTCTTGAAGAGCCTCTCCGGCAACCTCCGTGAAGTCACGGCCAGTCCGGAATCACGTCTAAAACTGCGCGACTTTGTGGCCAGCCTTCCGGTCACAGGACGAGTCCCGGTTGCGCTCGCGGATGCCCGATGGCTCGAGGCCAATCCTGCGAGAGACCCGGTCCTGCTCCCGGGACACACTGTCGTGCTGCCCAATCGTCCGAGCACCGTAACCGTAGTCACTTCGCAAGGCGACCTCTGCCAGGTGTTGCATGCACCTGGACGCGAGGCGCTCGACTATCTGGAACGGTGCATGCCCTCGGCCGTTGGTTCGATCGACCGTGCATGGATGGCACAACCTGACGGGCGCGTTCAACGCGTCGGCGTCGCGAGCTGGAACCGGCAGGCCCAGGACGAACCAGCGCCTGGAACCTGGATCTGGGGTCCTCCTCGAGACGCGGGATTTCCCGACCCGGTTTCGCAGGGCCTGATTTCATTTCTTGCGACCCAAGGGCCTGCCCCGGACCAGGCCGCGCGCCCCTCGCTGTCGCTGGCTACCCCATTGCGGAGCCTTGATCCGTCGGCGCCCGACCGGTCCCGCAATCCGGTGGTTACCGCAAGCGATTGGGGGGGGGTGGGCCTCATGCAATCGCCCACCGCGCGGATGGCAAAGACCGGGCATTTTTCATTCAACCTGAGCCACATCGCCCCGTACACCCAGGGCAATACCTTCTTCCAGCCTTTCGACTGGATGGAGGCCGGTTTTCGCTACACGAACATCAGTAACCGGCTTTTCGGGCCGGCAGACCTGAGCGGCGACCAGCCCTACAAAGATAAGAGCATTGACGTCAAGTTCCGGCTGCTTAGCGAATCCGTATACCTACCGGAATTCGCCGTCGGCCTTCGTGACGTCGCCGGAACGGGCCTTTTCTCCGGCGAGTACGTCGTCGCAAACAAACGGACAGGGAATTTCGACTGGAGCCTGGGCTTGGGCTGGGGCTATTTGGGTCGACGCGGCGATATCCGCAATCCGCTGGGGCGCTTAGTGTCCTCTTTCGACACACGGACAGTAGACGTGGGGACGGGCGGCAAGTTCGGCTTCGGGAGTTATTTTCGCGGTCCAGCCGCACTGTTCGGCGGCGTCCAGTACCAGTCCCCATGGGAAAAGCTGATTCTCAAACTCGAATACGACGGCAACGATTACAGGAACGAGCCTCTCGGCAACACCCTGAAGCAAACGTCGCCATTCAATTTCGGTGCGGTCTACAGGGCCGCGCCGTGGCTTGACCTGTCGCTGGGTCTGGAGCGTGGAAACAGGTTGATGTTCGGCGTAACCCTGCATGTTCAGCTCGACGGCCTTGAAACCCCGAAAATAAACGATCCGCCGCGCATTCCGGTGGCGGATCGCCGCCCCGTGACTGCACCGGACTGGTCCGCGACGAGCCGCGATATCGCCGCACAAAGCACGTGGCATGTGCGCAAGATCGACCAGGTGGGCCGCGAACTGCGCGTGACCATCGACGATCCGGAAGCGGTCTACCTGCGCGATCGAGTGGACAAGATCGCTGCGGTTCTTCATCGCGACGCCCCCGCGTCCGTCGATCGTTTTGCACTGCGCTACCGGCAGCGAGGCATCGAAGTGTCGGAGCATGTGGTCGATCGAAGTGCGTGGGTCGACCAGCAGGTGCAGCCGTTGCCCACGCACCATTGGCGGGAGCCCGTCATGGTGCGTGCGCCCGCAACAAAGCCTGAGCCGGCCGCACCCACGCTCTATGAGCGCGCGCCGCCCCGGTTCGAATCCGGTCTCGGCTTCGATTTCCAGCAGACCCTCGGCGGCCCTGACGGATTCTTGCTTTTCCAGATCTCCGCGGCCGAAAAACTCAAGTACCGCCTCCGCGACGACACATGGCTGCAAGGGACGCTGCGCCTGCGGATCCTGGACAATTACGACAAGTTCAAGTACACCGCGCCGAGCGATCTGCCCCGCGTGCGCACGTTCCTGCGTGAATACCTGACTACGTCCACGTTGACGATGCCGAACCTGCAGATGACCCACGTCGGGAAGCTGGGCCAGAACCAGTTCTACAGCGTGTACGCAGGCTATCTCGAGTCGATGTTTGCGGGGGTCGGTGCCGAGTGGCTATACAAGAGGTCGGACAGCCGCTATGCAGTTGGCGTGGACGTGAACGCCGTCCGCCAGCGGAACTTCGAGCAGGATTTCGGGCTGAGGGACTATGGCGTGGCCACCGGTCATGCAACTTTGTACTGGGACACAGGATGGAATGACGTGCAGGCCAAGGTGAGCGTCGGGCGCTACCTGGCGGGGGATTTCGGAGGCACGCTCGAAGTGTCACGGGCATTTCGTAACGGGGTCACCCTCGGGGCATTTGCGACGAAGACGAATGTCTCGGCCGCGCAGTTCGGCGAGGGGAGTTTCGACAAGGGCATCTATCTGAGCATCCCTTTCGACGCGATGCTCACGCGTTCCTCGAATTCGGTGGGCGCGTTCGTCTGGAAGCCGCTCACACGGGACGGTGGCGCGATGCTGGCGCGCGCGAACCCGCTTCACCACCTCACCACTGCGCGCAACGAGCGTGCCCTTTGGTACCAGCCGGCGCCCAGGCCGAACGAAGTTGTCATCCCCTCCGATCGCCGCGAGGAGTGGGAACCCAAGGCTGCGGGTGCGGAGCCTTACCTGACCATCGCGCAGCGTCCGGCGGCCACGCAGTTTTCGCGGGAATCCAACAGCGAGATGTATCTCGTGGAGGCGCTTTACCGACAAGGATTCCGCGACATCAAAGTAACGTATGACGACTCGCATAGCCTGAACGTCACGGTCGCGAATGACAGGATCCGTCCGATCAGCCGGGCCGTAGGGCGCGCGGCCCGGACAGCGCTGAGGATGGCGCCGCTCGAGACAAGGGAGATTCGCGTCGATTTTGCCGACGGCGCTGAAGTCCTCGCGAGCTACAGTTTTGTCGATCTGCAGAAGCTCGACGGCTTTTATGGCGGCAGGGTATCGCGCGATTCGTTGGCGGCCTCCGTCGCGGTCCGGTATCTCGACCCGGCAGCCCGCGAAAAGGATCCGCTCGCGCTGCTCGGTGATCTCGACACGACGGAGCCTTCGCGGATTTCTACCGAAAACCTGCCCGGATATCGCACTGCGCGCCGCGCTGCCGACGATTTCGTGGCGGCCGGGCGTACAGCCGCGAACGTGGACTGGGTGCGGGCGGGGGCGTTCGGCGCGGGGATAGTCCTGGCAAGCAGCTACCTCGACAAGCGAGGCTTGAAGTTCGCCCAGGATCGCGCCAACAACCAATGGCTGAAGGGATTCAACCAGTTCGGCAGCGCGATCCCGTGGATCGGGGCAGCGGCCGTCGCCGCGGCCGCATTGGATGGGAGCGACGCACGGAGATCCCACACGGGCGTTCTTGCCTTGGAGTCCGCGGGCGTTGCATTCCTCGCATCGACCGGACTGAAATACCTGACAGGCCGTGCGCGCCCCGAAGCCGGGCTCGGCCCGACCAGTTTCAAGCCTTTCTCGAGCCAGGACGCTTTCCCTTCGAGGCATGCAATCGCCTCCTGGGCACTCGCAACGCCATTCGCGCTCGAGTACGACTCCATGCTGCCGTATGGCGCGGCCGCTGTGGCCGCGCTCGCAAGAGCCACCCGCCGCGAGCATTGGGTCTCGGATATTGTGGCCGGCAGTGTTCTCGGCTACGGCATCGGCCGGATATTCTGGGAGTCGTCGCGCGAGCGACGCAAAGGCAGTCCGCGTGCGATGGTGGACCTGACCGGGATAAAGTTTGCGTGGGAATTGGAATGAAAGCCTGGACGCTGAGCCTCGCGGTCCTGGCATTGAGCGCGACCCTGACCGGATGTGGCGTGGTCTCGCAACGCCAAGCCGTTGACGATGAGCTGCAGCGTGCGGAGATCGCCCGGGCCGTGTCCGAAAGCGCGAAAAGAGTCGCAGTGTCCAAGCCAGGCGCGAAGGTCTGCCGGCAACTCAGGGTCGGGATTTCCGAGCTCGACTGGGTCCGCGGAACCGTCAGCGCAGTCGATTCGACCCGGATTCGCATTCGTATCGACGATTCAGGGCGTTTCGCGCATGTGCTCGAAGGCGTGCCAATAACCAGGGGCGTTCACATCTGGGAAGCGCAGGTCGACTGGACGCCTTGTGGGTAGTGTGCCAATGGAAGTACGCTTGTGCTCCT
>CAZZDV010000212.1:0-1984 GCA_964652785.1 uncultured Bordetella sp.
GGCGATCGCGCCCAGCCAGACGTCCATGCCGATCGAAGCGATGTGGAACACCGCGATCGGGATCATGCGTGAAGGCAAGCCTCGGCACGCTGTTGAGACTGGCCGCGAGCGGCCGCGTAAAAGCGTGCCGCTCGCGGCCAGTCTCCCCATCGACTGCACCAGCGCACGACCGTCTTCGTCGTTGTGGATCAGCAGGCAGGCCTCTTTTCCGCCGGCGTCGCGATACGTTGTCAGGGCTGTCTTGAGGCGCGCTCCGATGTCCGGCACGCGCGGATAGGCATACGTCATCGCGCCCGACGGGCACACCGTGGAGCAACCGCCGCAACCCGCACAGAGGTGCGCTTCGATCTTGACGCGATCGCCGTCGCTCGTGATTGCGCCGGTCGAGCACACGTCGATGCACTTGGTGCAGCCCGGCTGGCCTGAGCGGCTGTGCGCGCAGATGCGCTCCTTGTAGAGGAAGAACTTCGGCTTCTCGAAGTCGCCGACCAGCTGGCCGAGCTTCTGCGCGGCCAGCGCCTGCTCCAGCGGATCGTCGCCCGGCGCGAGGTAACCCTGCGGCAGGTCGGGCGTCTTCAGCGCCGGCTCGCGGGACAGGTCGAAAACCAGGTCGAACCGCTCGGTGCGCGCAGTGTCGGTGCGGTTGAAGTCGATCGCGCCGATCGCGCCGCAGGCCTTTACGCAAACGCGATGGGCCTTGCACTTGTCGAGGTCGATCTGGTAGGCGAAGTCGATCGCGCCTTCGGGACACGAATGCACACAAGCGTTGCATCGCGTGCAGACCTCGAGGTCGATCGGGTTGTGCTGCGCCCACTCGACTTCGAAGGCGCCAAGGTATCCCGTGACTTTCGCGACCTGGCCCGACCAGACTGAGTACTTGCGCTCGATCGGCAGCTCCGCGCCGGTGTTCTTGCCGGGCGTGACGAGCACGCTCACCTCCAGCTGCCCGGTGAGACGCTCCGCCCAGCCCACCGCGGTTTCAGCCGGCCCGATGACCAGCACGCTGCCTTTGGACGAGTAGCTCACCGTCGGCACCGGCTCGGGGTCGGGCAGCGCAGCCATCGCGATCAGCGCGGCGATCTTGGGTGTGGCGCTCGTAGCTTGCGACGACCATCCGGCGTTTTCGCGGATATTGACGAACCCGAGCTCGCCCCGGGCCTCCGCGGCCTGCGCAATTTCCAGGAAAAGCGGCGCCTCCTGCGTGCAGGCGACCAGCACTTCGGGATCGCGCAGCGCCTCATTGAATGCGCCGGCCTCCTTGCGGCACAGCTCGGTGTGGATCGTGATCGGCGTTTTCGACTTGAGCGCAGCCGCGAGCGCTTTCGCATCCAGGGGCATGGTGCGATTGCAATTGCAGAGCTTGATCGTCTTGTCCTGGAGCGCCATGGTCAGGCGTCCTTCGCGGGCAGCGTGGGTTGGTCGGCAAAAGCGTGCTGCAGCTCTTCGCCCTTCCGGTCGAGCCGGACCTGCTCGGCGGCTTCGGACTCGGCCCTGGCGGCCGCCTCTGCCAAATCCCCGGCTTCGGCCGCGGCTTTCTCCTCGGGGCTGAAGAGCAGTTCACGCGCCTGGTACATCTTTTTCATCATCTCGTCCGGGATCGGGTCGGGCTTGGAAAAGTCTTCGATGTAGGTATCGAGGCCATCCATTACATTGAAGTGCGGGTCCTTGAACAGCTGCTTGAGCGCCGCCTGCTTGATGCCCGGATCGACCTCCGGCCGCATGAACGGCTTGAAATCCGATTCGGGCGTGAGGCTGCCCACTTCGGGCAGCGGCTCCGCTGGCGCCATCGCGACAGGCGCGTGTTCGACGGCGCCCGGCGAAGAAGGTTCGGCACCGTCTTGCGCCGGCAGTGTGCCCAGTGTGCCCGGCGTGCCCGGCGAACCATCGGTCGCTTCGTCCGGCTTTGGCGCCTCCGGGGTCTTTTCGAGCTTGCGGCGGGACCAGCGCGAGAGGAAATTCTCGACGTCGTCGGCGTTCAAGAAAC
>CAZZDV010000212.1:2084-6921 GCA_964652785.1 uncultured Bordetella sp.
TTGCGGCGGGACCAGCGCGAGAGGAAATTCTCGACGTCGTCGGCGTTCAAGAAACGTTCCGTTTGCGGCGGCCGTTGCCGATGCTTTCCACGTTCCCGCGGTCGCCGGGCTGGCGGAAGGACTGCGGCCTCACGCGGCGCTTGGGCTCCGGACGGTAGTGCTCTTCGACATAGCCGCCGACCCACGCCATGACTTCGGGCGCCATCGGCACGGTGTCGACCAGCTCGCCGCCGTCCATGAGGCGCCCGGCCTCGTTGTAGCTCACGGTCACGAATTGCGGCACCGCGACTTCGTCTTCCATGCGCCACATGACGAACACCCTGGGCTCGTTGGAGGACACGTTCAGGTAGTAGCCCTCGACCTCATCGCGGAAAAGCTCGAGCTCGAATCCCGGGTGCAGCCACTGGGCGATGCCGCCCTCCTCGACCAGCAGGCTCGGCTCGCCCGGCGTTGCATGGTTGAGGACGAGGCCGAACGGTTCCCAGGTTTCGCTTTGCCAGCGACTTTGCAGCGCGCGGCGCTGCATGATGACCGCCACCGGCATTGAAGAATCGTGCATGCGGCGCAATATACCCTCAACGAGGCGAATTCTCGCTCTGTTATCATCAAAATCTTACCCAGGATCCCCAAGTAACACCATGCCGGAAAAGGTTATTCCGATCCGCCCCGCAAGCGGCTTTCGCGGGACCCAAACCCCGTCGAACCCGCCACGCACGGCCACAACGAAGCGCGAGCGCTTCGAGGGCGGAGCCTTTGCCGACACGCTTGGGCGCGGTCTGCGCGACCTGCGCATCTCGGTCACCGACCGCTGCAACTTCCGTTGCGTGTATTGCATGCCGCGCGACGTGTTCGACGAGAACTACCAGTTCCTGCCACAGGCCTCCCTCCTCTCGTTCGAGGAGATCGCCCGCATCGCGAGCGTCTTCGTGAGCCTCGGCGTCGAAAAGATCCGCCTCACCGGCGGCGAGCCGCTGGTGCGCCGCGACCTCGAGCGATTGATTGCGCTGCTCGCCCCGCTAAACGTCGACCTCACGCTGACCACCAACGGCTCGATGCTCGCGAAAAAGGCGCAGGCCCTCAAGGACGCGGGCCTCAACCGCATCACGGTGAGCCTGGATTCGCTGGACGATGCGACTTTCAAGGCCATGAACGACGCCGACTTCCCCGTGGCCAAAGTGCTCGAAGGCATCGATGCCGCGGCCGCAGCGGGCCTCGCACCGGTCAAGGTCAACATGGTCGTCAAGCGCGGCGTCAACGACCACCAGGTGCTCGACATGGCGCGCCACTTTCGCGGCACCGGCCATATCGTGCGCTTCATCGAATTCATGGATGTCGGCAGCACCAACGGCTGGCGAATGGACGACGTGATCGCCTCGAGCGAAATCGTGCGGCTCATCGGCGCCGAATTCCCGCTCGTGCAGGCCGACCCCGACTATCGCGGCGAAGTCGCGGAGCGCTGGAAGTATGCCGACGGCTCGGGCGAGATCGGCGTGATCTCCTCCGTCACGCAAGCTTTCTGCGGCACCTGCAACCGGCTGCGCCTGTCGACCGAAGGCTCCATGTACACCTGCCTCTTCGGCCAGAAAGGCCACGACCTGCGCACGCTGCTGCGCTCGGGCGCGACGGACGAAGACCTGACGGACGAGATCGTCGCCGTATGGCGCGCACGCGGGGATCGCTACTCGGAAATCCGCACGGCGCAAACTGCGCGCAGTGACCCGGGCGGTGCCAGGGTCGAGATGTCCTACATTGGCGGATGAGCGGTGGATGAGCGGTGGATGAGCGGCGGATGAGCTCACCCGGGTCCAAAGCGCCCGCGCGGCGCCCCAAGCTCACCGACGCCGGGCGCCCCGCGACTTTCGAAGTCGAGGCCTACAACGAGCGCGGCGAGATGGTGCCCACCGCCATCGCCGGCGAGCATCCGCTCACGATGTATCTCGACAAGCGCGAGCTGCTCACGCTCATGACGCTCGGCCAGGCGCCCGAGGCCCTCGCCATCGGTTATCTGCGCAACCAGCGCCTCGTCGGCTCGATCGACGACATCGTCGAAGTGCAGGTCGACTGGGAAACCGATTCGGTCGCCATCGTGACCCGCAAGGGGGTCGCGAACCTCGAAGCGCGCCTTCAAAAGCGCACCGTCACCACGGGTTGCGGGCAAGGCACGATGTTCGGCGGCCTCATGGACGAGATCGACACGATCAAGCTGCGCGACGACGTGACGCTCGAGGATTTCCAGCTGTTTTCGCTCGTCGAGCAGGTGAGGAAGTACGAGACCATCTACAAGCAGTCGGGCGCCGTGCATGGCTGCGCGCTTGCCAGGGCGACACCCGAAGGCGCGGAGATCCTCCTGTTCGTCGAGGACGTGGGCCGGCATAACGCGGTCGATGCGATCGCCGGCAACATGTGGCTCGAGGACATCGACGGATCGGACAAGATCTTCTACACCACCGGCCGGCTCACCAGCGAGATGGTGATCAAGTGCGCGCAGATGGGCATCCCGTTCCTCGTCTCGCGCTCAGGGCTCACCAAGATGGGCCACGACATCGCGAAGAAAATCGGCATCACGATGCTCGGCCGCGCTTCGGGCCGGCACTACCTCCTTTTCACCGGCGCCGGGCGCATCCTGCGCACTGCGCCGAAGCCCACCGCTTTCGCCTGACCCATCCCGCCTGTCCTACCCTCATGGGAGATCGAGCATGACCACTGAACTCTATTTCGCTCCGGGCGCCTGTTCGTTCGTGCCCCACGTGGGCCTCGAGCTCGTCAAGGCCGCCACCGGCCGCGATTTCACGCCCAAGCTCGTCAAGCTGCACAAGGGCGAGCACCTGACACCGGAATACAAGGCCATGAACCCGGAAGGACAGGTGCCGCTCATGGTCGTCGAGGGCAAGCCGCTGACCCAGATCGTCGCGATCTGCGACTGGATCGACCGCACGAATCCGGAAGCCAAGTTGCTTCCCACGGACGCATGGGCGCGCGCCGAAGCGCTCTCGAAGCTCGCGTGGATGAACAACACCGCGCACCCCACCTTCACGCATGTGTTCATGCCGCAGAAGTTTGCCGAAGGCGAGGCCGCGCGCGCCGAAGTCAAAGCCACGGCCGTCGGCCAGTACGCGAAGCGCCTGGAGCGCGTGCAGGAGTGGGTGGGCGAGGCTTCGCCGTGGATCCTCGGATCGCAACTGTCCTTCCATGACGCATACGCTTTCACGCTGCTGCGCTGGGCCGGTTATGCGGGCATCGACCCCGCCGCGTATCCCGCGCTGCTCAGGCATGTGGAGAAAGTGATGGCCGCCCCGCCCGTCGCCGCGGCCCTCGAGCGCGAGCGTGTGAAGCTCGATACCTACAAGGCGGCTACGGCTTAGTTCCCACGAGCGAGCCAGTCAACGACCGTCAAACCCTTGATGCGCGAAAACTCTTTGGAGTTATTGGTGGCAAGCGTTACACCCAGGCTCAGCGCATGCGCCCCGATCATCATGTCCAATGAGCCAATGAGCGTGCCTTTGTTCTCCAGCGCAGCCCGCATCCGCCCATAAACCCTGGCTGCTTCGCGATCGAAGTTTGCGATCTCCAACGGCAGGACGAATTCGTCGAGCGCGGCCTGATTTTTCTCCTGGGACTGGCTCTTGGCGACGCCGAATTCCAATTCGGCGAGCGTTACCCAGGAAATGCCGATTTCGCCCACCTTGTACTCTTTGAAGCGCTTTATCGTATGCGGCGGCTTTTGCTTGATGATGGCAATACAGATATTGGTATCGAGCATGACCTTCATTTAAATGCGGCCGCGCGTTTTTTCTGCCTGGGTTGATTCCGGTCGTCCATGTAGTCCTTGGTGAACTTGTCCAGGCTGCCGGTCAGCGAATCCCAGGAATTGACCAGAGGGATCAGAACCACGGCGCTGCCGGATTTCTTGATGAATACTTCATCGCCCTCGAAGCGAAATTCTTTGGGCAACCGTACCGCCTGGCTTTGCCCGTTCCGAAACAGTTTGGCCGTTTTCATTGCAGCACCTCATAGAGTCTATGTGTCAAGTATATACTTCAATCCTAGCCGCCTCGAACGCCTGACCCGCACACCTCGCTGGCCGGCTGAATAGACGTTCGTCATACTTTGTTTTACACTCCCGCCATGATCAAGACCATCCGCAAAATGGGCAATTCGCAGGGCCTGATCTTCGACCAGGCGCTGTGCGAGCTCACGGGCCTCACGGTGGGTGACGAGGTCAACGTGGTGGTGCACGAGGGCGGGACGGTTACGCTCACGCCAATGCGCGCGGTCGTTCCGGCCGGCGAAGCGGCCTCGAGCGCCAAGGAGTTGATCCGCCGCAATAACGCGCTGTTCAAGCGCCTTGCCTGAGCGCCAACCGATCCATCTTGACGTAGAGTCGGTGCTCGCCATCCATTCCGAAGTTCTCGCGGCACACGGCGGCGGGACGGGCCTTCGCTCTCGCGCCTTGCTTGAATCGGCGATCGCCGCGCCGCAAGCCACGTTTGGTGGCTCTCCTCTACTGGAGGATGCGGTGGATATGGCCGCCGCCTATCTCTTTTACCTGTGCAGCAACCACCCGTTCGTGGATGGCAACAAGCGAACAGCACTGGCTGCCTGCCTGGTTTTCCTCCAGGCGAACGGCTTGCTCCCCGACCCCGGGCTTGCGGGCAAGCAAATCGATCGATGGGAGCAACTCGTTCTGGACGTCGCCGGGTCTGCCATCGACCGCGAAACCACAACCTCACGACTGCGCGCGCTTCTGCGCGCGCGCAAGCCGCCGGGCGGAAAAAGGAGCATCAAATGAAGCTCGTATTCTTCGACGATTTCCGCCTCGGCATCATCAAGGACGCAC
>CAZZDV010000213.1:0-6866 GCA_964652785.1 uncultured Bordetella sp.
AACCAGCCCCTTTGCGATCTGCGCGAGACAGGCTTCCACCAGTTCGCCGGCGCGCTGCGCGCCGAGTCGCGACTGGACTGCGCGCACCGCGGCGGGCTCCGCCGTGGCATAGACCAGCACCGGCCCTGCGGCCAGCAGCGGCCCCGCCCATGCCAGTGCAGCAGTGGCGAGATCCTCCCCTTCGGCGAGCCGCAACGGATCGACACGAAACGCCGGGCGCGCTCCCATCCAATGCGTCACCTGCGCATTCGATTGGGCCGAGCAGCTGCCCGACAGGACCGCGGCGGTCCCGCCGACGGCGGGCAGCGTGGCGTCAGCGCCCTTGCGAATGCCGAAATTCGCTGGCAGGCCCATGGCGATGCCGGAGCCGCCGCTAAGCAAAGGCATGTCCGCGCACGCAGCGCCGAGCGCGAGCAGATCTTCGTCCGCGACGGCATCGACAATGGCATAGGCATGACCGGACTTCTTCAGAGCCGCAAACGCCTCGCGTATCGCTGGCGCGCCCAGCCGCACCGTAGGCAACGCGACCAACCCCACCTTGCCCGCGCTCTGGCGTCCAAGCACGCAAACGAGGTTCGCGTCGCGCATCGGTGTCAGCGGATGGTCCTTCATCGGCGAGTCGGAAAGCAACTGCTCACCCACGAAGAGGTGCCCGAGATAGACGGTGCGCTTGTTGGTCGGAAACGCCGGGCAGGCGACGGTGAAGGCTTCCTCCAACGCGCCAAGCAGCGCATCGGCGACCGGGCCGATGTTGCCCGCATCGGTCGAATCGAAGGTGGAGCAGTACTTGAACAGGATCTGGCGGGCGCCGCAGGACCGCAGCCACTGCAGCGCCGCGAGCGACTGCGCCACGGCATCCGCGGCCCGGATGGTGCGCGACTTCAGCGCCACCACCACCGCGTCGGTGGCCTCCGGCACGGGGCCGGCGGGCAGTCCGATCGTCTGGATCGTTCGCATGCCCGCGTTCTGCAGCATCAGCGCGACATCGGTCGCGCCGGTGAGGTCGTCCGCTATGCAGCCAAGCAGCATCGCTCGCCTTTACGGTCAGTTGATCGGGCGCCAGGCAGCGGCATGAGAATCAGGGTTGAAGCTGGCAATCTCGATGCGGCGGCCCTGCTCGCTGGAAGCGTAGACCGCCTCCATGATCTTCATGTTGGCAAGATAGTCGGCAGCGCTGTTCTCGAGCGGCGCGCCCTCGCGCAGGTGGCGCACGACGTGTGCCTGCAATGCGTCGCAGGCACCGCCGCCGAAAGTGTCGTCGCGCCCGCGCTCGTAGTGGTGCTCGGCCTCGGCCTGCTGGTGCGGTTTCCACCACAGGCGCGCATCGCCATCCAGCCGCAGCACGCCCGCGGAACCCTCCAGCCAGCATTCGCCCATGGTGCGGCGCGGGTTCTGCGCGACGTGATCGTTCAGGCGGTTGCCGTCAAACAGGCCGGTGGCACCGCCCGCGAATTCGAAGACGATGTAGCCGGCGTCTTCTCCGGCGATCGCCGGGTTGATCCGGCGCAGGCACGCCGTCACCGAACGGACTTCACCCACCAAGTACCGGAACGTGTCGATCAGGTGGATCGCCGTCTCGAAGACCAGGAAGCGCGGCATCTGCTGGAAATAGGCCTGGCGCGCGAGGTAGGCCTCTGCGCCCTGGCCGTCGCCCGGGCGCAGCCGGAATGCGATCGAGTGCACGGCGCCGAGCCGCCCGGCGTCCAGCAAGCGCTTCATCTCGCGGAAATGAGGCATGAAGCGGAAATTCTCGTGCACCGCCAGGGTGATGCCCGCGCCCCGGGCAATCGCCGCTATTTCCCTGGCTTGCGCGTAGGTTTGTCCGAACGGCTTCTGGCAGATGGTCGTCATGCGCCGGCGCGCCGCTTCGTCGACGTACTCGCGATGCGTCACGGGCGGCGTGACGATATCGACGATGTCGGGCGAACACGCATCCAGCATCTCCGCGACGCCGCCGAACACGCGCGGCACTGCAAAGCGCTTCGCCAGCGCCTCGGCCTTGGCGATGTCGCGGTTGCAGATTCCGGCGAGCTCAATCCCCGGAATGCGCCGCCAGCCGTCCAGCTGGAACTGGCAGAAGTATCCGGCGCCGGCGACGGCGACTCGAAGCGCTTTCATGGCTAGAGATTCGAGAGCACCGCGTCACGGATCGCAGTGGTGCCGTCCTTGCCGCCCAACTCGAAGGGCCGCAGCCGACCGGAGTCAAACACCGCGTCCACCGCACCCTCCAGCTTGAGCGCCGCGGCAGCGAGCTCCGGGTTCCCCGAGCGCTCAGCCAGCCAGTCGAGCATCATGGCCGCGGACAGGAACGCCGCCGTCGGATTGGCCTTGCGCTGGCCGGCGATGTCCGGCGCCGAGCCGTGGCAGGGCTGGAACAGGCCATGCGCGTCGCCGATGTCGGCGGATGGAGCCATGCCCATGCCGCCCACCAGCGCGGCAGCCTGGTCCGACAGGATGTCGCCGAACATATTCTCGGTGACCATGACATCGAACATCCACGGCTTGCGCACGAGATCCAACGCGGTCGCATCCACGTAGTGGTGGTTCGCGGCCACGCCAGGGTGGCGCAAAGCCACCTCATCGAATACCTTGCGGAAAAACGCCATCGAGACGAACACGTTCGCCTTGTCGACGCAGGTGACACGCCCGGGGCGCCCCTTCAATCGCCTGCGTTCGGCAAGCCGGAAGGCGAATTCATGCACGCGCTCGGAACCGGCGCGCGTGATCACCATGGTGTCGCGCGCCTCGCGATCGGCCTCCACCACGCCTTTGCCGCGCGAGGCGAACAATCCCTCGGTCGATTCGCGGATCAGCACCAGGTCGATGTCCTTGGCGCGCGGGTCGGCGAGCGCGGCGGGCACACCGGGGATGGCGCGCGCGGGCCTTACGCCGGCATAGAGCTCGAGGCGGAAGCGCAAATCGAGCTGCGGCGCGATCTCGGTGCCGTCCTGATAGCGGATCTCGGGCCAGCCCATGGCGCCGAACAGGATCGCGTCGGCCGCCTTGGCCGCCGCGAAGGTCGTTTCCGGCAGCGCCTCGCCCGTCGCCTTGTAATGCAGTGCGCCAGCGGGATGGTGCTCGA
The DNA here is from genome assembly GCA_964652785.1 of uncultured Bordetella sp. Lineage (GTDB taxonomy): Bacteria > Pseudomonadota > Gammaproteobacteria > Burkholderiales > SG8-39 > SZAS-79. The sequence continues at coordinate 3,083 of CAZZDV010000213.1, forward strand.
AGCGCAATTCGAATCCCGCGCCACGCTGCAATTTCTCCAGTATCGGCAGCGTCGCTTCGATCACTTCGATACCGATGCCGTCGCCCGGCAGCACGCAGATGTCGAACGCGGTTTTCATACCTGGTTCAGCCGGTGGCGTTGCAGCAGATCGGTGAGTTCCTTGCTCGCCCGCTCGCGATGCGCGCGGAAGAGCGCACCCGCCGCGGCGGCATCGCCGCGCCGGATCGCCCCCAGGATCTCGAGGTGCTCGCGCGTCGAGTTCACCGGCTTCGGCCGGAGCCGAAGCGTCACCATGCGCGCTCGGTGCGCGCGGTCCCAGTAGTTGAAGACGATCGCAGCGAGTTTTGCGTTACCACACAGCTGCATCAGCTGCCGGTGGAAGCGTTCATCGGCCTCGGCCCAGGCGTCGAGATCGTCGCGCTTCAGGGACTTTTCCATGTCGCGCGTGGCCTTCTCCAGCGGCGCGAGTTCGAGCGCCGAGGGTCGCGTATTCGCGACAAGTTCCGCGGCGGTGGATTCGAGGCTGGTGAGAATCTCGTAGATCTCGCGCATGTCTGAAGGCGCCACCGGCAGAACGCGGATGCCGTGGCGCGGCACTACTTCGACCAGGCCCTCGTTGGCGAGCCGTATGCAGGCTTCGCGCACCGGCGTGCGGCTCATGCCGAGTTCCAGCGCGAGCGACTGTTCAAGCGCCTGGTAGCCGGGCGCCCAGAGATTATCGAGAATTCTCTGGCGGATCGCCCGGTAGGCGGCGTCCACCATCGATTCACCCTGAAGCTGCTGTTCGTGTTTCGCCATTGCCTCAGTCCAGCCGCACTTTGGCGACGCGCGCGACTTCACCCCACTTTGCGATTTCCGCCTTGATGAATTCGCCGTACTCCTGCGACGTGCGCGGATCGGGGATGCCGCCGCGCTCGATGATCCGGTCGCGCATCTGCGGTTCGCGCAGGACGGCTTGCGTGTCCGCGCTCACCTTGTCAACCAGCGCGCGCGGCGTACCCGCGGGGAGAACGAAACCCGACCAGCCAGCACCCTCGAAGCCCGCATAGCCCGCTTCAGCGACAGTCGGCACCTCGGGCAGTTGCGGTGCGCGGCGCGCGGTGGTGACAGCGATCGCCCGGATCTTGCCGGACCTGATGTGCGGCAGCGCCGCGGAGAGGCTGTCCACCATCAGCGGCACCTGGCCGCCCAGGAGGTCGGTCATGGCCGGCCCGCTGCCCTTGTAAGGCACATGGACCAGGTCGATGCCGGCCTTGTACTTGAACAGCTCCCCGGTCATGTGCTGCGCCGTGCCCGGACCCGCGGAAGCGTAGTTGATCGCGCCAGGCTGCGCCTTCGCCGCCGTGACCAACTCCTGGATGGTCGCGGGCTTGAAGCCCGGATGGGCGACCACCACCAGGGGAACGATGAAGATGTTGGATGCCGGCAGGAAATCCACGAGCGGGTCATAGGGCAGTTTCGTGTAGATGCCCGGGTTCACGCCCAGCGTGCCGCTGGTGCCGACCAGGATCGTGTAGCCGTCGGGCGCGGCCTGCTTGCCGGCCATGACGCCCGGCACGCCGCCGCCGCCCGCGCGGTTCTCGACGAATACCGACTGGCCCCAGACCTGCGACAGCCGCTCGCCGACCATGCGGGCGAAGATGTCGGCAGCCTGGCCGGGCGGAAACGGGACGATGACCCGCACCGGCTTCGAGGGATAGGCCTGCGCAAAGGCCTGGATAGGCAGCGCGCTGGCGACAAGCAGCAGCAACGACAACAGTCGGATCATGTTCACTCCTCCTAGTAATTCCAATGCACGGGCGCCGCGCCGGCGCACGTGCATGGGCGGCATTCATCAATGTCGCCGTTAATGTATACGTCAGTCTTGTTTTCGGTCAAACTTTTCCAGCCTGTGCTTCGCCGGCAGCAGGCAGGCACGCGCGGCGGCAAAGCGGGGCGTTACGAAAGGGCTGCGCCGAAGCGGCAAGTCATCGGCGCGTTAACAGGCCGGGGCGATCGGCAGCCAAAACTCACAAGCCCAGCCTTTGCCAGATCGTGCTCACCGCGCCGGCCTGGTTCAGGGTGTAGAAATGCAGTCCCGGTGCGCCCTCGGAAAGCAGCTTGTCGCATAGCGACGTGACTACATCCAGCCCGAATGAGCGGATCGACGCTGTGTCGTCGCGATAGCCCTCGAGCTTGAGGCGCATCCAGCGCGGGATCTCCGCGCCGCATGCATCAGAAAACCGCGCGAGCTGGGAGAAATTTCCGATCGGCATGATGCCCGGCACGATCGGGATCGCGATCCGCGCCGCCTCGCATTCGTCCACGAAGCGGAAGTACGCGTCCGGGTTGTAGAAGTATTGCGTCATTGCCGCGTTGGCGCCCGCGTCCACCTTACGCTTGAAATTGGTGACCTCGTCGACTGCATTGCGCGTCTGGGGGTGGTACTCGGGGTAGCAGGCGACCTCGATGTTGAACCAGTCGCCGGTCGTCTCGCGGATATACGACACGAGCTCGTTTGCATAGCGCAGCTCGCCCGCCATCGCCACGCCCGAGGGCAGGTCGCCGCGCAACGCGACGATGTGGCGGATGCCGTTTTCCTTGTAGCGGCCGAGGATGTCCTTGATCTCGGCTTTCGACGAGGCCACGCACGAAAGGTGCGGCGCGGCTTCGTAGCCGGCCGAGCGGATCTCGAGCACGGTGTCGAGCGTGCCCTGCTGCGTCGAGCCGCCCGCGCCGAAGGTGCACGAGAAAAAGCGCGGCTTCAGCTGCGCGAGCTGTTGCCAGGTCGTGCGCAGCTTGGCCTTGCCTTCGGGCGTCTTCGGCGGAAAGAACTCGAAGCTGAAGGCCCGCGCGTGTTTACGCTGGGATTCCATGGTTCTTTGTGGCGAAAGGGGGTAACGGGGGAACCGGCCGTAAGGTTCCCCTGTTCCTAGTACCGGTAATGGTCCGTTTTGTACGGGCCGCTCTTTGCCACGCCGATGTACGTTGCCTGCGCATCCGTGAGCTCGGTGAGCTGCGCATTGAGCTTCTTCAGCTGCAGGCGCGCCACTTTCTCGTCGAGGTGCTTGGGCAGCGTATAGACGCCGACCGGGTACTTGTCCGTGTTCGTGAACAGTTCGATCTGCGCGATCGTCTGGTTGGCGAACGACGAGCTCATCACGTACGACGGGTGGCCCGTGCCGCAGCCCAGGTTCACCAGGCGCCCCTTGGCCAGCAGGATGATCCGCTTGCCAGGCTTTCCATCGACATCGGGGAAGATCACATGGTCGACCTGCGGCTTGATCTCGTCCCACGTGTACTGGGACAGCGACGCGACGTCGATCTCGTTGTCGAAGTGGCCGATATTGCAGACGATGGCCTGGTCCTTCATCTTCCTCATGTGCTCGTGCGTGATCACGTGGAAGTTGCCCGTGGCCGAGACGAAGATGTCGGCTTTGTCGGCCGCGTAGTCCATCGTCACGACGCGATAGCCTTCCATCGCCGCCTGCAGCGCGCAGATCGGGTCGATCTCGGTGACCCACACCTGCGCGCCCTGGCAGCGCAGGCTGGCGGCGCAGCCCTTGCCCACGTCGCCATAACCGGCGACCACGGCGACCTTGCCGGCCAGCATCACGTCGGTGGCGCGCTTGATGCCGTCGATCAGGCTCTCGCGGCAGCCATAGAGGTTGTCGAACTTGGACTTGGTGACGGAGTCGTTGACGTTGATGCAGGGAACGGGAAGGCCGCCCTGCTTCTCGATCTGGTAGAGGCGCAGCACGCCCGTGGTGGTCTCCTCCGAGATGCCGCGGACTTCCAGCATCAG
>CAZZDV010000214.1:0-6860 GCA_964652785.1 uncultured Bordetella sp.
GTGAACACCGGGTTGTCGCGCAGTTCGTCCTCGGTATATTCGCCGATCAAAAACGTGGTGGCCTGCCAACTGGACAGGAACAGGGCCAGGCGCTGGATGAAGCCTTGCAGTTCCATTTCACCGCCGCTCACGCTCATCACCTTGCGCACCACGGTGCGGAAGGAGTCCACCACCACCATGCCGGGTTTGGCCGCCTGCACTTCCTTGATGATTTCCTCAAGCACCGCGCCCAGATCCTTCTCGAGCACCAGGTCGCTCAGGTTGATGAAGCGCACCGCCTTGCCCAGCTTGGCCAGATCGAAAAAGGAATATTGCTGCTGGTAGCGCAGCATTTTCAGCGCGGGTTCGCCGAGGACGGTGAAATAAAGCGCGGGTTTCTGCGGGGTCGCGTTGGCGAACATGAATTGATGCGCCAGCGTGGTCTTGCCGCACCCCGGCGCGCCCGCGATGATATTGAAAGAGAATTCCGGCAGCCCGCCGCCAAGGATGTCATCGAAGCCGCGAACGCCGGTCGGCAGTTGGCGGATTTTCAACTTACCCGGCGGGCTCGGTTTGTCCGGCAGGTTCGGGTTCACTTTATTCGCCGAACTGCGTGCGGTGCCGCGGGCGGTGATTTTTTTCTTCATGGCGTTTGTCCTGCTCCAAAATTGGGTTCGGGTATCTTTGGCCAGATGTCGCGCAGCAATTGCAGCGTCAACGCCGGTCCGATGAAAGTCACCAGCAGTCCCACTATGTGCGCCATGAGCACGACTTCGCCCTCCGCGAGCTTGCGCGGGTCGAGGCCTGCCTCCAGGTCCTCCAAAGACCCATCCGCCCTGATGTGGAGCGCGCGCAGCACGGGAGCTTCCTCTCCGCCCACCGCCAGGGCGCGGGAGAGGAGCGCGCGAAAGCCGCTGATCCCGACGAGTTTGCCGAGCGGCCCGCGCAGTTTTTCGCAGGCGCGGAAGGCCCTGGAATCTTTTGTGCCGGCGGGATCGCGCGTTGCCGCCTCGCACGCAAGGAGTTGGCGCGCAAACGCTTTCAGCTTTGGGGTGGCGCTATCGGACATGCGTCGAATACCTGTCCCGAAGGGAATGCCTGCCCGGGACATTAACAGAAGATTGCGGCCGCTCGCGCTCGAAAAGCCGGCCCCCGTCGAGGGCGACCCGGATTGTTGCCATCGTTCGGACGCCCCTCTGTGCGTTGCCGCACATAGCGCCGGAAACGATGCCTTTCTTTTTCCTTAAATCATTGACTTATTATTCTATAGCTCCGCTCAGGGAGCGGTTTTAATGAAATTTGGTTTGCCAATTAAGGAAAATTCATTGCGCATCGGGCAGCTGAAACACCCCGGGCTCCCCGCTGATCGTCCCGCTGACGCCCATCAGCACCAGCGCGTTGTCCAGGTAGATCTCCAGCTCCTGGGGATCGAGGTCCCCGTAGCGCTCGAACCCCATTGGAATATCCACTTTCCGCGCCCGCGAACCCAGGTTGACCCTCACACCGATCAGGCCCTGGTTGTTCGCGGCAATGGCAGCTGGGATATGCACGATGGGCCGATAGTGCCCGCCGCAGCCCGGGCTGTCTGTTCGCCGGCGCACATCGTACCCGCCCGGATCCCCGTCACGTCGTTCCGGCGCGTATTGTCCATGCACCACTCCACGGTCGTTTGATCCTCTATGAATTCGGTCCAGTCCATCATTGGGGCCGCGCAGAGGCGGTGGACCATGCGGGTCTCGGTCACGAGCGGATTCGGTGGGCAAGGGGGGCGTCATTCTACCGGCCCCCGGAAACGGAACGCGCCACCCCGACGGATAGAATAGCCGCCCGAAGGAGGAGACCCGTCATGACAACCAGAACGATCCATTTCATCCGTGGACTTTGCGCTTTCGCCATGCTGGCCGTCAGCGCTGCGGCTGCAGCGCAGGCCTGGCCGTCCAAGCCGGTGCGCATCATCGTCAACTTCCCGCCGGGCGGGGCCGCGGACGTGATTGCGCGCGCGATTGCGCCCGGCCTTGGCGAGTCGCTCGGGCAGGCGGTGCTGATCGAGAACCGGCCGGGCGCCAACGGAAACATCGGTGCCGAGGCGGTGGTGCGCTCGGGCGGCGACGGCTACACGTTGCTGATGGCCTCGGGCGGCACGGTGTCGGTCAACCCGCAGATCTACGCCAACATGAGCTTCGATCCGGCCAAGGACCTGCAGCCGGTGGCCGCAGCGGCGCGCGTGCTCGTGTACTTGATCGTGCGGCCCGACGTGCCCGCAAACAACGTCGCGGAACTCGTGGCCCACCTGCGCGCGAATCCGGGAAAGCTCGCCTTCGGCTCGCCGGGTTCCGGCAGCTCGCCGCACATCGCGATGGAGATGTTCAAGCTGAACGCGAAGGTCTTCGCGGTGCATGTGCCCTATCGGGGGGCTGCGCCCGCGCTGACCGACCTGCTCGGCGGCCAGCTGCAGTTCCTGTTCGACCCGGGCCCCGGGCTCACGCACGTGCGCTCGGGCAAACTGCGCCTGCTGGCGGTGGGCAGCCCGAAACGCTCGCCGCAGTTCCCCGGCACGCCTACGCTGGCCGAATCGGGCATGCCCGGCTTCGATGCCGACACCTACTTCGGTTTCTACGCGCCTGCGGCGGTCAGCCAGGAGATCGTCGGGAGACTGAATCGCGAAATCAACCGGCTGCTGGGCACGCCGCAAGTGCGCGAGCGCATCGAAGCGCTGGGAGGCGATCCCTCTCCGATGACCCCGGCGCAGTTCGACCAGCTGACGCGCGCCGATCGCGAGCGCTTCGGCGTCGTGATCCGCGCCGCCGGCATCAAGGCCGACTGACGCGAAGCACCGGCCAGCAGTTCAGGCCGCAGCCTGCGGGTACTGGCCGGTCGTACCTGCCCGCACGCGCACCAGCCCCAGCAGGCTCTCGGTAAACGGCGCTAGGACGCCGGCCTGCTTTGCGATGTCGAGCGTCCCGGTGAGCAGGCCGTCGATCTCGAGCGGCTTGCCGGCCTCCATGTCCTGCAGCATCGAGGTCTTGAAAGCGCCGAGCACGCGCGCCATGTCGATGCGCGCTTCGGGGTCGATATCCGCGTCCACGCCCACCGCGCGGCCGATGGTCAGCACCTCGCGCATGACCGAGACCATGTAGCCTTTCATCAGCGGGTCGCCGATCATGCGGTCGGCGGTCGCCAGCGTTAGCGCCGACACCGGGTTGAAGCTCACGTTGCCGAGCAGCTTGACCCAGAAATCCTTTTCGATGAATCCGCTGGTGATGGTTTCGAAGCCGGCGCCCGCGAAGGCCTCCGCGACGCGCTGCGTGCGTTCGGTGTTCTTGCCACCGGGCTCGCCGACGATGAGTTTCTTGCCCATGTTGTGGCTGATGAGGCCGGGCTCGGGCACCGAGGCCGCGCAGTGGATCACGCACCCGACGATTCTTTCGGTCGGCATGGCCTGCGCGAGGCGTCCGCCGGGATCGAGGCTCTCGAGGCGCAGCTTGCCGCCGCCGTAGGCGAGCTTGTCGAAGAACCACCACGGCACGCCGTTCATCGCGGTCACGATCGAGGTCTGCGCGCCGACCAGCGGCGCGATGGTGCGCGCAACCTCGGGCAGGCTCTGCGCCTTGACCGTCACGATGACGTAATCCTGCGCGCCTAACTTTGTGGGATCGGCCTCGGCGCGCGGGTGCGCGGTGAGGATTTCGCCGGTGGCATTAGTGCGGATGCGCAGGCCTTGCGCGCGGATCGCCTCGAGACTGGCGCCGCGCGCCACCATGGAAACGTCGTGGCCGGCCTTCGAAAGCCAGCCGGCCATTACGCCGCCGATGGCGCCTGCGCCGAAGATGCAAATTTTCATGGGGATTCGTTGTCCAACGAGGTTCAAACGGGTGCGGTATTCTAAGACTTCAGCGGCACCGGTCCTTCAAGGAGATCACCATGTTCGGATTCACCAAAAAATCCAGCCAGCTTCTTCCGTCGGAAAGCACGCTCTCCGGCCGCAAGGAGAAGATGCGCATTCCCGAAAAGCACTTCACCAATGGCCGGCCGATCGCGGCGCCTTTTCCCGAAGGCCTCGAAATGGTGCAGTTCGGCATGGGGTGCTTCTGGGGCGCCGAGCGCATTTTCTGGAAAACGCCCGGCGTGTGGACCACGGCCGTGGGTTATTCGGGTGGCGACACGCCCAACCCCACCTACGAGGAAACCTGCAGCGGCCGCACCAACCATACCGAGGCCGTGCTCGTGGTCTTCGACCCGAAGGTCATCTCCTACGAAGCGCTCTTCAAAATCTTCTGGGAGAGCCATGACCCGACCCAGGGCATGCGCCAGGGCAACGACACCGGATCGCAATACCGCTCCGTGCTCTACACCTATGGCGACGAGCAGATGAAAGCGGCGCTCGCCACGCGCGACGCATTTCAGAAAGCGCTGGACGCAAAGGGCCACGGAAAAATCACCACCGAGATCAAGCCGGCGCCGGAATTCTTCTATGCCGAGGACGATCACCAGCAGTACCTCGGCAAGAACCCAAACGGCTATTGCGGGCTCGGCGGCACGGGCGTGACCTGCCCGATCGGCGTGAGCTCGAGCGGGGTCCTCGCAAAGGCGTGAGCCTCGCCGCGATCCGCATCGACAAGTGGCTGTGGGCGGCGCGCTTCTTCAAGACCCGCAGCCTCGCGCAGGCCGGCGTCGAAAGCGGGCAAGTCACGCTGAACGGCGAGCGCGTAAAGCCGTCCAAAGAGGTGCGGGTTGCCGACCGCATCGATGTCCGTGTCGGCGAGGTCGTGCGCGAAGTCACGGTGGCCGGTCTTTCAGATAAGCGCGGATCCGCGCCGGAAGCCGCGAAGTTGTACGTGGAAAGCGAAGAAAGCCGCCAGAAACGCGCTGCGCAGGCCGAGAATCGGCGGCTTGGAGTGGAACCTGCGGCAAATCTTCAGGGCCGCCCCACAAAGCGCATCCGGCGCACCCTGGCAAAGCTGCGCGGATACTGAAAATACCAGTCCGTTCAGGGGCCTGCGCTGCTACAATGCGCCCCCTTTCTGCAGGATTTCCGCAATGCAGCGTCCCGCGTCTCGTCCACTACGCAACATCGCCATCATCGCCCACGTCGACCACGGCAAGACCACGCTCGTCGACAAGCTGCTCCAGCAGGCCGGCACCTTCCAGGCCCACGAGCGCATTACCGAGCGGGTGATGGACTCGAACGACATCGAGAAAGAGCGCGGCATCACGATCCTGGCCAAGAACACGGCTGTGGACTTCGACGGGGTGCACATCAATATCGTCGACACGCCCGGCCACGCCGACTTCGGCGGTGAAGTGGAGCGCACGCTCGCGATGGTCGACGGCGTGCTCCTGCTCGTCGACGCGGTCGAAGGCCCGATGCCGCAGACGCGGTTCGTAACGCGCAAGGCGCTGGCGCTGGGCCTCAAGCCCATTGTGGTGATCAACAAGGTGGACCGCGACGGCGCGCGCGCGCAGTGGGTGGTTAACCAAACGTTCGACCTGTTCGACCGCCTGGGCGCGGACGAATCGCAGCTCGACTTCCCAGTCGTGTACGCCTCGGCGCTGCAGGGCTGGGCGAGCCTCGACCCGGAGTCGGCCAATGCCGGCGGCCCGCGCGGCAGCAGCATGCGCCCGCTGTTCGAGGCTGTGCTCAAGAACGTCCCGGTGCCGGTGGGCGACCCTTCGGGCACGCTGCAATTGCAGGTCGCGGCGCTCGACTATTCGAGCTACGTGGGGCGTCTCGTGATCGGGCGCCTGCGCCGCGGGGTGATCCGTCCGGGCATGGAAGTGGCGGTCATGGAGCCCAACGGCTCCGCGCTGGTTTCCAAGATCACCGGCGTCTATGGCTTCCAGGGCCTCGAGCGCGTGCCGATGGACGAGGCGTACGCGGGCGAGATCGTGCAGGTCACCGGCATCGACGAAGTTTCGATCGGCGCGACGCTGGCCGACAAGGAAGCGCCCGAGGCGCTGCCTGTGCACAAGATCGACGAGCCGACGCTCAACATGAATTTCCAGGTCAACACTTCGCCGCTGGTCGGGCGCGAGGGCAAGTTCGTGACCAGCCGCCAGCTGCGCGACCGCCTGTACAGGGAATTGCTGACCAACGTGGCGCTGCGCGTGGAAGACACGGTCGAGACCGACGTGTTCCGCGTTTCGGGCCGCGGCGAGCTTCACCTCACGATCCTGATCGAGAACATGCGCCGCGAAGGCTTCGAGGTCGCCGTCTCGCGTCCGCAGGTGATCTTGAAGCAGATCAACGGCGTGACCTGCGAGCCGTTCGAGATGCTCACCGTCGACGTCGAGGAGGCCAACCAGGGCCCGGTCATCGCGGCGCTCAACGGCCGTCGCGGCGAGATGCTCGACATGTCGCAGGACAATCGCGGCCGCGTGCGGCTCGATTACCGCATCCCGGCGCGCGGCCTCATCGGCTTCCAGACCGAGTTCATGACCATGACGCGCGGCACCGGCGTGCTTTCCCACGTGTTCGACGAGTACGCGCCGGTGAAGGGCGAGTCGAGCGACCGCCGCAGCGGCGCGCTGATCTCGGGCGACGACGGTGCGGCCGTGGCTTATGCGCTGTGGAAGCTGCAGGAGCGCGGCCGCATGTTCGTGAACCCCGGCGACCCGGTCTACGAGGGCATGGTGGTGGGCATCCACACGCGCGACAACGACCTGGTGATCAACCCGGTCAAGGAAAAGCACCTCACCAACGTGCGCGCTTCAGGCAAGGACGAGGCCATCGTGCTGACGCCCCCGATCCGGCTGACGCTGGAGTCCGCGGTCGAATTCATCGCGGATGACGAGCTGGTGGAAGTCACGCCCAAGTCGATCCGCATCCGCAAGCGCTGGCTGCAGGAGCACGAGCGCCGCAAGCAGTCGCGGGCTTCGGTGGC
>CAZZDV010000215.1:0-6858 GCA_964652785.1 uncultured Bordetella sp.
GCTTGCGAATGGCGTGCGGCAGGCTGAAACGTCCAAGTTCGCGGACCCAGCGGCCTAGCAGGTGCATGGCGTAGCCGGCATCGCAGAAAAGGGTGAGATGAGCGCCGGCATCGGACAGGCTGATCAGGTTGCCGTCATCGGCAATCAAGTCACCTACCCGCTTTTCGTCGACATTCAGCAGCCGCACGATGAAAGTCGTCTGCAGGTCGTCGGCGAGTCCGATATCGAGCAGGGCGTCGACCGGATCGATGCCGCGCTCGCGGGCGATTTCATCGATCGTGCGACCCTCGAGCGAGCCCTGGCTTGGCGACAACGTCACTTCCATCAGATGCCAGGTGCCGTTGAATATCCGGCCGCCCTCGACCGGCGTGGCAAGAGAACGCTTGAAGGCCGCGCGGAACGCCGGGTTGGAGAACAGCGCGCGATGGTGCGCTTGGTCGCCGTGGGTCGGCCACGGCGCAATTGTCTGGAGCATATAAGCGTTCAGGAGGGTGAAGTTCATGTTGAGCGGCTGGCACGAGGCCTGGGCATAAACCGCGTGCCCGCGATTGCGGGCGTCCGCGCAGGCGGCCGAGACGCCCGGCGCGTGCTCCGGCCTGGTCGGGTAGTCGAGCAACGGACAGTAGATCACCGGCCGGCCGGAGAGCATTGCCAGCTCTTCCATGAAGGAGATCGGCGAGCGTTCACCGCAGGTGGCCATGGTGAGGCCGTGGCCGTGCCGCGCCAGGATGCGGGCCAGGGCACGGAACTCCTCGTCGCTGGCCAGCCGCGACGGCACCGGAATGCCGCCATAGCCGTTGTGGTTCTCGAATGTCGATGAACCCAGACCGATCGCGCCGGCCTTCATCGCGTCATCGAACATTGCCGACATCCTCGCCAGCTCCTCTGCGGTCGCTTCGCGTTCAGATCCGGCGTCCCCCATCACGACGGTGCGCAAGGCCGAGTGCGAGCAGAACGAAGCTACGTTGGGATAGACGCCGCGGTTCTCCAGGAAATCGAGGTAGCTCGGGAAATCGTCGAACTGCCAATCCACGCCTTCGCGCAGGGCGTCAAGGGACATCGCCTCCACTTCCGCAAGGTTCTTGAGCAGCGTATCGCGCGTTGGCGGCGTCGCGGGGGCAATGCCGAAGCCGCAGTTGCCGATCACCACCGTGGTGACCCCCAGGGCCGGCGAAGGCGAGGCGGTGGAATCCCAGGTGAGCTGCGCGTCGTAGTGCGTGTGGACATCGATCACACCGGGCGCCAGCACGAGGCCCCTGGCGTCGACGGTCTCGCGCGCCTGCCCCAGGTCGCGGCCGATGGCGGCGATGCGGCCGTCCTTCACGGCCACGTCGGCGTGGCGCAGCGGATTGCCCAGACCGTCGGCGACGTCGGCGTTCCTGATGATCAGATCGAACATTGCGGTATCCCTTGTAGTCGCAGGCTGGCAGGCGCGCCGTTTCGACGGCCCGCAATTCGATCATGCCACCATGCGCCAAGGTGGGTCGGCCTTCTCTTCGGATCGCGCATGATCTTCACCAGTCGTGATCCTCCAAATCACATCGACGGCGTGCCCCGCAAACTATGCGCGGTGTCGTACATACAAGGCTGCAGTACCCCCGCATGATCAAGCTGCGATCGATGCACTCCGGGAATTTTAGCGGAGGAGCGCGGCGCAAAAGGAGGTCGTCCAGCATGGTTGCCGCATCCGAAATCCTCAACGCCAGGATCTTGATCGTCGACGATCAGCCAGGCAACATCAAACTGCTTAAGGTCATATTGGACAGCGGAGGGTACACATCGGTCGCCTCGACCACGGATCCGCGCGAAGTATGCGGTCTTCACCGCGAGAAAAGATTCGACCTGATCCTGCTCGACCTGTTGATGCCCGAAATGTACGGATTCCAGGTGATCGAAGGCCTCAAGGAGATTGAAGGCGAAGGCGACCTTCCGGTACTCGTGATCAGCGCCCAACCCGACTACAAGCTGCGCGCGAAGCAAGCCGGCGCCAGGGAGTTCATCTCCAAGCCGATGAACAGCAAAGAGGTGCTTGCCCAGGTTCACGAACTGCTTCAGGCGCGGCTGGCGAATGCGCAAGCTGTTAGCAGCGGGGATGGTCCCGAACAAGATTTCCAGGAACGGACTGCCAACCTCAGGCACAGCGAGGCGTTGTTCCGCCAGGTCGCAACCAGCTTTCCAGATGCGCTGTGGATTCGGGAAGTCACTGGCGACCTGATCCGTTACATCAACCCGGCGTGGGAGACGATCACCGGCCAGCGCCTGTCCGCCGGGGATCGATTCGAAAAGCTGTTTGCGACCATCCACCCGGAAGATCTGCCGAGGGTGCGCCGCGAAACGGGGGAGTTGCTCAGTGGAGGCGTTGACCTGGAGTGCCGGATCGTCAGGCCTGACGCGACCGTGCGCCGCGTGCGTGTCCGTACGTTCCTGATCAGGGACTCAGAGGAGAAGATACTTCAGGTCGCCGGCATCGCGCAGGACATTACCGGTAGCAGGCAAGCGCGTCTCGCCCCTGCGTAAGTGGGTTATCGAACAGATTGTGCGCCGCTTCACGCGAACAATGAACCATGCTCCCACTGAAAGGAACAATCATGAACATGGAAGATGCAAGAGCCGGCATGAGCCGCGACGCGGCCTGCGCGGTCATCAGCGCGGCGCTCCTGCTTTGCCCGGCGCTCGCGTTGGCGCAGTCCTCCAATCGCCCCGCCCCCAAACCGGTCCCCCAATCGGCCTGCGTGTACAAGGGGGTAATGAGCGACGCGGAGGTCGAGGCGTGCACGGGGCATCCGGTTAAATACGACTACCGCATCCGTGAGAGTAGGCGGCCGCTCGTTCGCTATTGATCTCTCGCCGATAGGTCGTTCTCGGGTTTGCGGCAGGAAGTCCGGTTGCGAGAGTGGTAATGCTGCCAATTTCAATATCGAGTCCGCGCCAGAAGCGACTCCCCAGCCATTATGCTGCCAACGTCAACTCGAGCATTCCCAGCTCGCAGGCCTTGATCTGCAGCGCAAGGTACCGTGAGTTGATGCGGCATTGCGCGAGGCTGCCGGCGATGAACCATAGTCCGGGCTGCGCCGTGCGCATGTACATGTTGCGCAGCTCCTGTTGCTCGCCGAAACCCCAGATCGGGCCAACTCGATCGGCCACCGCCCCGCCGAACAGCTTGCGCACCAGGTATTCCTGGCCTTTATAGCCTGTGGCCAGCACGACGAGATCGGCGGCGAGCGTGGTGCCGTCGCGCATGCGCGCCCCTTGCGCAACAAAACCTTCGATCGAGTCGAACTGCGCGAGTCCGATCTTGCCTTCGGCGACCAGGTCGGAGCAGCCGACATTGAAGTAGTACCCGCCACCCCGCGTGAGGTACTTGAATTGCCAGCCGGTCCCGTCCTCGCCGTAGTCGAGCTTGAATCCCAGGCGCTCCAACGCGTCCAGCAACGGCTTGTCGAGGCGCCTGCCTTGTTCGGTCAGCAGGGCGTGGCTTTTCTTGGCCACCTGCAGCGGCATCGAGGTCGCGATCAGGTCGCAGTCCTCGGTCGGCGGCCCTTCGGAATACAACGCGTAGGCAAGCTGCGCGCTCGGCTCGATATTGGTGATGAGCGTCGGGCTGCGTTGCACCAGCGTCACCCTCGCCCCGGCCGAGTAAAGGTCCTGCGCGATGTCATGTCCGCTGTTGCCGGTCCCGATGACGATCGCGTTCTTGCCTTTCCACTCTTCACCTTCCTCGTACTGGCTCGAGTGCAGGACCTTGCCGCGGAACGCGCCCAGCGTCGGGATCTCGGGCAGGTTGGGGATGCCGCTGACACCAGTGGCCATGACGATGTGCTTCGGATGCAGCTCCCGCTTGGTGCCGTCGGGCCGGCGCAGCGTTACGGACCAGCGTCCCTGGCCCGTGTCATACGTGCCGCCCTCGAATTCGGTCCCGGCCCAGTAGTTGAGCTCCATGGCTTCCACGTACGCCTCGAACCAGCCGGCGAGCTTGTCCTTGGGGATATACGCCGGCCAGCTTGGCGGGAAAGGCATGTAGGGCAGGTGGTTCACGTGCACCTGGTTGTGCAAAGTCAGCGCGTGATAGCGCTTGCGCCAGTTGTCGCCGATGCGCATCCCGCGGTCGGCGATGAGCGTATCGACCTGGAGCTGCACGAGCCGCGCGGCGATCGACAGCCCGGCGTGCCCTCCTCCCACGACCAGCACGACCGGGTCGCGGCCCTCGTATAGCGCAGAGGATGTCCTGAGATCCTGCCAGTTGGGCCCGCGGAAGTCGCGCGAGTACGACTCGCCATTGGGGCGCGAACCTCCGATGCTCTCCTCGTGGCCTTTCAGTTCGTCGAGCGCGGTGAGCAGCGTCCAGGCCTTGAATTGCTCACCGGCACCGGCAACGAGGCGTACGACGCCGCTGCCGCGGCCTTCCGCGGTCTCGAACTCGAAGATCGCTTCGATCGCCGCGGTGCCCGCGCGCGTCACGTTGCGCGGTGCAGTACGCCGCGCATCGATGTCGAATCCGGTCGGCCTGGCGCGAGCCGCGTGCGCTCGCAGGGCCGGCACGATTGCCTCCGAGCCGCTGAAAGTGCGGAGAGTCCAGGTCAGCGCCAGCACGTCGCGCCAATGGCTGTCCGGATGGAACAACGAGGCAAGCGCGCCGTCGGCACGCTCCTCGAGCGCAGCCTCGAATTGCGCCAACCACTCCTCCGCGATCGTCGCAAGCCGCTCCGCATTCATGCTGCGAGTATATCCGGCGGGCCTGTAAACTTGCACAAAGGGAGCAACGCGCCCCTTACTTCATGGAGAGTCAGCAACATGGAAACCACAGTGAACGGCCTCAAGATCAGCTACGAAATCGCCGGCAACGGCCCCTGGTTGACGCTTTCGCATTCGCTCGCGTGCGACAAGCACATGTGGGACGAGCAGATGGACGCGCTCACCAAAAAGTACAAGGTCCTGCGTTACGACACGCGCGGGCACGGCAAGAGCGAAGCGCCCAAGGGCGCGTACACGCTCGATCAGCTTGCCGACGACGTGCACGGCCTGTTCGGTGCGCTCGGCATCAAGCGCACGCACTGGGCGGGGCTGTCGATGGGCGGCATGATCGGGCAGACGTTCGCGCTCAAGTATCCCGGCGTATTCCAGAGCCTGATTCTCGCCGACACCACCAGCCGGTATCCCGCCGACGCGGCGGGTGTCTGGGCCGAGCGCATCAAGGCCGTCGAGGCCCAGGGCATGGAGGGCGTCGTCGAAGGCACCCTCGCACGCTGGTTCACCGAACCGTTTCGCAAGTCCAATCCGCCGGGGGTTGCGCGCGTGGCCGCGGCGATCCGCGCCACGCCGGTCGCGGGATTCGTCGGCTGCTGTCACGCATTGCCGAAGATCAACGTGACCGAGCGATTGAAGGAGATCGCCTGCCCCACGCTGGTCATCGTCGGCGAGCAGGATCCGGGCACGCCCGTGTCCATGGCGCGCGAAATCCACGAGAACAAGCCCGGCTCTGAGCTGGTCATCATTCCGTCGGCTGCGCATATTTCCAACATCGAGCAGCCGCAGGCGTTTACCTCGGCGATGCTCGGGTTCCTGGAGCGCGTGCCTGCTTGAGCTGGTGGGGAGTTGACGGACTAATTTCTTGCCAAAAACAAAGCGCCCTAAGGCACCTGACTCGCTACATGTCGACAGGCGCGATCGAAAATGCGGCGGATAGAGCCGCGTGCGGCCGCACCGCTCCCCTTTCCCTCACCTGCCGCCCCAAGGCATCACCGGAACCGTCGAGATGCTGTTGGCCGAAGCGCCGGCGGGCGTCGAGCGGTCCACGAACGAAGTGTGCGGCGTAAATCGCGCCCTGCCGTCCGTCTCCGAATCGAACACTTTGAAAACGATCGCTTCGTCGCGGCGCATGCGCGGGAAATAGAACCACGCATGCGCCGGGTTGTACTTCAGCCGGTGGGAGTGCATGGGGATTGGAATCACGACCGTGAAAAGGTAGACTTCACACATGTCGAACGAAAATCTCCTTTCGCGTATCACGGTTGACCCTGGTATCTGCCATGGGAAGCCGTGCGTGCGTGGCCTTCGGTATCCCGTGGAGACCCTGCTGGAATACCTTGCGGGCGGGGATTCAATCGACGATTTGCTGGCTGAGTTTCCCGACCTCGAACGCGAGGACATCCTCGCCTGTCATGAGTATTCCCGGAGAATGCTGGCGGCCAAGAGCGTTCATCTGACACTCGCATGAAATTTATCGTGGATGCTCACCTGCCGCGAAGGTTGTGCGGGGTGCTCGCAAGCCACGGTCATGAAGCCATACATACCCTGGACCTTCCGCAAGGGAACGCGACCAGCGATGAGAACATTAATCAGATTTCCATTGACGATTTTCGAGTCGTAATCTCGAAGGACACGGATTTTTTCTTTTCGCATATGCTGTATGGACGCCCATGGAAGCTGCTGCTAGTCAAGACCGGCAACATTTCTGCACGCGATTTATCCGCACTGCTGGAGCGCAATGTTTCGGCGATCGAAGATGCACTGGAAAGCCATTCGCTGGTGGAGATTGACCGATTATCTGTAAAGCGGGTGGTGTGATGGCCAGCAGGTAACGGCCTCATTCAGGAAACGTGGCGGTGGTACGTACCAAAATCAGCATTCCAAATCCGAATCGCCGGATCGACAAAAACGTCGCGATGCACGCGGAAACTCCTGTCACGCTGGTTCACCGAACCGTTCCGCAGGTCCAATCCGCCGGGGATTGCGCGCGTGGCCGCGGCGATCCGCGCTACGCCGGTCGCGGGCTTCGTCGGAGCCGGGCTCGGAGCTGGTCATCCTCCCGTCGGCTGCGCACATCTCCAACATCGAGCAGCCGCAGGCGTTTACCTCGGC
>CAZZDV010000216.1:0-2406 GCA_964652785.1 uncultured Bordetella sp.
TGCGGCAGCGCGCATTCGAGGCCGGGAATCGCGGCAAGGACGGGTTGGAACCGGTTGCGCCGCGCCTCGAACTGCGCGCAGCGCTCGCGTACCAGCCCTTGGGGGCCGGCAAGCGCGGCGAGCGCAGCCGCCTGGCTGACCGAGCTCGCGCTCGAAGTGCTCTGCGATTGCATCTTGGCCATGACCTTGGCGAGCTCGGCGGGACCGGCGCCGAAGCCGATGCGCCACCCGGTCATCGCGTAGGTCTTCGACACGCCGTTGACCGTGAGCGTGCGCGACGCGAGCTGCGGCGCCACGGCGGCCATGGTCGCAAAGCGCCGGCCATCGAAGAGGATGTGCTCGTACATGTCGTCCGAGAGCACCCACACGTGCGGGTGGCGCTCGAGCACGCCCGCAAGCGCCTCGAGCTCTTCAGCCGAGTAGACCGCGCCACTGGGGTTCGATGGTGAATTGAGCAGCAGCCACTTGGTGCGCGGCGTGATCGCGGCTTCGAGCAAAGCCGGGGTCAGCTTGAGGCCGTCCTGCGGCCGGGTCGCGATGCAGACCGGCTTGCCCTCGGCAAACAGCACCATGTCCGTATACGAAACCCAGTAGGGCGCGGGGACGATCACTTCGTCACCGGGATCGAGCGTGGCCATCATCGCGTTGAAGATCACCTGCTTGCCGCCGTTGCCGACGCTGATGTTCTCCGGCTTGAAGGCCAGGCCATTCTCGCGCGCAAACTTCTCGATGACTGCGGCCTTAAGCGCGGGCGTGCCGTCGACGTTGGTGTAGCGCGTCTGGCCCTCGCGCGCGGCCTTGTGCGCGGCTTCGATGACGTGCGCGGGCGTGTCGAAGTCCGGCTCGCCCTGGCCGAGGTTGACGATGTCGCGGCCGGCGGCCTTGAGCTCGCGTGCGCGCTGCGCTGCAAGGTTGGAGGGCGAGGCCTTGATGCGGCCCGCGCGGCTGGAAATAAAAGCCATGATTGGTAGACCGTTCGAAGTACGCCATTCTAGGGCCATGCATCGGCGGGCCGCGAACGATTGCAGAGGCACGATTGCAGAGGCACGATTACAGAGGCGCGATTGCAGAGGCGCGAACTGCGGGGGTTTCGCGTTTCGGGTTGCCAGAACCGGTTGCGCAGGCTAGGTTGCACGCCCCTCGTCCAGGCGCACTGTTGAACGCAACGTTGAACGCAACGCATCGGAACCCAACGCAGCGCGCAGGCTACTTCATCGTCGCCGCCTCGTTCCTGATCCAGGGCGTGGCGATCGGCGGCATGTTCGCCTATGGGGTGCTGTTCGCCGAGTTGATCACGACCTTCGGCTGGTCGCGTGCAACGATCGCGGGCGCGATTTCCGTGGCGACCCTGACGATGGGGATCGCGGGGATCCTGGCCGGCCGCCTGAACGACCGCTTCGGCCCGCGCGGCGTGTTGACCGTCTCGGCCATTTTTTACGGCGCGGGCTTCATGCTCATGTCGAGGCTGAGCGCCCCGTGGCACCTGTACCTCGTCTGGGGCGTGATCGTCGGCATCGGCTTGAGCACGCACGACGTGATCACGCTATCGACCGTCGCGCGCTGGTTCCCGCGCCGGCGCGGACTCATGTCGGCGATCATCAAGGTCGGCACGGGCTGCGGGCAGATGACGGTGCCGATCCTCGTGGCCGCGCTGATCGCCGCGTACGACTGGCGCGTCGCTTGCCAGGTCTTCGGGGCCGGCGCTTTGGTCATCCTTTTGACCGCCGCGCAATTCATGCGCCGCGATCCGGGAACAGGGCAAGCACCTCCTGAGGCGCCGGTTGCCGCAGTCGACCCTGCTTCAGCCCCGGCCCCACTGGCGCCGGACCTGAGCTACCGCACCGCCTTGCGTTTGCCGGCCATGTGGCTGCTGTGCGCCGCGCAGGCCATGGTCATCGCCTGCCTTGGGACCGTTACGGTGCACATCGTCCCGCATGCGATCGACCTGGGCTTCTCGGGTCCGGCCGCGGCCAGCCTGCTCGCGACCATCGGCGGCATCAGCCTGCTGGGACGCCTGGCGGTGGGCGCCACGATCGACCGCATCGGCGGCCGCCGAGCGCTGCTCGCGTGTTACTGCCTCTTGTTCGCGAGCCTGGTGTGGCTGCAGTTCGCCGAAGCACCGTGGATGCTGTTTGCGTTCGCCGCAGCGTACGGCATTGCGCACGGCGGATTCTTTACCGCGATCTCGCCGACCGTGGCGGAACTGTTCGGCACGCGCGCGCATGGCGCGCTGTTCGGCACCGTGCTCTTCTTCGGATCGCTTGGGGCCGCGCTCGGGCCGCTCGGCGCCGGTGCGGTCTTCGATGCGCTCGGCAGCTATCGGCTTGCGTTCGGCATCCTGTGCCTGCTGGCGGCGGCGGGCTTCGTCCTGATCAGCCGGCTTGCGCCGCACCGCCCGGCGATCAC
>CAZZDV010000216.1:2506-6815 GCA_964652785.1 uncultured Bordetella sp.
CGGCGGCGGGCTTCGTCCTGATCAGCCGGCTTGCGCCGCACCGCCCGGCGATCACACCGAATGGGGCGGCTTAGGGCGAAGCGCTTCGTCGGCAAAGACTCGTCGGCAAAGACTCAGTTCACGGTGATGTTGCGCTCGCGGATGAGGCGGCTCCACTTGTCGCGCTCGGTTCGCACGTGGGCGAGGAACGCCTCCGGTGGTCCGCCCACGGGGTCGGCGCCCAGTTCGATGAGTTTCTGCCTGACCTCCCCCGCGGCCAGCACGCTGCCGATCTCGCGGTTCAGGCGCATGACGACGTCTTTCGGTGTCCCGGCGGGCACCGCGATGCCGCTCCACGAAAGCGATTCGTAGCCCCCGAGGTTGGACTGCGCGCCGGCCTCGGCGATCGTAGGCAACTCCGGCATTGCAGTGGAGCGCTTCGGGCCGGTGACCGCGAGCCCGCGCAGCTTTCCGCCGCGAATGTAAGGCAGCACCGAGGGCATGTTGTCGAAGATCATCGACACGCGCCCGGCGATCAGGTCGACCAGCGCCTGGCCGCTGCCCTTGTAGGGGATATGCAGCACGTCGATGCCCGCCAGGCTCTTGAAGAGTTCGCCGGACAGGTGCGTCGAGCTTCCGGCGCCTGAAGAGGCGAACGAGAGCTTGCCGGGCTGCGCTTTTGCGAGCGCGACCAGTTCCGCCACGCTTTTGGCCGGCAGGTCGAGCGGCACGGTGAGGACGTTGGTGATCGAGGTCGTGAACGCCACCGGTTCGAGGTCCCTGGCCGCGTCGTAGGTCATGTTCTTGTAGAGGGCATTGTTGATCGCCATCACGCCGGTGGTCGCCATCAGCAGCGTGTACCCGTCGGGCGCCGCTTTCGCCACCGCTTCCGCGCCGATGTTGCCTGCCGCGCCGGCGCGGTTTTCGACCACGACGCCCTGGCCGAGCGGCGCCGCGAGCTTGTCGGCGAGGATGCGCGCGACGATGTCGGTCGATCCGCCGGGCGCGAACGGCACGATGATCTTCAGCGGCTTCGAGGGGTACTGTGCTGTCGCGAATGGCGACGCGAAGGCTATGGCGAGAGCCGAAATCAGGCCGAACGCGGCGCGGTGTGATGGCAACATATTGTCTCCTTGATGGCGCCAGCACTGGGGCCGGCGATGTTTTTGGCAGTATTCAAGTTTTCTTCTACAGCAACGCCGCGCGGCGTCACTCCTTGCCCATGCGGTGCACGATGTGCTTGCCCATCGCCTGCGCCAGCTCGTGCTCCCCCATGAATATGGTGCCGGCGTTGCGCTTGGTGAGCGCTGCCGACTCCTCGTCACTGTGCGTGCGAATCACGATCTCCACGCCCCGATTCAGGGTACGCGCTGTATCGATCATCGACGCGACGCCCGCCGTATCCGGCGAAGCGATGATCAGCATGGCCGCGGTCGCGATGTGCGCCTGCACGAGGACTTCGGGAGTGGCCGCGTCGCCCGCGACCGCGTGCTGGCCGCGCTTGCGGCATTCCTCGACCACCTGCCGGTTTGTTTCCACGACCACGTACTTGATGTCATGGTCATCCAGCGTCTGCGCGATCCTGCGGCCCACGCGCCCATAGCCCACGAGGACGACCTGCCCCGAAAGGTATTCGACCGGGACGGTGAAAGGCAGCGCCGCCAGCGCATCTTCCGATGCGCTGAACCGCCGCTTGAGCTCCGGATGCGAGGCGACAAACCGGAGCGCCGGCCCGATGCCCGAGAACATCACCGAGTTGAGGGAGATCGAAATCAGTGCGCCCGCGAGGATGAGGCTCTGCCCCTCGGGCGGCAGGAGCTTGAGCCCGACGCCCAACCCGGCGAGAATGAACGAGAACTCGCCGATTTGCGCCAGGCTCGCGCCGACGATCAGCGCGGTTTCGAGCGAGTAGCGCAGCACGAGCACCAGGACGATCGCCGCCGCCGTCTTGCCGAACATGATGATGGCCGCGACGGTGAGCACCTTGAGCGGATGCTCGAGCAGCACCATCGGGTCGAAGAGCATTCCGACCGAGACGAAAAACAGGACCGAGAAGGCTTCCCGCAGCGGCAGGGATTCTTCCGCCGCCCGATGACTGAGCTTGGACTCGCCCATCATCATGCCGGCGAAGAAAGCGCCTAGCGCGAACGAAACGTCGAAGAGTTTGGCCGAAGCGAAAGCCACCGCGATCGCCGCAGCCACGACGCACAACGTGAACAGTTCGCGCGAGCCGGTGCGCGCGACGAAGAGCAGCAGCGCCGGAAACAGCCGTTTCCCGAAGACGAGCATCAGGGCGACGAACAATCCCACCTTGCCCAGGGTAATTCCCAACGAAGCCCAGATCTGGCTGCCGCCGCCGCTCGTCTGCTGCCCACCGAGGATCCCGGCCAGGGCCGGCAGCAGCACCAGCACGAGCACCATTGCCAAGTCCTCCACGATCAGCCAGCCGACGGCAATCTGGCCGTTGATCGATTTCAGCGAGCCGCGAAGCTCGAGCGCTCGGAGGAGCACGACGGTGCTGGCGACCGAGAGTGCGATACCGAAGATCAGGGCCGCACCGAGGTTCCAGCCCCAGAGGGTCGCCGCCGCCATGCCGAGCGCGGTCGCTACCGCCATCTGGATGACTGCGCCCGGCACCGCGATCCGCTTGACCGCGAGCAGGTCGTCCACCGAAAAATGCAGGCCGACACCGAACATCAGGAGCATCACGCCGATTTCGGCGAGCTGCCCGGCCAAGTCGAGATCGGCGACGAACCCGGGCGTCGCGGGCCCGATCATCACGCCCGCAATCAGGTACCCGACGATCGGCGGGATCTTCAAGCGCGTGCAGGCCAATCCTGCGAGCAGCGCGAGGCCGAAGCTCGCCGCGATGGTTGCAATGAGGCTTACGTTGTGCGGCATGCGGGTGGAGCTTCGTGGTGAAGCCTTGAGGACGGCGGGTGGAGTGTAGCCCGACTCGTGCGCAGCCACGCACTCAGGCGCGCACGCGGCCATTCGTAATTCCCTTTATCGAACCCGGTTGCCCGTTGCAATAAGGTCTGGACGTATCAACCTGGCAAGGCCGGACAGTTAGGCGTCCACCGATCCGGGATCGAGCGCGCCGCAAGGATTATCAATGCTGCCAAAAATACCTGAAGCACCGCTCGAGCATTGGCTTACCAGCCGAAATGCTGCCACTCTACGCTGGGGCTCTCAGCCCTTGGGCTTGTTCTTCAGGAGGTCGCCCAGTGAGGCGAGCAGGTTGCAGCGCAGGCGCGAGGCGGGGAACTCGCGTGTACGACATCCTCGCCGGGATCTTCTCCCAGGAGGACGTGAAAACATGCTTCGCGCTCCTCGGCGATGCGAACATGAACTGGGCCGCGGCGTTGTCCGAGCAGGGATGCCGCCTGGTCCATGTCAGGCACGAGTATTGCGCGCTCGCGGCCGGCATGGCGTACGCGCGAAAGAACGGTGACGTAGGCGTCGCGTCCGTCACTTGCGGGCCCGGCGTGACGCAACCGATCACTGCGCTGCCCGCGGCCGTGCGCGCTCACCTGCCGCTGGTGGTGTTCGCGGGGGAACGCCATGGCGAGAGCCGCAAGCAGGCCGAACGCGGTGCGGTGTGATGGCAACATATGACCTCCTTGATGGCGCCAGCACTGGGGCTGGTGCGAGTTTTGGCAGTATTCAAGGTTTCTTCTACACGGTTCGAACGTCCAGCCGCCGATGCCTGCGCGGACGGTGCCTGGTTCTGTCACTCTGAGCTCCACGTTCATGCGTAAATGTCGCGTTTACATCCGGACGTTTTAGTCCGATAATGGGTTCATGCGAGGCGATGAGTTCATCCGCAAACCATGAGCCGTTTCCAGTATCCCGTGAAGCTCGCCTCTTCGAAAGAGGGCGGATATGTCGTGACCTGCCGCGACCTGCCGCAGTTGATTACCCAGGGCGAAGATGAACGGGATGCGCTCGAACAAGCGGCAGACGCAATGGACGAAGTCTTTGCGACGTACATGATCGAGGGCATGGATTTTCCGGTGCCGGGCAAGGCCGGCCGAAGGGAGCATCTTGTCTCCCCGCCCGCAGAGACCATGGCGAAAGCCGCGCTTTACGTCGCCATGCGCGAGGCCGGCATCAGCAAGACGCAGCTGGCGCGGCAACTCGGCGTGGACGAGAAAGAGGTTCGTCGCCTGCTCGATCCGCACTACGGTTCGAAATTGCCGCGCATCGCGCGGGCGATAAACCTGTTGGGGCAGCGGCTGGTAATCGATCTCGAACCGATCTAACCGACCAGCGCTTCGGCCACGCTATTTGACCAGGCCTTCGGCCACGCTATTTGAGAAGGCCTTCG
>CAZZDV010000217.1:0-6771 GCA_964652785.1 uncultured Bordetella sp.
CGATTCCGCCCTTGGCCACCAGATTCTCGTGTGGTATCGGTAGGCAATCGGTAGGAAGGGCTTTCGGAACACCCCCATGGAACAGCTCACATCGCTCGGCCGCTACCAGATCAAGGGTGTCCTCGGTAAGGGCGCCATGGGGCTGGTCTATGACGGCCTCGATCCGGGGCTGAACCGACGGGTGGCCATCAAGACCATCCTCGTCAAGCAGCTCGACGAGGAAATGGCGCGCATGTACTCCAAGCGGTTCGAGCGGGAAGTGCGCGCGGTCGCCAGGCTCAACCACCGCAACATCGTCCAGGTGTACGACTTCGGCTCCGAAGGCGATGTCGCGTACATCGTCATGGAATACATCCAGGGCAAGGAGCTCAAGGACTTCTTCGATGCGAACCAGCGTTTCGACATCAAGACTGCGTTTCGCCTCATGTCCGAACTGCTCGACGCGCTCGATTTCGCGCATGAAGCGGGCATCATCCACCGCGACATCAAGCCAGCCAACGTAATGGTCGATGCCGAAGGGCACGCGAAGCTCACGGACTTCGGGGTGGCGCGCGTCGTCGACCCCGACGGCGCCTCGGCCGGCGAAGCGACGCAGACCGGTGCCGTGGTGGGCACGCCTTCGTACATGTCCCCGGAGCAGATCCAGGGGCAGGCAATCGACCGCCGCACAGACATCTTTTCGGCCGGCATCATCCTGTACCAGTTCCTCACCGGCCAGAAGCCGTTCGAAGGCACCCAGTGGGCGCTGGCAAAGAAGATCATCCAGGACGATCCGGTCTGGCCCTCGAAGCTCGTGCAGATCCCGCCAGTCATCGACCGTGTGGTCGCGCGTGCACTTTCCAAAGACCCCGAGCACCGCTACCAGACCGCGAAAAGTTTTGCCGCTTCGCTCCAGCGCATCCTCGAAGGCAAGCCTCCCGAGGATCCGAACGAAGTCATCGTCGCGGCACCGCCGCCCGCGGCCGCGCCCGCGCGGCCGCGCGCGGCGCCTGCCCAGCAGCAGGGCAACGAAGCCGAGATGGAATTCTGGCGCGAGGTGAAGGACAGCGACGACCCCGAGGAAATCGAGCTCTATATCGAGCAGTTCCCCCGTGGGGTCTACGTCGAGCTCGCCCGCAAGAAGATCACCGACCTCGGCGGGTAAGGCGCCCTCACGCGATGAGCGCGCTCCTCGAGGGCATCCGCGTGCTCGATTTCGGGCGCTACATCGCAGGCCCCTACTGCGCGGCACTGCTTGCGGAATACGGCGCGGAAGTCATCCGCATCGAAAAGCGCGAGGGCAGCGAAGACCGTTTTGTCGCGCCGGTCGGTTCGGGTGGCGAAGGCAGCCTCTTCCTGCAGATGAACCGCAACAAGCTCTCGCTCACGGTCGACCCGATGGCGACCGAAGGCCGCGAGATCGTGCACAAGCTCGTTCGCACCGCGGATGTGGTGGTCGCCAACCTGCCGGACCAGAGCCTCGTGGCCATGGGCCTGGATTACGCGGCCCTGAGCGCCGTGAAGCCGGACATCATCGTCACGACCAGCTCAGCGTACGGTTCGAGCGGCCCGATGGCGCGCAACGTCGGGTTCGACGGCGTCGGCCAGGCGATGTCGGGCGCGGTCTTCATGACCGGCGAGCCGGACCAGCCGTACCGCGCGCAGGTCAACTGGGTCGACTTCGGCACCGCGCTGCATTGCGCCTTCGGCACGATGGCCGCGCTGATGGAGCGCTCGCGCAGCGGCAAGGGCCAGCACGTCAAGGGCTCGCTCCTCGGCACCGCGCTCACCTTCATGAATTCGTACCTGATCGAGCAGGCCGTCATCCGCAAGGATCGCGTGCCGACCGGCAACCGCGGGCAGGCCGCGGCGCCGGTCAACGTCTATCGCACCCGCGACGGCTGGCTGCTCTGCCAGGTCGTCGGCCAGCCGCTGTACGAGCGCTGGGCCCGGCTCATGGGCGAACCCGAATGGCTCGCCGATCCGCGCTACTCGAACGACCTTTCGCGCGGCGAGAACTGCGACGCCATCGATGAGCGCATGCGCAGGTGGTGCGAAGGACGCAGCACCGACCAGGCGATCGCGATCCTCGGCGAAGCGAAGATCCCGAGCGGCCCGGTGCTCAATGCGCAGGCGGCGCTCGATCATCCGCAAGTCGACGCGCTCGGCCTGTTCCAATCCCTCGATTACCCGGGCCTGCCGGCTCCCGCACCGGTGGGACGGGTACCGATTACGATGTCGCGGACCGAGGGCGGGGTGCGCCAGCGTGCGCCGCTGCTTGGCGAGCATACCGACCGGATCCTGCAGTCGCTCGGCTACGGCGAAGAGGCGATTGCGGGCTTACACTCGCGCGGCATCGTCTGAGCGGCAAGCCGCGCAGTTTCTAGAGCCCTAGCCGCTCCGGCGAGAGGTAGCGCTGCCTGAAGATCTCGAAAGGCAGGCTGTCGGAGGCCTCGATCTGGCGCTGCTCGGCGATCGAGGTCTCGGCCATCTGCGCGAAACGCGCGTCGTCCTCCGCGGAAAGCGGCTTCGCATTGATCGTCGCAAGGTGTTGCCGCGACTGCCGCAGCACGAAGCGCACATAGGAGTCGTTGTCCTCGGCCATCGCCTCGAGCACGCGCGCGGAAGGCAGCGGGGAGGGGTCGCGCAACGACGATTTCGCTTTCGCGAGCGCCTCGGAATACGCCTTGGTGCCATGCGCGCCGTCGAGCGCGTCGGCAATCACATCGGAGGCCTCCAGAATCTCGGCGCCCCATTCGGGCAGCGTGACCTTGTCGCCGTTGCGCTCGAGCCGCAGGCCCGATTCGCGGCCGCGTGCCGCCACCCGATGCTGGTTGCGAGCGTTGGCCGCGATCTCGGCCGGCGTATCGAGCTTGCTTTCGCTTAGCAGGCAATGCAGCAGGAAGACATCGAGCAGCCTGATCGTCGCCGCGTCGATCCCGATCGGCTCGAACGGGTTGAGGTCCATGAGGCGCACCTCGACATACTCGACTCCGCGCTCGCGAAGTGCGTGCAGGGGGCGCTCGCCCTGCCGGATCACTCGCTTCGGACGGATCGTTCCGTAGAACTCGTTTTCGATCTGCAGGAGCGTGGTGGCGAGCTGCCGATAGCTTTCGACGCCTTCGCCCGTGGCGCCCCGCTCGCGGATGCCGATCGCCTCGTAAGCCGGATACGGTTTCGTCAGCGCTTCCTGGAGCGACGCCCCATAGCTTTCGAGGCAGTTGTGGCTCACCGCGAGCGAAGCTTGCGCGTCGCTCTGGTATCCCAGGGGGCCCATGCGCAGCGAAGTCGCGCCGGGCCGGTACATCGTGCCGCGCCTGAGCTCCTCGAGCTCGTGCTGGCGGCCCTCGACAAAACTCGAACACACCGCGGGCGATGCCCCGAACAGGTAGAGCAGCAGCCACGAATGGCGGCGGAAATTGCGGATCAGCGAGAAATAGGCCTCGTTCGGCTGTTCGATTGCCGGAAGCGAAAAGTTGTAGTGGATGCCGGAGATCGTCTGCATCCGTCGGCCATAGCGATGCGAGAGGCCGATCCGGTAAACGGTTTTCGCGCGCCCGACGTTCGAGTTCCCATAGCGGCCGATGGGAATCGCGTTGTCGGCCGGCAGGCCGCACGGCATGCTCGCGCACCAGAGCATCTCCTCGCCGATCCTCGAGAAGACCACCTGGTGGATGCGGGTGAGCTCATCGAGGCAGGCTTCGATGCCGGTGTGGACGCCGGTGATCAGCTCGAGCTGCGATTCGCTGAAATCCGTGGTGATGTGTGGATGGGTGAGCGCGGAGCCCAGCCCGGCGGGATGCGGATCGGATGCGAGCACGCCGTCGGGACGCACCCGCAGGCTCTCTTTCTCGATGCCGCGCCGGATGTTCCTTAGCGCATCGGGGCCGAGCGCGCGCAATCGATCCTGTAGGTTGCTCATTCTGGGAGGGGTCTGCCGATGGAGGCGGTAAGGTAACAGAACTTCGCGCGAGGCGACCCTGCGTTTGCGCGAGTGAAACGGCGTGTCGGATCAGCCCGGCATGACGATCTGGATGTGCTCCTTGTTGACGTCGATGAACGCCGCCGTGAGCACCTGGCGCCCGCCAATCGCCAACTCCCAGACTTCGGCATCGGTGACTGCGACGAAGCTCTTGGCCTCGACGATGTAGTCCGTGAGGCGGGCCCCCGGCAGCAGGTCGATGAATCCCTTGATACGGTAGGTGCTTGTCAGGATGGTGATCCGGGTCCTCGATTCTTCCATCGGAGTGCTCCTTTGGCGGTTGTGGTCGGTTCGAAGGCGCGGGGGAAGTGAACCTGCGGCCGCGGGCGGCATCCCCTGCGCTATCCTGCCATCATCCCATGAAGATTTTCTACGGCTGGCGAATGGTTGCCTCGGGCGGAGGCATCCAGTTCCTGCAGGCAGGCCTGCTGCACCAGGCATTCGGCGCTTATTTCGCGATGCTGCGCGAGGAATTCGGCTGGTCCAAGACTTCGCTTTCGGTGGCCGCGACGCTGCAACCGATGGAAGCGGCGGTCCTCGGACCGGTGCTTGGCTGGATCATCGACCGCTTTGGCCCGCAAGGCATGATCCGCATCGGGATCGTGACTTTCGGCATAGGCTTCATGCTGCTCAGCCAGATCCAGTCGCTGCCCGGATTCTACGGCGCGTTCCTGGTGATCGCGCTCGGCGCGAGCCTGTGCGGATTCTTCCCGATCAATGTCGCGATCATCCACTGGTTCGACAAGTCGCGTGCGCGCGCTCTCGCGGCTGTTTCGCTGGGTTTGGCCCTCGGAGGCGTATTCGTGCCGATCGTGGCCTGGGCGATGCAGACCTGGGGGTGGAGGCCGACCGCGTTCGGTTCGGGTGTGCTGGCGATCGTCGTCGGCTGGCCGCTTGCGCGCGTTTTTCGCCGCAGGCCCGAGGATGTCGGCGAAACGATCGACGGCCTGCCGCCGGCCCCGAAGGTCGCCGGCGTTGCCGAAGAGCCGGGACAGCCCGAGTTCACTGCGCGGCAGGCGTTGCGCACGAGCGCGTTCTGGCTGCTGTCGTTCGGTCACGGGTTCGCGCTGCTCGTGGTCTATGCAGTCAGCGTGCACGCGATCACACACATGAAGGAAGGGCTGGGCTACACGCTCGGGCAGGCATCGCTGGTCATTACGCTCATGACCATTGCGCAGGTCGGCGGCGTGCTCGTCGGCTGGGCGATCGGCGACCGTTTCGAGAAGCGCTACGTGGCCGCCCTGTGCATGGTCATGCACTCGAGCGGCCTTCTGATGCTGACCTACGCAAATGGCGCGCTGATGCTCGTGGCTTTCGCCATTCTCCACGGCGGGGCGTGGGGATTGCGCGGGCCTTTCATGCAGGCCATTCGCGCGGATTATTTCGGCCGCCGCTCGATCGGCATGATCCTCGGGCTTTCGGCCATGATCATCGTGGTCGGGCAGATCGGCGGTCCGATCTTGGCCGGCGTGTTCGCCGACCTCACCGGAAACTATCGCGCGGGGTTCACCACGCTCGCGATCATGGCCGGCGTGGGGACGCTGTTCTTCCTGCTGGCCAAGCGGCCGGTGCTCAGCGCGCAATCAACGAGCTGAGCGCGCTTTTCAGGCGCGCGCCCGGCGCGAGGCCGGGCACCGCGCTTACTGGGGCAGCTTCACGCCCAGGCCGTCGCGCATTGCGATCTCGTAGACGACCTGCGCCGCGGCGAGATCGGCCAGTGCATGGCCGGAGAACGCGAACATCGTGCGCTGAGCGCTGGACGTCCGGCCCTGGAGGGCGCCGGAGGTGAGGTCCGCCAGATCCGCGTCATAAGCACCGGCGAAATTCATGCGCCCGATCTTCGCCATCACGCGGCTCTGCTCGTGCTCGTCCGTGGCGAGAAAATCCACGCTCCTGAGCGACTCGCGTTTCCACGAGCGCGCGAGGTCCACTGCGGATGCGAATGCGCCGGGCGCCAGCCAGGCCGTATCGAGGAACTCCAGCGACCCGCCTTCGGGTACGGTGGTGACGACCACATCGAGATCTTCGACCGCCTCGCGAGGCTCGCGCGTGGTGCGGGCTTCCATGCCCAAAGCATGTGCCGCCTGCGCCAGGCGGGAGGCGCTTGCCTGCGTGCGGCTATAGACCACGGCCCGCCGAAGGTTCGGAAGCACCAGCCGCAGCGCATCGAGATGGCTGTGTCCCTGCACGCCGCCGCCGATGAACCCGATCGAAGTGGAATCCGGCCGGGCCAGCGCCTGAGCCGCGATTGCGCTCATGGCGGCCGTGCGCGTAGCGGTGATCCAGTTGCCGCCCA
Source organism: uncultured Bordetella sp. (assembly GCA_964652785.1). Classification (GTDB taxonomy): domain Bacteria; phylum Pseudomonadota; class Gammaproteobacteria; order Burkholderiales; family SG8-39; genus SZAS-79. Next base: position 6,258 of record CAZZDV010000217.1, read on the forward strand.
TGACCGCGAGCGTCGCACCGGTCTTCACGTCCGCGAGCACGATGATGCTCGAAACGGTCGGGCCGCTGGTCTGCGCGCTCGGCACGAGGCCGAACCACTTCATCCCCGCCAGGCCGGCTTCGCGCAGCAGCGCGGGCTTGGCCTGGAAAACGTGGCCCGGGCCGATGTTCAGCACCGACTTCGCCGCGGCTTCGGCAGTCCCGCGCGCCTGCGCCGCAAAGGCGCCGGCCACGATCTCGCGCAGCCGGTCCAGCGGCAGCGCCGCGCCGGCGACATCGGCCTCCGATAGGTAGAGCAGGGTCATGGTGCGCCTAGAAAAGTGAATAGCCGCCGTCGATCACGAAGGTGTCGCCGGTGTGATAGCCCGCCGCGTCGCTCATCAGGTACACGCCGATACCGCCGAAATCGTCGCCAGTGCCCCAGCGCCGAGCGGGGATGCGCGGCAGCACGGTGTTGCGGAACTTCTCGTTGCCCACCGCATTGGCGGTCATGTTGGTTTCGATCCAGCCCGGCA
>CAZZDV010000218.1:0-6710 GCA_964652785.1 uncultured Bordetella sp.
GCGTGACGGTCAGGGTCTCGCCGGGCACCACGCGACTCGGCGCCGCGGCGAGGCGCCAGAGCTTGTCGCTGTGACGACGACCAGAGCTGGCGTGGCGCAACAGCTGACCGTAAAAGCGCGTGAGATAGGCATCGCCGACATTGCGCCGCCAACGCCAGGTGTCATCGATGCCCACCACCACCGCGCGTCCGGGCGGATAGTCGCGCTGCACCAGGCGGGCATTGCCTGCCGCGTGTTCGAGGCGGCGCCGGAAATCAAGCCCTTGGGCGTCGGCATCAACCTGCTGCCGCACGCGATGCGCGAGTTGACCGAGTTGGGCCTGCAGGAGCGCCTCGCCGCCGTCGCGGTTGAGACGAAGGAGTTCTGCTACTACGATCGCTTCGGCCGCTTCATCTACAAGGAGCCGCGCGGCCGGTTCGCCGGCTACGACTGGCCGCAGCTCTCGATCCATCGCGGTGACCTGCATGCCGTGATGCTCGAGGCCGTGCGCGAGCGCCTCGGCCCCGACAGCTTCGTCCTCGGGAAAAAGTGCACCTCCTTCGCCCAAGACAAAAGTGGGGTCGACAAAAGTGGGGTCAGAGTCGACTTTTCAGATGGCAGCAGTGCGAGCGGCGCAGCGGTGATCGGCTGCGACGGCATTCACTCGGCGGTGCGCAAGCTGCTGCATCCGAATGAAGGCCCGCCGGCGTATCAGGGCATCAACATGTGGCGCGGCGTCACGCGGGGCCAGCCCTATCTGTCTGGCGCGAGCATGGTGATCGCCGGCTGGCTCGAGGTCGGCAAGATGGTCGTCTACCCGATCCGCAACTTTCCCGATGGCACGCAGCTTCTCAATTGGGTGGCCGAGATCCAGTCGACCCGCAATGCGATGCAGGACTGGAACCTCGCCGGCAGGCTGGAGGATTTCTATCCCGTGTTCGAGGATCGCACGCATGACTGGCTGGACATCGCGGCGATGATCCGCAATGCTACGAGCATCCTCGAATACCCGATGGTGGACCGGGATCCGCTGCCGTTCTGGACGCAGGGGCGCGTCACGCTGCTGGGCGACGCTGCGCATCCGATGCATCCGCGCGGCTCGAACGGGGGCGGGCAGGCGATCCTGGATGCGCGCGTACTCGCGGGGTGCCTGCGACGCGAGGCATCGGTGGAGTCCGCGTTGGCTGCTTATGAGAAAGCGCGCCTCGAGCCTGCGTATGAAGTCGTGATCGCCAATCGTTCGCAGGGCCCCGACGCAATCCTGCGCAAGGTCCACGAGCGCACCGGCGACAAGCCGTTCGAGCGCATCGAGGACGTGATCGGCAACGACGAGCTTGCGGCGCTGGCCGAGAACTACAAGCGCATCGCCGGATTCGAGCGCGAGGCGCTCAGGCAGCGGGCGCCGCTCGTCCAGCAATAAATCAGAATCTAGCTCAGCAGCGTTACCCGCACGTCGGCGGACTCGAGCGCCGCAACCAGCACGGTGGTGTGGTTTGCGTCGCGGGTTTCGATGACGAATTCCACCTCCGGCGTTTTCACCGAGGCCGTGCCGAACACGCGCTGGTGCTGCACCTCGACGATGTTGCCGCCGGCTTCGCCGATCAACGCGGTGACCTTGGCGAGGCTCCCGGCGATGTCCGGCAACATTACGTGCACGCGCACGAGCCGCCCGTCGCGTACGAGCCCGCGCAGGAGTACGCCTGAGAGCATGCGCGTGTCGATGTTGCCGCCGCAGAGCGGGACGGCCACGCGCTTGCCCGCGAACCGGGCTTTGTGGGTGAGGAGGGCGGCCAGGCCCGCGGCGCCCGCGCCTTCGGTGACGGTCTTCTCCAGTTCGACCAGCGCGACGATCGCCTGTTCGATGGTGTCCTCATCGACCAGCAGGACCTCGGTCACCAGCGACTTCACGATGGACAAGGGCAGCTCGCCGATGTCGCGCACCGCCAGCCCCTCGGCAATCGTGTCGCCGCCGACCCGGACCGGCAACCCGGCGAGGCGCTGGTACATCGCGCAATAGCGCCTGGGTTCGACGCCAACGATCTCGATGGACGGATTCAACCCCTTTGCAGCGGTTGCCATCCCGGCGATCAGGCCGCCGCCGCCCACCGGGACCACCATGCAGTCGAGGTCCGGGCAGTCCTCGAGGATCTCGAGCGCGACGGTGCCCTGGCCCGCGATCACCGAATCGTCGTCATAGGGATGCACGAAGACCAGCTGCTCACTCCCCGCGAGCTCATGGGCGTAGGCGGCAGCTTCCGCCAGTGTCTCGCCTTCGAGCCTGAGGTCCGCGCCGAGCACCTGGGTGCCGTGCACCTTGGTATTCGGGGTGCCCTTGGGCATGACGATTACCGCCCGGATGCCGAGGCGGGCCGCGTGATAGGCGACACCCTGCGCGTGGTTGCCGGCGCTCATCGCGATGACGCCGCGGGCACGTTCCTCGGGCGTGAGTGACAGCAGCTTGTTTAGCGCGCCCCGCTCCTTGAACGAGCCCGTGAACTGCTGGTTCTCGAACTTGAGGAAGACTTCAGCGCCGGTCAGCCCGGACAGGGTGCGGCTATGGAGGAGGGGCGTCCTGACGATGGCGCCTGCGATGCGGCTGGCGGCGTCCCGGATATCCTGGAGCGAAGGCATGGACGCAGGCTAGCAGTTGCGGCCGGTGTGAAGATACTGTATAAATTAACAGTAGTTGCATTCCAGCCGTCTTTTCATACCTTCCTGCCACTGGAGCCAGCCATGCCCGAACTCGTACTTGGTGCCGATATCCTGACTTGGGCTTTCGTAGCCGCCTGCCTCTTCGCAGGCCACGGCTGAGACCTGCAGCTACCTTGAAGTCTGCTGCGAGGCCGACTGCATCGTGGTGTCCCGCCACAGCCCCAGGCGGTTGGATTTCGCCTGTGCCTGCGCCGCGGCGTAGCGTTTCTGGGCATCCGGCGTCTGGTGCGAAAGGTTCTTGTTGTCGATTGCCGCGAGCCCTGACGATAGCTGGGTGAGCGCGGGATCGAGGTTGGGGCAGGGCTGGTTGCTGCAGTCCTTGGGGGTGCGCTGAATCATGACGTTGCTTACCAGCAGGCCGCGCGCGTCGATTGCATTGGTTTCCACCCGGACAGTCTTCCCGCGGGCCATGCGGCGCAGGCTCTCGCGCGAACTGCCCCCAATCGCCCGTTCCTTGCCCGGCGCGTCGATGCCTGCCAGCCGGATTCGATGGATTGAGGCGCCATCCCGGGCCAGCACCGTGAAGGTGGCGCCGTCCAGGACTTCGATGACCTTGCCCTCGATCACCCCGGCGATGGCCGGACATGCCGCAAGCATCAGGATCAAGGTGATTGTTGTTTTTTGCACACCCAAAGCATAGCGCAAAGGAATCCAGAAATCTTCCGTGAAATCAAGGCCTCCCTACAAGGAATTTATCCGCTTGTTGGATTGCAACATTTTGACTGCATCATTCTGGGGGGAGTGGTGGGCGATAGTGGGTTCGAACCACTGACTTCCACCGTGTGAAGGTGGCACTCTACCGCTGAGTTAATCGCCCGGAAATGCGCTTGCGGGAGGCGCGCATTCTAGCGACGCACCTGCGGACGGTCAACGCGACCGGCCTGCTCAATCGCAGTCCGGATCGCTGCGGGATCCGCATGCAGGTCAGCGAGCTGGCCGGCAAGCATGTCGACGAAGCGCGAAATCACTCGACTGCGCTTGGTTTCAGCGGTTTTGTCGACGAGGGCGGCCAAGGCTTCGTAGAGACGATCGCGCTCGAGAGTCCGGTCTTGCGATGCTCTCGGCGCTTGTGAACTGGAGCCCCCCCTCAACGCGGAAGCGATCGATGCTTCCGCGAATCCCGGATCGATCCCCTGGCAACGCGCAAGCACATGACCATCCGGGCGAAAAACGTAGGTGGCTTTTTCTTTCACCCCATAGCGTTCGAACAAAGTCGGCGCCGCTTCGCGATCGAGGTTGATCGCGACCACTTCGACACCCGCGTTCGGCGCAGTGCCCGTTCCCCCGAAGTAAGCGACAGTGAACCGGCCTTGCAGGGAGTCGGAGAAATAGGTGTCGCGGCCATCGAGGCGGATTTTCGCGTCCGGGGCGGCGGCACCGGGCGCCGCGGCCGGCGCATTGAACTCGCCGCGTTCCTCGCCGAGCGGCGAATGCACGTAGGCGCAGGGCTCGGACAAACGCCCGACATTCACCAGCGAGCGCGCTTCCGGATTCTTTTCCGCGAGGTCGAGGATCGCGTCGCGTACAAGGCGCTGCCCTTCGGTTTCCGGACCGATGAAGATTGCGCTTCGCGAAGCGATCTCCACGGCTTCGAGCGCAGCCTGGTGGCGTTCGCAGTGATAGGTGTCGAGCAGGGCAGGCTCGGCTGTGCCGTCGAGCACCAGCGCAAGCTTCCACGCGAGGTTGTTGGCATCCTGCACTGCGCGATTGCCTCCGCGCGCACCGAAGGGCGAGTGCTGCGCGGCCGCGTCGCCCAGGAAAAACACCCGCCCGTGCCTCAGCTTTTCGAGGCAGCGCCGGCGAAAGCGCCATGCGCCGACCCACACCATCTCGAATTCCACATCGGTTCCGAGCAACTTTCGCAGGCGCTCCCTGGCGCGTTCGGGTCCGGCCTCCGCCTCGGGGTCCGGGTAGTGGCCGATCTCCCAGTCGGTGCGCCAGATGCCGTCGGCCATCTGGTGGTACCAGATCGCGCCGCCGTCGTTTAGCGGATTGTCGAGATAGGCCTTGCGCACGGCTTCGGTGGAGGGAGCCATTCGCACGTCGGCGATGCACCAGGTGTTCTCGAAAAGCGCCGACTCGGAGTCTTTGGCGCCCACCTTCTCGCGCACTGTGCTGTGCGCTCCGTCCGCGCCAACGAGGTAAAGCCCGCGCGCGGTGTAGCGGCCCTCGGGCGTCTCGACCTCGACTGCCACGTGGTCTTCGCCGGCTCGCACCTCGACAATGCGATTCATCCAGCGCAGGTCGACGCACGGGAAATCGGTGAGTTTCTCGACCAGGTATTGCTCCACATAGAACTGCTGCAGGTTCACGAACGCGGGAAACTTCTGGTCCGCCCCGGGCTGCAGGTTGAAGCGGTAGAGATGCCGGTCGCCGCGATAGACGTCGCCCTCGTTCCACGTGATGCCCTTCGCGCGGATGCGGTCGGTGACCCCGAATCTCTCGAGGATCTCGAGCGTGTGGCGCGCGTAGCAGATGCCGCGCGACGAGAGTCCGGCGGCGCCCACGGTGTTGTCCTCGTCGAGCACGATGGTGCGCACGCCGCGGCTGCCGAGTTCGAGCGCGCAGGCAAGTCCGCCCAAGCCGCCGCCTGCAACAATGACCGGATACGTCCCGGGTTCGGCACCCGCGAGTTCAGGCGGCGTGCCATAGCGATACACCGGCAACTGGTATCCCGGCATCCCGTTGGGCTGGAGCACTTTGTCGGTCGAAACCTTGTTCATCGCGACTACAATACCCGCCTTCCCGACCGGCTCACAACTATGGGCCCGCACGCGGGCCCATATCAGCGCTTCCTCTCGATTCGTGACCACCTCCGTCCGCACCCGCTTCGCACCCAGCCCGACCGGATTCCTGCATGTCGGCGGCGCGCGCACCGCGCTTTATTCGTGGGCCTTCGCGCGGCAGGCGAAGGGCGTGTTCATCCTGCGCGTGGAGGACACAGACCTCGAGCGCTCCACGCAAGAGTCGGTGGACGCGATCATCGAGGGCATGAAATGGCTCGGCCTCGAGTGGGACGAGGGCCCGTTCTTCCAGACCCAGCGAATGGCCCGCTACAAGGAAGTCATCGATCAATTCCTCGCCGAGGGCAAGGCCTACCTTTGCTACGCGTCGAAGGAAGAGCTCGACGAATTGCGCAAGCAGCAGATGGCGCGAGCGGAAAAGCCGCGCTACGACGGGCGCTGGCGCGATTCGAAAACGACGCCGCCCGCGGGCGTGAGGCCGGTCGTTCGATTCAAGAACCCGCCCTCGGGCGGGGTCACGTTCGACGACCTCATCAAGGGTCCGATCACGGTGTCCAATGCCGAACTCGACGATCTCATCATTGCGCGTTCCGACGGCAGCCCGACGTACAACTTCTGCGTGGTGGTCGACGACTGGGACATGGGCATCACGCATGTGATCCGCGGCGACGATCACGTGAACAACACGCCGCGCCAGGTCAACATGCTGGCCGCGCTCGGTGCGCCGCTGCCTGCCTACGCGCACGTGCCGATGATCCTCGGTGCCGACGGCGAGCGCCTGTCCAAGCGTCACGGCGCGGTGAGCGTGACCCAGTATCGCGGGGAAGGCTACCTCCCGGAGGCGCTGCTCAACTATCTCGCGCGGCTGGGCTGGTCGCACGGCAATGAAGAAGTCTTCTCGATGAAGCAGTTCACCGAATGGTTCGACCTGGAGCATGCCAGCCGTTCGCCCGCGCAGTTCGACCCCGAGAAACTGCTCTGGCTGAACCAGCACTACATCAAGCTGGCCGACGACGATCGCCTTGCCGGGCTCGTCGAACCGGAACTCGGGAAGCGAGGCCTCGACACTGCGCGCGGCCCGTCTCTGGCTCGCGTGGTCGCGCTGCTGAAGGACCGGGCCAACACCATTCCGAACCTCGCCGAAGCGGCGACGCTTTTCTATGGCGACGGAGTGCCGGAACCCGCGCTGCTGCGGCAGCATCTCACCGGGCAGGTCAGGCCGGCGATGCTCTTGCTGAAGTCGAAACTCGAAGCGCTCGAGGCTTGGGACAAGGC
>CAZZDV010000219.1:0-6698 GCA_964652785.1 uncultured Bordetella sp.
AGGCTTCCCGCCAATGAACCGATGACAGACCCACAAAGAAGGAGCCATCAGGCAACGAAAGCCATCCGATCCGCCGCGGCGACGCCGGTGATTGGGCCGTGGCGCGCGCCGCCGCGAGGACAGCGCCGGCGCCGGTGGCAAGAAGCAGGGAGCGCCGCCTCACTCGATCACCCGGTCCGCGCGCAGCAGGACTGACTGCGGGATCGTGAGCCCGATGGCGCGCGCAGTCTTCTGGTTGATTAACAGCTCGAACGCGCTCGGCTCTTCGACCGGGAGGTCCGCAGGCTTCGCCCCGCGCAGGATCCTGTCCACATACTCGGCGGCCCGCCGGGCGAGCTCGGTTTGGTTCTGCGTATATGAGGCGAGGCCGCCCAGTTCGACCCAGTAGCTCGACGTGTAGATCGCCGGGATGCGCACCCGCGCGGCATTGTCGATAAACACCCTGCGATCTGCCGCAGTGTTCAGCCGCCAATAGATGAATGCGATCACCGCTTCGACCCGCTCTTTTGCGAGGCGATCGAAAAGGGGCGCCACTTCCGCCGGCGTGGCAACCGAAGCGAAGTCCACCTTCAGGCCGATGCCTGCACCGACGCCAACCAGTTCATCCAGGAACTTCTGGTGCACTGGGAGAAGGCCCGCGGGCGGAGGCGTGTCCAGCACTATGACCACTCGCTTGGCGCGAGGGACCAGGTCCCTGGCGAGTTGCAGGCGCTTGGGGCCCAGTTCCGCCTCCCGGGTGGAGGCGCCGGTAACGTTTCCACCCGGCCGGGCGAGGCTGGCGACGAACCCTTCGCCTACGGGATCGCTGATGATCGAGAACACGATCGGCGTATTCGGCGCCGCCTTGCGCGCGGCGCGGGTGGGAGTAGGCAACGGCACGTGGATGACATCCACGTTCTCCGCAGCGATTTCGCGCGCGAGCGAGTCGATGCGGCCGAGGACTCCTTCGGCAAAACGATTCACCAGGACGAGGTTCTTGCCTTCGATCCATCCGAGCTCGCGCAGCCGCGATTCGAATGTCGTCCTGAAAGGGTTGGGCGCACTGCCGAGATAAAGGCCGCCGACGCGTTTTGGCGCGGGTGCGGTCTGGGCGAGGGCGCCGGTCGCAGCGGCGCCGAAAGTCGCGCCGGCGGCGTGAAGGAACGATCGCCGCTTCATTCGCTCGCTCCGGATTGATGCCAATGCACCGAGCTGATATCATTTAATCGAATTGATATCACGGAGTTATCCATGCCCCGAACCATCATCAGCCTCGACCCGGACGACAGGGCCTGGCTCAGCCGCAAGGCCAAGCGCGAGCGCACGCCGATGACGGAGCTGGTGCGTCGCGCGGTACGCCAGTTCCGCAAGCAAGCCGGGCCGGAAAAGTCTGACCTCGATCGGCTGCTGGGCGAAACGGCGGGATTGTGGAAGCAGGGCGACGGCCTCGCGTACCAGAATCGACTGCGCAGGGAGTGGGCCCGGCGCAAGTGAAGCAGCTGCTCGATTCGGTCGTTCTCATCGACCATTTCAACGGGGTTGCGGAAGCGACGGAATACCTTTCCGGCTGCGCCGGAGACACCGCAATTTCGGTCATAACGCGCGCCGAAGTGCTTGCGGGATTCGATCGGCCGGCGGCGCGCAAGGCGAAACGGCTGCTCGATGCCTTTCCCACCCTGGACATCGATCAGCCGGTGGCGGACCTGGCGGCGGCTCTGCGCCGGCAGCACGGTTGGAAATTGCCGGACGCGTTCCAGGCGGCCCTTGCTCAGCAGCACGGCCTGAAGCTCGTAACCCGGAATGTGCGGGATTTTCCGCCCAAGCGATTTGGGTTCGTGGTCGTTCCGTACATTCTGTAGACGCCGCCTCATTCGATCACCCGGTCCGCGCGCAGCAGGACGGACTGCGGGATCGTGAGGCCAATCTCGCGCGCCGCCTTCAGGTTGATCACCAGCTCGAACACGTTTGGCTCCTCGACCGGCAGGTCCGCCGGCTTTGCCCCGCGCAGGATCCTGTCCACATACCCGGCGGCACGCCTCGCCAGCTCGACCGTACTTTGGGTGTACGCCGCAAGGCCGCCCAGGTCGACCCAGAAGGTCGACGTGTAGATCGCCGGGATGCGCACCCGCGCTGCATTATCGATAAACACCTTGCGGTCAGCGGCAGTGGTCAGCCGCCAAAAGATCAGGGCGATCACCGCATCGACGCGCTCTTTTGCGAGGCGATCGAAAAGGGGCGCCACTTCCGCCGGCGTGGTAATCGGTGCGAAGTCCACCTTGAGGCCGATGCCTGCGCCGACGCCAACCAGGGAATCCAGGAACTTCTGGTGCACTGGGTGAAGGCCCGCGGGCGGAGGCGTGTCTATCACTATGACCACGCGCTTGGCGCGAGGGACCAGGTCCCTGGCGAGTTGCAGGCGCTTGGGGCCCAGTTCCGCGTCCCGGGTGGACGCGCCGGTGACGTTTCCGCCCGGCCGCGCAAGGCTGGCGACGAACCCTTCCTCCACGGGGTCGCTGATGAGTCAGAGTCAGGACGTTGTTGCCGCTGCCAGGCAGGCAATCACCCGCGATTGGCGGGAGCATAGTCGCCGCTGGTTCGAGGTTTACGTTTCTGTGCTTGTCGTCGAGGAGTCCCTTGCCGGGGACCCGGACGCGGCCGTGCAGCGCGCTCAGACAATTGTAGGGCTTTCCGTTTTGGAAGTGACCGACGCTGCGCAGGATCTCGCTGGCGACTTGATCGAACAGGGACTCGTACCGAAGACCAGCGTGGAAGACGCGCTGCATATCGCGCTGGCGACGGTCCACGGCATGGACTTTCTGTTGACATGGAACTTCCGCCACATCAACAATGCCCAAACAAAGGCTCGTATCAGGACGGCCGTCGAGACGGCGGGCTATGAATGTCCGGTGATGTGCTCGCCGGAAGAACTCGGAGGCGAAGAGTGATGAAACCCGACCCGATCGTGGACGCAGTTCGAAAAGTTCGCGAAGCCCATGCCGCGAAGTTCGACTATGACCTTGCGGCGATCTGCAGAGATTTGAAGAGCCGCGAAAAAGTCGCGAACTACGCCTTGGTACGGCGCCCGCAGAAGCTGAAATTGAAAATGACGGCAGGTTGAGGCGCGAGTCGTCAATGAACGGGGCAAGCGTTCCGATACCGCGCCTCACTCGATCACCCGGTCCGCACGCAGTAGCACCGACTGCGGTATCGAAATTCCCAGCGCTTTTGCGGTCTTCATGTTGATCACGAACTCGTAGACCGTCGGCTGCTGGATCGCGAGATCGCCCGGCTTCGCACCGCGCAGGATCTTGTCCGCGTACACCGCGGCATTCGCAAAGAACTCGACGTTCAACGGGTTATACGAAGCAAGGCATCCGGATTCGACGTATTCGCTGGTGGCGCAAAACGACGGGAGGCGGTGGTGAATCAGGGATTCGGCAAGCGCTTTGCGGCGCTCGGGGCGAAACGCGCTGGAGGCGTGGGCAAGCTGCATGGCATCGGCGCCTGCACGCTTTGATTTTTCGATCCATGCATCGTAGTCGCCGCTCACCGGGTATTCCACCCATGTGTGCGTGAGGCGGTAGCGCTTTGCCGCCTCTTGCATTACGGCTGCTACGGTTCCGGCCGGAATCGGCGGATCGTATGCAAGCAGGACGCGCCTCGCGCCCGGGAGCAGCTCGGCGAACAGTTCCGCGCGCTTGGCGTACAGCGAAAGGGGAGCGGAGAGATTCCCGGTCACGTTGCCACCCGGGCGGTTGAGCGAAGGCACGAGGCCGAGATCGACCGGGTCGCCGGGATGCACCATGACGATCGGGATCGTCGCGGTCGCGCGTCGCGCGGCGCGTGCCTCCTGGAAGCCGACCGTGACGATGACAGCCACACCGCTGCGCACGAGCTCCTGTGCGCTGAGGTCGAGCTTCGTCAGGTCTCCGCCCGCGCCTCGCCCCACGTAACGGATGTTCTCCCCCTCGCGCCAGCCGAGCTCGCGCATTCGGGCGTAGAAGCGCGCGTAGGTCGGTAATTCGCGGAACACGGTTTGCGGTCCCATGGCGACAATGCCGATCGTCCTCGGCTCAGCTGCCGTCGCAGGAGACAACAGCAGCGGCGCGCATATCGCGAGCAGAAAGGCGCGCGACTTCATTCGATCACTTCCGTCGCCTGGACCTGCACGACCATCGGGATCGTAATTCCGAGCAGCGCAGCAGTCTTTCTGTTGATGGCAAGATCGAATGTCGCCGCCTGCTCGATGGGCAATTCGCCCGGCTTGGCCCCTTTGAGGATGCGGTCGACGAAATTCGCCGCGCGACGGAAATCGGCCGCGTAATCGGTGCCATAGCTCATCAGCGCGCCCGCCTGGACGAATTCACGCATCGGGCCGAACACGGGTACGCGTTGCGCCCGCCCGAATGCGCCGATTTTTTCGCGCTGGCTGACGAGGAAAGGATCCGACAGGACGATCAAAGCGTCAGGGCCGTCTCGAACGAGCAAGGCCAGGACCGAGTCCATGTCCGCGGCCGCTGCCGCCTTGTGATCGAGGATCGTGACGCCCGATTTCGCAGCGGCGCCTCGAATGCCGTGGAGCAAGGCGTTGGAGGGGTTGGCCGGGTTCCAGATAACCGAAACGCGCGCAAGCTTGGGCAGTGTGGCCAGGGCGAGCTCGAGAATCTTCACGCTGAGGTCGCCAGCCATGTTGCTCATGCCGGTGATGTTCGCGCCGGGCTTGGCGAAACTCGCAACCATGCCGCTGGCCACCGGGTCGCCGGCGGTTGCGATGACGATGGGAATGGTGCCGGTCGCGTTTTTCGCGGCCCTCAGGGAAGGCGTCCCGGCGGCAACGATCAGGTCGACCCGATCGCGGACGAGTTCCGCCGCCAGCGCGGGAAAGCGCGCGAAGTTTCCATCCGCGTTGGCCTCGATGAAGGCGATATCGCGACCTTCCGCGTAGCCGCGCTTGGCGAGTTCCGCCTTCAATGCGCCCCACAAATGCGGGTCGGTGGAATTGGACAGGAGCAATCCGATCTTCCACGTTCGGCGCGTCTGGCCCGAGGCCGGTCGCACGAGCGGAAGCGCGCAGAGTGCGAGCAGTATTGCGCGCCTTTTCACTCGATCACCCGGGTCGCGCGCAGCAGCACGACCTTCGGAATGACCAGTCCCAGCGCCTTGGCAGTCTGGAGGTTGATCACCAGGTCGATGCGCATCGGCTGCTCGACCGGCAGGTCGGCGGGTTTTGCTCCTTTGAGGATCCGGACGACGTAGGACGCCGCGCGCCGGTAGAGGTCGGGGATGTGGGGTCCGTGGGACATGAGCCCGCCGGCTTCGACGAACTCGGACAGCGCAAATGTCGTGGGAAGCTTGTATTTCGCCGCCATGGCGACGACCTCGGCCCGGCGCACGAACTGCTGCGCGCCGTTGGTGGAATAGATCCCGTTGACGCCGTCCGTGGCCATGGCCTCGAAGGTGGTGTTGAAATCGCTCGACAGCTCGACCCAGGCCAGGGTCAGGCGAAGGGCCTTCGCAGTTTCCGCCAGCATCGCGCGCACCTGCGGGGTGTCCTGGCCCCGGTCGTATAGCACGGCAACGCGCGAAATTCTCGGCACCGCCGCCTTCAACAGCTCGAGCCTTTTACTGTGGGGGCGGTCGCCGACATCGTAGGTCAGCCCGGTCAGGTTGCCACCGGGCTTGGCGTAGGACTTCACGAACCCTTGCCCGATGACGTCCACGCCCACTACGAAAACGATGGGGATATCCCGGACAATGGTCCTCGCAACGGATGTCACCCAATTCGGGCCGGTGATCATGACGTCCACTTTTTCCCGCTCCAACTCGCGAATCGCAGAGGCGACGTTCTCCGGTTTTGCGCCGGCGACACTATGCCCGCTCGTCCAAAAACTCTGGCGCTTCGTTTTTTTCGCACATCCGAAGGACGCGAACCGGTACGCGACAGATAGCCAAATCAATCCCACTCCTTTCCCCGAACACCCGCCTGTGGTCGTCTGCATAGCCGAACGTTGAAGTTGCTGCAACGAGTCTGGGGGTAGTTTGCCCCAAATACCGGACGATTGGTAATCCTGGCGACCTTGGAACCGCGCAACAGCCCGCCCCGGGCTCGATGTGATCCCCGCACAGAGCGCGAGGCCCGCGGCTGGCCAGCCGCGGGCCTCGCGCCTTTTACGCGATGTCGGGAACGGGGTGGTACCTCATCGGCAGGACACTGTTCACCGGCCATGCTTCAGGGGGCACCGGCGGCGAGCGCTCGCTCGCCTCGGGCGGCCTCTGCCCCAGGTGATCGAGAATGCGCCGTACGACAGGCGGGTCGTTGATCAGCGTGATGATGCGCATCGGGCCGTGACATTTCGGGCATTCGAGCGGATCGGCTTCGTAGACCTTGCGGATCAGCCGCGCCCAGGCTGACCTGGCGTGTGCGGCGAACGCGCTCGCAGGTTCGTGCACGGGATCGATGGGCGGCGCATCCTGATCCTTCCGAGCCTTCGCCCGCTCCCCGCGTGCGCGATTCGAGTACCAACCGACATAGCGCACCAGGTGCTCGTAGCGATCCGGGATGTGCCGGCACAGCATCTCCAGCCACTGCGCCCCAGGCATCACCTGAAAATTCCTCTTCAGGCCGAGGTGCATCTTCGAGCGGTAGATGACGGTGCCGGTGGCGGCGTCGTAGGTCATCTTCGCAAGCGACATCGGGGCGCGCAGCATGTACCCGGCGA
>CAZZDV010000220.1:0-6687 GCA_964652785.1 uncultured Bordetella sp.
GCGTCGCTCGAAGCGTCGCTCGAAGCGTCGCTCGAAGCGTCGCGCGGGGTCTGCGCCGGTTCGGCTGCAGCCTTTCCCGCGGCCTGCGCGGCCTCCGAGACGTCGTCCAGGATCTTGCCCATGCCTTCGATCTGCCGTTCGATGATCGCGATGGACTCGGCGAACTTCGGGTCGTTCGCGCCCCGAAGCCGCATGAGGTAGAGGACGTTGCGGATCGGTGCGATCCGGTTGCGCAGGTCGTGCACGACCTGCCGGATGTCGACTGTGCCCATTGCGTTACTCCCCCGTGCTGCCATATTGGTGCGGCCCATCATATCGCCGCCCACCGTTCGCAGGCCGGCATGTAGTTTTTACAGCCCGCACTGCACGGCGATTCGTCCTATGGCAACTGCCTGTCGACGCGCATAACATGGGTCCCGAGCGCGTTGTGCGCGGACCCGTAGTGCGCGGAACTAAGGACTGCTGAATGGCCCAGTTGGAACCCAAGACGGAATCGACCGATGCGGCCCCCAGCCGTGAATCCCGCCTCGCGCGGCACCTCATCCGGAAAACGGACAATGAGAAAGCGCGTCTCGCGCGTGCTATGCACGACGAACTCGGCTCGAACCTGACTGCAGTGAACCTCGACGTGGCTGCGGTCGAGGACAAGCTCAAGAAAGTCGACCCGGTCCTTGCAACGCGGTTGCGCCGCGCGCTCGATTCGCTCCGGACAGTGGTGGGCCTCAGCCGCAGGATCATCGAGGACCTCCGGCCCAGCGCGCTCGACAACATGGACCTCACCGAAGCGCTGCGCGGATTCGCCGAGGATTTCACCGAACGCACCGGGCTCGAATGCATCGTCGAACTCTCGGAGGATATCGGCCAGATCGGGCGCGACCGTGCGATCGCCCTGTTCCGGGTGGCGCAGGAGTCGCTCGAGAACGCGGCGAGCCATGCCAAGCCTTCGTCGGTCACGCTGACGCTTGCGCACGAAGTCGATCGCAACGGCACAGGCGGCACGCGGCTGCGAATCACGGACAACGGCTCGGGCATGCCGGCGGACGCATTCGACCGACCCGCTTCACATGGCCTGCTCGAAATGCGCGAGCGCATTGCCATGGTCGGCGGCACGCTCGATTTCAACGGCGGCAAGGACGACCGCGGCACGCAGGTGGACGTCTTCGTTCCCGACGGGGCCTGACCCGTCCCTGGCGGGGCCTGACCCGCCCCTGGCGCGGTCTCCAGCTAGCGCCCCGTTCCGATTACTTCCACTTCGACCCGCCGGTTCCTGGCCCGGCCGTCGCGAGTCTTGTTGTCGGCCACCGGCTGCTTCTCTCCCTTGCCTTCGGCGGTGACTCGATTTGCCGGAATGCCCTTGCCGACGAGATAAGCCTTCACCGCGTTTGCACGGCGCATCGACAATGCCTGGTTATAGGCGTCGGTTCCGATGCTGTCCGTGTGCCCGAGCGCGATGATCACGTCGAGGCTGATTGCGGCGACTTTCGCGGCGAGCTCGTCGAGCGCCTTGCGGCCTTCGGGCTTGAGCACTGATTTGTCGAAATCGAATAACGCTTCGGCCGACAGCGAGATCTTCTGCATGTACGGGATCGCCGCGGCTTTCGCTGGCGGGGTTGCCGCTGCTGGTGCGGGCGCCGGACGCGGAGCGGGTGGCGCTGCAGCAGGCTCCGTTGAAGCCAGAGGCCTGGGCCTGGCCACCAGGTCAGGGTCGCATTCCGCAATGGCAGCGGCAGGCGACCAGGAGCCCGTGTGCCAGCAAAGATAGGTAGCGTTCCTGACCACCGTGCCGCGGGTGTCGGTGAGATGACCTGGAGGACCGCTGGCCTGCCCGTGGGCAACGAACGCGCAAAGCAGGGCGCACGCGCCCAGAAGCATCGCGCCCGCCTTACGGGACGGCACTGTGTACTGCTTTGTCATTGTTCGCTCCCGGGTACTGCGTTTGCTGCTTGTCTTTTTGCTTAGCGCTTGCCGACCTGGTTGCCGATCACTCCGCCGACTGCCGCGCCGCCGACCGTGCCAAGCGTGCTGCCCGTCAGGACGCTGCCCGCAACCGCGCCGACGCCGGCGCCGATGGCCGTGTTGCGCTCGGAAGTGGTCAAGCCAGCGCACGCGCCCAGACTTCCGGCGAGGATCAGTACTCCGATGCTTTTCACAATCTTCATGGTGTTCTCCTTTCGATGGTGATCAAGAGTTGCTCTGCCTGGCTTTGCGCAAGGCCTGTGCCACAACCACAGATCACCTACATTCATTGAGTTACATGCGATCCGAAGCGCACGACCTTGTAATTTGTCCGCGCGAGGATGTAAGAACTCGGGGGCCGGCGCAGACCAGGGGCTGCAGACGCCTGAAAACAGCGAAAAGAGTCGCCATTTTCGTAAAAAACGCCGGGATTTTTGTAACCCGCACACGCTTCGGCCCTCCTTGTCGGTGTTTTTCCTACAAACGAATCAGCCGAATACGGATCACCTACAAGCCCTTCCTTAACGAGAATAGGACCACGACCTACAAGAACCAGAACCTCGATAACGAAATCTCAGGAGAGATCGATGTCCGAAGCAACCAGCGCCCGCAGCGAAACCTTGGATTCGCCGCAGTTCAACATCGGTACCCTTCAGGCGCTCACCGCGGGGATCACCCAACGCCAATCGCCGCCCGCACGACTGCGCCCGAGCGTCGCTAACCGGTTCGGGGACCTCTACGGTGCGTCCCCGATCATGCAACAACTGTTCCGGCTCCTGTCCAAGGTCGCGCCGTCGCAGGCCGTTGTCCTGCTCAAGGGCGAAAGCGGCACTGGCAAGGAACTCGCTGCCACGACCGTCCACAAGATGAGCACGCTTAGCCAACAGCCCTTTGTCGCGGTGAACTGCGGCGCATTTCCGCCCAACCTGGTCGAAGCGGAGCTGTTCGGCCATGAGCGCGGCGGCTTCACTGGCGCAGTGCGCTCGCGCAAAGGCTGCTTCGAAAGGGCCTCCGGCGGCACGCTCTTCCTCGACGAAGTGACCGAGATGCCGCTCGACATGCAGGTGAAGCTCCTGCGCGTGCTCGAAACCGGGCGTTTCTGCCGCGTGGGTGGGGACACCGAGATCGAAGTGAAGGTGCGCGTGATCGCTGCCACGAACCGTTGCCCCGACCAGGCAGTGAAGGCCGGCCAGCTTCGCGGCGACCTCCTCTACCGTCTTTCGGTGATCCCGGTCGACCTGCCGGCGCTGCGCGATCGCGGCACCGACATCGACCTGCTCGCGCAGCTGTTCCTCGACCAGTTGAACGAGGAAGGCAAGACGAGCAAGAACTACTCGACCGAGTCGATGCAGTTCCTGCATTCCTACGCCTGGCCCGGCAACGTGCGCGAGCTCAAGAACCTGGTGCAGCGCGCCTACCTGCTGGCCGACGACACGCTCGAGCTGGCGGTCGCCCGCGCGATGTCCACTTCCTCGCCGATGCAGCCGCCGGACGACCGGGTCATGGTCGCCCTGGGCACCAGCCTCGCCGAGTCCGAGCGCAACCTCATCTGCGCCACGCTCGAGCGCTGCGGCGGCAACAAGACACGCACCGCCGAGATCCTCGGGGTGAGCCTGAAAACGCTTTACAATCGTTTGCACGAGTACGGCGGTGCAATTTCGCGTCAGCCCGCCCGGCGCGAATTCAACAGCTAGACCGCATAGGGAGGAAAAGGGGATGCACATGAACTCGCAAATGACCACTCAAATGAGCCCTCAAATGGGATCGCAAATCAAAATCCTGGTAGTCGACGACCACGCCGTGGTTCGCGCCGGCCTCAGGAACTTCCTGACCGACACGCCCGACATGCATATCGCTGGCGACGCAAGCAACTCCGACGAGGCGCTGCGGCTCGTGCGCGGGCAGGACTGGAGCGTGGTGCTGCTGGACATCTCGCTGCCCGACAAAAGCGGCGTCGAGATCCTCAAGCAGATCAAGCGCGAGAAGCCCGACCTGCCGGTGCTGATCCTTTCGATGCACCCGGAGAACCGGTACGCGGTCCAGCTGCTGCGCAACGGCGCCAGCGGCTACTTGCAGAAGGAAGCCATGGCCGGCGAACTCGTGAGCGCGATTCGCACGGTGGTGTCCGGGCGCAAGTACGTGAGCGCCGCGGTGGCCCAGTTGCTGGCGGTCGATATCGACGAGAGCAGCGACGGTCCGCTGCACGGCACGCTATCCGAGCGCGAATTCCAGATCTTCTGCAGACTGGCGCAGGGCCAGGGTCCGACCAAGATCGCCGAGGACCTGAGCCTGAGCGTGAAGACCGTCAGCACCTACCGCATGCGCATCCTCGAGAAAATGAAGATGACCAGCAATGCGGACCTCACCTACTACGCGATCAAGAACAACCTGGTCGACTGAGGTCAGCGGGGAAGCGGATACCGGAGCCGCGTGACGCGGCTGCAGCATCCTGGTGGCAATGCGCCTGATGCCAGCCGGCGCGCGGCCCAGCACACGCGCGAGGCAACCAACCGGACATGATGCAGCAATCGTCTGATCCATCCACGCAGGACCAAACGCCGTTGCGGGTCTTCCTCGTCGAGGACCTGCCGGCCGTGCGCGCGCTCGTGGTCGAGAGCCTCGAGGAAATAAAGGGCATCAAGCTGGCCGGGTTCGCGGAAACGGAAACCGGCGCCGTCTCGTGGCTGACCAGTCACGAGTGCGAAGTGCTGATCCTGGACCTGGAACTCAAGGAAGGCACCGGCATCGGGGTGCTCAAGCGGCTGGCTGCGGAACAGTCGCGGCCCGGCCTGGTGAAGATCGTCTACAGCAACCACGTCGGGCAGAACATCCGGCGCGTGGCGGAGAAACTGGGGGCAACCTATTTCTTCGACAAGACGCTGGACACGCCGCAACTGCACGTGCTGCTCAAGCAGCTTTCGGGCAGGACGGGTCCTGAAAAGGCGGCTGGCGCCGCCTCACGTAGGCACTAGGTCGCGAGGACCTCTGCCAGGAGGCCATACGCGGATGGGGTCTCGTTCAGGACGATTTCCGCATCCAGGGTCGATTCGACGAAATTGCTCTCGATCACCTCGATCGGGTTCATCGCCTGCTCCATCCGGTAGTCGACGGTGCTGCAGGCGCTGAGAGCTACTGCGGTGATCAGCGAAGCCACGACTTTGCTCAGTTGCATCGACTTCTCCAGAGAGGGGCGGATCCTTGGAAGGTCCGACCGCTTGTAAGAATTACCTGCTGAAACGATAGTACAGGTAGAAGCGTAGGTAAGATGTAGGAAAGCACCTACAAACTCCCTTCCAAAAGTCCTACACGAAGCATTTTTTGTTACTAATTGTAACGGCGACCGGCGCCACTGCGGACTGAGCGGCCACACAGGGGGAAATCGTGGATCTGGGCATCAAGGACAAGTGCGCGCTCATCACGGGCGCCAGCATGGGGATCGGCCGTGGCATTGCACTGGCGCTTGCCGCGGAAGGGGTGAAAACCGCGATCGTCGCGCGGCGCCGCAAGCTGCTGGACGAGGTCGCGGAGGAAATCGCCGCCAAGGGCGGTGCCCGCCCCGTGGTCATCGAGTGCGATTTCATGAACGCCGACGCGCCTGCGGTGATCTCGCAGCTGGCGATCGCGGGGCTTGGCAGCGTCGACATCCTCGTCAACAACGCCGGCGGCAGCCGCAAGTTCTCGCTCGAGACCGGCGACGAGCAGTGGGAAGAGGCGCTGACGCTCAACTTCACCCGCCAGCGCCAGCTCACGCACAAGCTGCTCGACCAGATGATGGCGCGGGGCTGGGGCCGCATCGTGAACATCACGGGAAAAAGCGAGCCCGACGGCATCAACGGCGCGTTCTGCGCCAAGGCCGCGATGCATTCGTGGGCCAAGGGGCTGTCGCGCGAAGTGGGCAAGCACGGCATCACGGTCAACTCGATCCCGCCGGGCCGCATCATCAGCGAGCAGATCCTGCGCAACTACACGCCCGAATACCGCGCGTGGCAGTCGGAGCACGAAATCCCGGTGGGCGAATACGGCCAGCCCGAAGACATCGCGAACCTGGTGTGCTTCCTGGCCTCGCCTCGCGGCCGCTATATCACCGGCACCGTGATCCCGGTCGACGGGGGGTTGCGCAGGTACCAGTTCTGAACAAGCCGGACGCCCTTATGTTCGACAGCGTACAGAGTAATTTCCGCGCCGCTCCTATCATGCGTTGAAGGAGGAAACAAAATGAAACCCATCCAGATCGTCGGGATCGTGCTGATCGTCGCGGGCGTGGCGGGCCTGGTTTTCGGCGGCTTCAGCTACACCAAGGACACCACCGCGCTGAAGATCGGCCCCATGGAGCTCAAGGTGCAGGAGCAGGAAACCATTTCGATTCCCTTGGTGGCCAGCGGCGCCGCCATCGCGATCGGCGCTTTCCTCATGTTCTTCGGCCGCGCCAAGGGGTAGCCGCAAAACAGGATGCGCACCACTCCTATGCAGCGGCCTTTTCGCGCGACCACCAAAGCGCGAGCGGCCCGAGCAGGATACCCGCGGCCATGACCAGGAAGGCCGCGGTCCATCCGGTGTCGCTAAGCGGTCCGCCCGCGGCATCGATCGCGGCGCCCACGGCCCATCCGCCAAATGCGGACAGGCCGAAGCCGACCGTCGAGTGCAGAGCGAGCGTTGCGCCGCGATACCGCGGCTCGGCCGCCGCGGACATTCCCGATGTCAGCGCGCCCGAATCGGCCGGCACGGTGAACG
>CAZZDV010000221.1:0-3419 GCA_964652785.1 uncultured Bordetella sp.
TCCGATGTTCCGGACCTTCGTTGGCCGTTGCCTGGGCGAGCGCGGCTACGAGGTCATCGGTTGGAAGTGAATCCAGCGTAAACGGAATTCTGCCCAGCCCCTGACTTCGCGGCCTTGGAAGGCTCACTGGAAATCTCGGCTCGAAGTCTCCAGCTCCCCAAGCAACCTGCTGTCGTCCACCAGCCGGTGCGCAATCAAGTGGGCGACTTCGCCCTGGCGCTCGAGCGTGCCGTGCACCGTCATCAGCCTGGAGCCCAGCAATTCGCGCCGCTGCTTGTCGACCAGGCTCGGCCAGACAATCACGTTCACCCAGCCTGTCTCGTCTTCCAGCGTGACGAAGACGGTGCCCGAAGCCGTGCCCGGCCGCTGCCGGCCGGTGACGATGCCCGTGACTTTCGTGACAGTGTCATTTGGAAGCAGCATCAGTTCGGCAGCCGTGATCGAACGCGAACGCTCGAGACGATCCCTGAGAAGGCTCAGCGGGTGCCGTCCAAGCGTGAGCCCGACGGACGCGTAATCGGCCAGCACCGTTTCGCCTTCCGTGGGTTCGCGCAAGACCGGCATCGATTCGCCGGGGGTGGCATCGAACAAAAGCGCGGTCTGTGCTTCGATGCCCGCAACTTCCCAAATCGCCTCATGCCTGTTGCCAACGATTCGCTCGAGCGCTCCCGCTCTTGCCAGGGCATCGAGATCGCGTCGATCGAGAGTTGCGCGTGATGCAAGAGCCGCCACCGAGTTGAAAAGCAGTTCTTCGCGAGTCGCTGAGATGCGCTCCGCAGCGGATCGCGAAAGCCCTTTCACCTGCCGCAGGCCAAGCCTGACCGCCGGTCCTCCATGTGCCCCGGCTTCAAGCGTGCAATCCCATTGGCTCTCCAGCACGTCGACCGGCCGGACCTCCACGGCGGGTCTTTTCCCTTTGCCTTTGCGGGCGTCCTGCACCAGTTGCGAGGGCGAATAAAACCCCATCGGCTGGCTGTTCAGGAGCGCGCATAGAAACTGCGCCGGGTAGCGCAGCTTGAGCCAGGCCGAGGCGTAGGCGAGCAGTGCGAAGCTGGCCGAGTGCGATTCGGGAAAGCCGTATTCACCGAACCCGAGGATCTGGTTGAAGATGCGTTGCGCATATCTTGGCGTGTAGTGGTTGTCGATCAGCCCGGCGATGAGCTTTTTCTGGAAGGGCCCGAGCCCGCCTTTCCTTTTCCATGCGGCCATTGCGCGGCGAAGCTGATCGGCTTCCCCAGGGGTGAAATTTGCGGCCGCGACCGCGAGCTCCATCACCTGCTCCTGGAACAACGGCACTCCCAGCGTGCGCTTCAGGACTTTCTCCACCGCTGCGCTGGGGTACTTGACCAGGCTTGGATCGTTCCTGTGCCTGAGGTACGGGTGGACCATGTCGCCCTGGATCGGCCCTGGCCGAACGATCGCAATTTCGATCACCAGATCGTAGAAAACCCTGGGCTTGAGTCGCGGGAGCATCGACATCTGCGCGCGGGACTCGATCTGGAACACGCCGACCGTGTCGGCATGCTGCATCAGCTCGAAAACGCTGTCGTCCTTTGGCGGGATATCGGACATCCCGAAAGGCCTGCCGGTGCTTTTCGAGATCTGGTCGAAGGCGCGCTTCAGTGCCGAGAGCATGCCCAGGCCGAGCACATCCACTTTCATGAGGCCGACCGCATCCAGGTCGTCCTTGTCCCACTGGATGATCGAGCGCTTGGGCATCGACGCGTTCTCGGTCGGAACGAGGCTCGATATCCTGCCTTTGGCGATCACAAAGCCGCCGACATGCTGGGACAGATGCCTTGGAAACCCGCGCAGTTCGCCTACGATCTCGACCAGCTGCCTGACTGCAAGGGAGCCCGGGTCGAACCCGGCTTGCCTGAGCCGAGCGGGCAGGGAGCCGGGTTCGTCCCACCATGCAAGCAGCTTGGCGAGGCGGTCTGCCTGTTCGAGCGAAAACCCGAGCGCCTTCCCGACATCGCGCAGCGCGCTCTTCGACCTGTAGCTGATGACGGTGGCGGCAATCGCAGCGCGGTCCCGTCCGTACTTGTCGTAGATGTGCTGGATGACTTCCTCGCGCCGGTCGTGCTCGAAATCGACGTCGATATCCGGGGGCTCGTCCCTTTCCGCGGATATGAAGCGCTCGAACAGCAGTTGCGAGCGCGACGGATCGATTTCGGTGATGAAGAGGCAGTAGCACACGGCTGAATTCGCGGCGGACCCCCGGCCCTGGCACAGGATGTCCCTGCCCCGCGCAAACTCGACGATCTCGTGGACGGTCAGGAAGTAGTACTCGTATTCCTTGTGGCGGATCAGCGCGAGCTCCTTTTCGAGCAGCCCGTTCACAGTGGTGGGGATTCCTTTGGGATACCGCTTGCGCGCACCGGTTTCAACGAGCTGTCTCAGGTAGCCGGCAGGCTGCATTCCTTCCGGTACCAACTCCTCCGGGTATTCATAGCGCAGCTCATTGAGCTTGAAACCGCAGAGTTCTTGGACGCGGAGTGTTTCGGCAAGGAGGGCTTCGGGATAGATCGACGCGAGCCGTTCGCGAGTGCGCAGGTGGCGCTCCCCATTCGCAAACAGCGCGTGACCCGCTTCAGCCACCGTGGTGCCGAGCCGGATTGCAGTCAGCGTGTCCTGCAGGGGGCGTCGAGTGGGTGAATGCATGTGCACGTCACCCGCTGCAACCAGCGGAAGGCCATTGTGCACGCCCAGTTCCTGGAGCTCGGCGAGATAAGCCTTGTCACGCGGGCCATGGTGCAATTCGGCGGCGATCCATGCGCGTCCACGGAAACGGCCGGCTAACCAGTGGGCGTGCTCCTGTTCCGGTCGCTTGCCGGGAACCAGCAGCGCAAGACACCCGGGCAGGCCCGCTTCGAGGTCTGCCCGTCCCAGCCTGTAGGTGCCTTTCCTTACGCGACGCCCTTTGGTGATGAGCTCGCAAAGATTGCCATAGCCTTCGCGATCGGTCGCCAGAAGCACGAGCTTCAATCCATCGTCCAGCACCACTTCGCTTCCGACAATGAGCTTTATGGATAGATCCCTGGCCGTCACATGGGCACGCACGATGCCGGCGATCGAGCATTCGTCGGTGATGGCCAGTGCCGAATAGCCCAAGGCATGCGCTTGCGCCACGAGTTCTCCTGCATGCGAAGCGCCGCGCAGGAAGCTGAAATTGGAAACGCAATGCAGCTCTGCGTAGGCGGGCAGGGCGTCAGCCGAAGATGCCATGCAGGTACCAATGGTCCTTGGCCGGATCCCTTTCGCGATAGATCCACAGCAGCGACTCGGCCGTGTCGCGGGCAATGAAATAGTCGCGGCATGCGTCGCGCCCGTCCCACCACCCCGATTCGATGCGTTCCGGACCGGCCAGCAGCGCCAGCGATCCGTAGTACTGCGGGCTTGAGCCCGGGGTAGTGCCC
>CAZZDV010000221.1:3519-6683 GCA_964652785.1 uncultured Bordetella sp.
GCCCGGGGTAGTGCCCATGGCGTCGAGCCGCCTGGGTTGGGGCAGGAGCCACAAGGGCCGCGTCCCGAATTCGAGCGCGGGGCTTTTCTCCCCCGGTTCGGTGACCCGCCATGCCGCTTCCGGGCGATGCGCGGCGCCGGTTGCGATCCCGCTCACCGCATGGTTGCCCAATCGCGCACGCAATCTTTCGATCAGCCCATGCCAGTCACCCGCGGACTTCAATCGATCGTCGAGCATGTCAGGCGTTTCGGGCGCCATGCCGAAAATTTCATCGGCTGAAAGCTCGATTTTTCGCACAGGCTCCTTGAGCTTGATCGCCGAGAGCTTTTCCCGGGCCAGCATGCCAAAGTGATCGGTGTCGCTGCCTGGGCGCACCAGGCCTATCTCGACATCGGTGCGCGAATCCTTGTGCAACAGCCCGATGCGCAGCCTCTGGACGCCTCCATCGCGTGCCGCGAGATATCCGCCGAGCTGCAGGATCAGGCGCCGCAAGGCGAACACGAGAGCCTCTGCTTCCTGGACCTCAGCCGGCAACTCGAGCTCGGCATGAAATTTTTCGGGGGGTGAAAAAAACTCGCGGGGATCGGCGCGTGTTCCCAATGCCCGCTCGAGTTCAGCGCAAAGGCCCTGCCCGAAACGTTTTGCGAGCCCCGCGGATGGAAGCGAAAGGACCTCGCCGAGGGTGCGCACGCCTACTGCTTCGAGTGTCGCCAGGGTTCGCGCGTCGCACTCCAGGACATCGACCGGCAAGGGATGCAGCCTGCGGCTCAATTCACGCAGAGTTGCGCAGGGTGCGGGGGAGCCTCCGCGCGCAAGAAGCCATGATCCATGCGCGGTTGGGGAGGTGGCAGCAGAGGCGGAATAGCCGATTTCCGCGGCGCCCTTCATGAGGGCGGATGAGATCGATTCGGAGGTTCCGAAAAGCCTGAGACTCCCCGAAACTTCCAGCAGCAGGCCATGTGGACCGGCATCGCCGCGCATCAAGGAAACATTCGGTGTATATCGACCCGCCCACGCGGCAAAGCCTTCGACCGCGGAGCTTTCCGCGAGCGCATCGCGTTCCCTGAACCTGAGCGAAGGTGCAAGCGCTGCGGCCGCTGCCCGCGCCATTCCTGCCCGGACGCCATGCGCAAAGGCCGCTGCATTGCAGTCGAGCACATGGCGTTTCTCCGCCACGGCCCAGGGCTCAGCCGTGGACGAGGCGCGCAGGAAGGATTCGAGGGGCAGGCGCGGAAGACAGACAGCGATCCACAGCATGATCGATTTGCAAAGACGGGCGCTGCGGGTTTTCGACCGCGGGCGCCGGCTTCAGGAGAATGGGCCGGGCAAGAGGACCGCCGCGGCGTTTGAGGATCCGGACCGCGAGTTCGCCTTTAATGCTCTGCAGGTGCAGGCGTAACGCAGCCGGAGAGGATTCGCGCGCAGCAAGCGGCGAGCGGAAAAGAAAGGCGAGCGCGGGGCTGCCCTCGGCAGCGATCTGCAACCGCCGTAACTGGGCAAAGGAAGCCTTGTCGGGCCAACCCAGCACAGCACCGCAAGCCCCCGATTGCAGCGCCTGTTCGATCGCCCACAGGCTTTCCTGGGCTGACTTTGTTTTAACGATCATGACCCGCGTGAGATCGATGCCGGCGGCTTCGAGCGCAGGGGCGTACGGTAGATAGGGGGGCGCGATCCATGCGATCCACCGGCCCTGCTTCGACAACTGGGAAAGCGCTGGTCCCAGGGCACGCACCTCGCCTATGCCGATGTTCTCCGGCAGGAGCTCAGTCAAAACGCCCGCAGGCCATCCTCCGCCCGGCAGTTCGGCATCCAGGGTCGGGAATCCGCTGCGTATTCGCGGCAGCTCCACGCGCGAAAGTTCGCCGACACGCCATACGAGGCCGTGATGAAGGATGTCCGCCAGGGCGGTAATTGAGGGCATGCGGGGAAGTGTTCAGTTTGGATACCGCTGAGGCATCCGGCAACCTTGATACTGTATGTTTGTACAGTAAACAACTTCCCGCCAAAATGCAAATGCCGCTATCCCGCAGCCAGGTGCGCCCGTTCGAGCCGTGCGACATAACTGCGAACCTGCTCCTTGGAAAGCCCGGGCAGGTCCACGAAATGGCAGCCGATCCTTTGTTGCGTGCCTCCAGCAGGCGCTTCGTTTACGTAGACGATACGAAGCGTGCAGCGCACTACGCCTATGCCTGGCAACTCGAGGCTGCATTCATGGAAGGACTTGCCGGCTGCCAGGGCTGCCTGGGGTGTAACTAAAGACAGGCCCAGGCCGCCGATCGAGATGTCTTCAACCCGCAAGCGGATTTCCTGGGCGGGGGCGGCACCCACGCGAACGGTGCAAACCGAGGGCTTGTCCTTGGGCACGGAAACCCGGACCGCCACCCGTCGCTGCATGCGCGCGATTACATCGGGAATGCGTGCCCTGAGCGCTTTCTTTTCCTTGAACTGGGTGACCTCGGCGTGGGTTGCGATGAACATGATCCGGATCGAGTCCAGCGAAGCTTCCACGCCGAACGATCCTGTGCTCAGCAGGCGCTCGAAAGTTGCAGTGTCCCCGCCAATAGAGAAAATGAGTTCCTCGAAGTGCGGGTTGACCCCCAGGAGCTCCGACTCGAGGTGATCGTCGGTTTCGCCGAAAAACAAAACCACCGGGTTCCGGCGGGCCGCCAGGGCACGCAGGAGGGCTTGCATATCCACGCCTTTACGGACCAGGTAACGCTCGTTTTCCGAAGCGCCGAGGACAAACGCAAACCGGTTGATCGACATTGGGGTTGACCGTTTCCGCAAAGGGGTGAATTTGTATCGCTTGGATTATGACGCGCCACCGCAACCGCAGTTCACCAGTTCCTCAAACCTCGCGCATCAAAATAGTGCGCAGCTTTTTAGAGTGCCCGAATTCGGGAATTCGACTATTGCCGCGCACCTGTCAAGACACCGCCAGGATGCCATTCAATTTCCCTGACGCCATTGTTTCATAAAGAGTATTCGGCCAGGAACAGGCTTGCACCGAGACATGGCACAGGCCGTGCAATTGGGCAGGAGCCGCGCCTGCTGCTCGACGAACCGGTTGCCGGCATGACAAATGCCGAGACCGAGCGCACGGCGGAGCTTTTCAAGACCCTCGCCGGCAAGCACTCCCTCATCGTGGTCGAGCACGACATGGA
>CAZZDV010000222.1:0-6653 GCA_964652785.1 uncultured Bordetella sp.
CGGCTCGCGCGACGGCGATTGTCGGCCGGGGTCTGATCGCAGGGCGGTCGAACGAATTCGGCGCGCGAGAAACCGCTGCCGCAGCGCTAGCCGGGGCGGGTTTTCCGAGTTCGTTTCGCGGGCGGCGCGGCTTCACGCACGGCCGCCTCGACCAGGGCATCCATCATCCACCGCACCACGGCTTCGGTTTCGCGCTCGCTCGCGCCGCAGATGTCCTTGAGGATCACCATCGCTTCGATGCCGTAGACCACGGCCAGTGCGTTGATCAGCCGGTCGAAACCGCGAGTGCCGAGCTTTGCGCGCAGAGGCGCCAGCGTCGTCTTGAGGATCTCCTGCCGCTGGCCGCGACGGAAGGGCTCCTCCTCCAGGAGGCCGGCGACCTCGAGCGACTGGTGCTCGAGCGCCAACTGCAGCGCAGCACGCATGTGCGGCTCGTATTCGGCAAAACGTGAATAGGTGCGATCCAGCAGCTCGTGCAATCTCTCTTTTGGATCGCCCTCCTGCGGCACGGCGCGCCTGACCGGAGCGAGCGCTTCGGCGATCACCGCGCTGACCAGCTTGGATCGGCTGGGAAAATAACGGTAGGCCGTGGCCCTCGACACGCGCGCAGCCATCGCCACATCGGCCACCGACGGAATCCGGCCACGCCTCACCAGGGCCACCGCTTCGGCCAGCAGGCGGCGGAACACCCGGCTTCGATGCCCCTCGCCCAGGTCGGGCAGAGCGTAGAAAGATGCGGCGGTTTTGCCCATTACAAATTGAAATTGACAGAGCGGCTTGAACCCTCGTAGTCTCGCACACCGAATTGAGACGAGCGTCTCATTTCGGCGCAACTTATGGGCGCAGGGTAGAGAGACAGGCAGTCATAAAAGCGTCTCCGCACTGCAACATCTCCAGGAGGAGGGTGGGATGAGCACGCAGTTCGTCGAGCGCATGGCCGTCGAGATCGACGGCACCGGCGAGCCGGTGCTGATGATCCATGGCCTGGGCGGGACCTCGAATTTCTGGACGCCGCTCGGCCCCGCGCTTGCCCGTTTTCGCACGGTGCGTCCCGACCTTCCGGGCTCCGGCCGCTCGCACCGCGTCGAAGGCGCGCTGTCCATCGAGCGCTTCGTGCGCGCACTGATGCGCGTGTGCGGCGCGGCGGGCGTGGAGCGCGCCCATGTCGTCGCGCACTCGATGGGCACCATCGTTGCGCTGCATCTGGCGGCGCTGGAGCCGCGCCTCGTGCGCAGCCTCGCCCTGTTCGGCCCGCTGACCGCGCCCCCCGACGGCAACCGCGCACCAATTCGGGCGCGCGCGGCCAAAGCCCGCGGCGAAGGCGAGCCCGGCATGCAGGCCATCGCGGATGCCGTCGTGCAGGCATCGACCGCCGCAGAAACGCGGAGCCGCAAACCCGTCGTCGTGGCGGCCGTGCGCGAATCCCTGATGCGCCAATGCCCCGAGGGCTACGCGCGCAGCTGCGAGGCCCTCTCGGAGGCGCAGCCTGCGGACCTTTCGAAAATCGCCTGCCCGGTGCTGCTGGTGACCGGCGACGAAGACGCGATCTCGCCCCCGCAGGCGGTGCGCGCGATCGGCGAACGGATCCCCGGCGCGAAAGTGGAAGTGCTTTCACGCTGCGGCCACTGGACGGTCTACGAGAAACCGGAAGAATGCAGCGACCTGCTGCAGCGATTCCTGTCCCAACGCATTCCATAGGAGGAAAAGTCATGTCGAATACGCTTTTCACCAACGTCCGCATCATCGATGGCACCGGCGCGCAGCCGTACGCAGGTGAGGTGCTGATCCAGGGCAATCGCATTTCACGCATCGGGCGCGGCGCGCGCAGCCTCCCCGTGGCCGGGGTCACGGTGATCGATGCCGCAGGCGCGACACTGATGCCGGGCATGACCGAGGCGCACACGCATTTCGGCTGGACCAATTCGGTGACGCTCGATGCAATCCAGAAATTGCCGCACGAAGAGCACACGCTCTGGACCGCGCAGGTGGCCAAGCAGTACCTCGACTGTGGGTGGACCTCGTGCGTCGGCGCCGCGACCCCCAAGCCGCGCCTGGACGTGGTGATCCGCAACGCGATCAACTCCGGCCAGATCCCCGGTCCGCGCTATCTCGCCGCCAGCCAGGAGATCACGGTGACCGGGTCGCTCGGCGATGACATGCCGCCTCACCTGCCTTTTCCCGACATGTCGTTCGGCCGCGTGGTGGACGGTCCCGAGGAAATGCGCAAGTGCGTGCGCATGTACCTCAAGTACGGCGTGGACTCGATCAAGCTCAACCTGTCCGGCGACAACCTGGTGCCGGGCGCGGACGCGACCACCAACTGGATGAGCGAGGAGGAAGTCGCAATGGCCGCCCGCGAAACCAAGATCCGCGGCAAGCGCCTGTCCTGCCACGCGCGCTCTTCCGGGTCGGTCAAGCAGGCCATGCGGCACGGCTTCGACATCATCTACCACGCCAGCTTCACCGACGAAGAGGCGCTCGACATGCTCGAGGCGAAGAAGGACCAGGTCTTCGTCGCGCCCGCCCTGTCGGTGATGGTCCGCCTGCTCAACGAAGGCGAAGTGGTCGGCATCGACAACCAGACCGCCAAGAACATGGGCTACGAGATCGAGTTCGAAGCCGCCATCACCAGCATGAAGGCGATGCTCAAGCGCGGCATCCGGGTGCTGCCGGGCGGCGACTACGGCTTCGCGTGGGCGCCGCACGGCGAAAACGCCAAGGACCTCGAGTACTTCGTCAAGTATCTCGGCATGACGCCGATGGAAGCCATCGTGTCCTGCACGCGCTGGGGCGGGCAGATGATGATGATGGGAAGTGAGCTCGGCGAAATCCGGGAAGGCTGGCTCGCCGACCTCCTTCTGGTCGACGGGGATCCCCTTTCGAACATCTCCATCCTGCAGGATCCCTCCAAGCTGCTCGCGATCATGAAGGACGGGCAGTTCCACAAGGCCCCCGAGATCCAGTCCGCGCGCACGCGCTGGTCGACGGCCGCGTGACGAGTTCGCTTCATCGCGGCGCGTGCCGGACAGGCCGGAGGGCATGATGCGTTTTCGCCAGTGGGCGTGGACGCTCGTGCTGGCCGTGCCGCTCGCTGCGTTTGCGGCCTGGGCGATCTGGGACAACGCCAAGCTGTTCTTCATCACGCTGCTCAACGGCCTTACGCTGGCGTCGCTCTATTTCATCGTCGCGAGCGGCTTCACGCTGGTGTTCGGCCTCATGCGCAACGTCAACCTCGCGCACGGCTCCCTTTACCTGCTCGGCGGGTACGTCGGTTTCTTCGTCGCCGAGAAGTCCGGGTTCTTCACGCTGGCGCTCTTGGCCGGCTTCGTCGCGGCGGCGTTGATCGGGCTCCTCATGCAGGTCGCGGTCTTCCGCTTCATGCAGGGCGAGGACCTGCGCCAGACGATGGTGACGATCGGATTGTCGATCGTGATCGCCGACCTGCTCTTGTGGGGCATTGGCGCGCAGGTCCACCAGATGAGCGCGCCCGACTGGCTGGCCGGCCCGCTGCGCGGCATCCCGCTGATCACGGCCTACTCCAAGTACCGCATGGCGCTGCTGCCGCTGGGCATCATCATCGGCGTGCTGCTCTGGCTGTTCCTCAACCGGACGCGCATCGGCATGATGATCCGCGCGGGCGTGGATGACCGCGGCATGCTCGCCGCCACCGGCGTCAACGTGAACCTCGTCTTCGCGACCACCTTCGCCATCGGCGCGGGCCTGGCGGGCTTCGGCGGTGTCATAGGCGCAGTCGAGCTTTCAATGGTGCCGGGCGAGGACGTGCGGCTGTTGCTGGCCTCGCTCATCGTGGTGATCGTCGGCGGCATGGGCAGCGTGGTCGGCGCGGCGGTCGGCGCGATCATCCTCGGGGTCGCCGAAACCTACGGCCTCGCTTATGCGCCCACCTACAGCGTGGTGTTCACGTTCGTGATTCTGGTGCTGGTGATGGCTTTCCGGCCGCGCGGCATTCTCGGGCAGGCCGCATGAGCGCGGCTCAGTGGAGAAACGCAATGAACGCGGGCGCCGGGCGCCTCGCGATGGGGAAACAGGGACAGACCACGTTTTCGGCGTCATCCGGTGATGCGAGTGAAAAACGTGGTCTGTCCCTGTTTCCTCCGGTGCGGGTCGCGACCGAGCCCTGGCAGAACCCGGTGCGCGCCCACCACCTCCTCGTGCTGGTTTTCCTGATCGCGTTTCCGATCTTCGCGACCCCGTTTCTCACCTACCAGATCGGCGCGCAGTCCCTCGCCTTCGGGCTGATCGCGCTTTCGCTCACGTTCCTTGGCGGCTACGGCGGGATGATCTCGCTCGCGCAGATGACGATCGCGGGCATTGCCGGCTACATGCTCGCGATCTTCGGCATGAGCGGCGAGGCGGCGCTGAGCCTGGGCTGGAGCTGGTGGATCGCGGTCCCGATCGCGATCCTCATCGCGGTGATCGCCGGCACGGGCATCGGCTGGCTCTCGGTGCGCACCGAGGGCATCTACACCATCATGATCACGCTCGCCATCGGCGTGGCGTTCTACTCCCTGTGCCTGCAGAACTACTCGGTGTTCAACGGCTTCCAGGGCTTCCAGCGCGTCTATGCACCGACCGTGCTCGGAATCAATTTCCGCGAGCAGACGCCGTTCTACTACCTGGTGCTTGCCTGCGCGTTCGGCGGCTACTTCCTCGTCAAGTACATCCTGCGCGCGCCATTCGGCGTCGCTCTGCAGGGCATTCGCGACAACCCGCGGCGCATGAACGCGCTCGGCTTTCACGTCATTGCGCATCGCGTCGCGGCTTACGCGGTGGCTGCGTTCATCGCGGCGGTCGGCGGCGTGCTGCTGGTCTGGTACAACGGCCTCATCACGCCCAACTCCGTGGGCACGAGCTGGGTCATCAACATCCTGATCATCGCCGTGCTCGGCGGCATGCGCCATCCGATCGGCCCCTTCATCGGCGCGGTCGTGTTCGTGCTGCTGCAGACCTTTGCCATCGATCTCTTCGACCGCGAGCGCTTCAACCTCGTGATCGGCAGCGTATTCCTTGCCATCGTGCTGTTTTCGCCAGACGGGCTGCTCGGACTGTGGGCGGCCTGGAAACGAAAGTTCCTAAAACCAAGAGGAGGCATCAAATGAAGAAGGGAGCATTGGTTCGGACACTCGCGAGCGCGGTCGTGCTGGCCGCGTTTTCGGGGACGGTGTATTCGCAGCAGGAGGTGAAGATCGGGCTGCTCGCGACGCTCGAGGGCCCGTTCGCGGCCGGCGGCGCGGATGGCATGCGCGGCGCGGAGCTCGCGATCAAGCAGAGAAACGGGATGGCAGGCGGCCGCAAGATCGTGCTCATCAAGGCCTCCTCGGATGCCAAGCCCGACGTGGCCGTGAACGCGACGAGGAAGCTCGTCGAGCAGGACAAGGTGGACATCATGGTCGGCCCGCTCTCGGGCGGAGAAGGCATCGCGGTCAAGGAATATTCCAAGACGCAGCCCAACATCACCTTCATCAACGGCTCCTCGGGCGCGCAGGCGACGACGCTGGTCAATCCTTCCACGAACTTCTTTCGCTTCAACACCGAAGGCGCGCAGTGGATGGTGGGCCTTGGCAAGGCGGCGCTCGACAAGGGCTACAAGCGCGTGATGGTCATTGCCGAGGACTACGCCTTTCCGTACTCGCAGGTCCAGGGCTTCATGTCCGAGTTCTGCCGCATAGGCGGCAAGGTGCCCCTCAAGGCCTGGGTGCCGCTTGGGGGCAAGGACTATTCGTCGGTCATCGCGCGCATCCCGAAGGACATCGACGCCCTGCTGGTGGTGCTGGGTGGCGCGGACGCGGTCAACTTCCTCAACCAGTACGAGGCCGCGGGCGGCGACAAGCCCATGATCGGCGGTTCGATCACGGTCAGCCAGGACGTGTTGAACTACAAAGGCAAGCGCCGCGACTCGCTGGTGGGCACGATCTCCGCCGGGCCGCACGCCGATGCGTACGACGCGCCGGAATGGAAGGCCTTCGTCGCCGACTACCAGAAGAACTATCCGGTGTCCTCGGGCGCCTACCCGACCCCGTCGCTGTTCGCCCTGGTGTACTACATCAACATGAAGGCGGCGCTCGACGGGCTGGACGCGGTCAAGGGTGACCTCTCCGGCGGCCAGGCGAAGTATCGCGACACGCTGGCGAAGATGACGTTGAAGACCCCGGTGGGCGATGTGAAGCTGGACGCCAACCGCCAGGCCATCGGCACGGCGTTCATCACCGAGGTGGTCAAGGACGCCCAGGGCGGCCTGCACAACAAGGTGCTGCGCAAGGTGGACGGGGTCGACCAGATGCTCGGCATGAAGAAGGAAGACTTCAAGGTGGGCTCGCGCGACGAGCCGAACTGCCCGTGAGGAAAGGAGCCCCCTGAGCTATATGGCGACGATTACCGCACCAGCGCAGCGCGAGCACCTTTCGACCGGGGATGCACTCCGGCTCGAGGGCGTCTCGCGCAGCTTCGGCGCGCTCAAGGCGGTCGAGGACGTCTCGTTCTCGGTCGCCGCGGGCGAGCGCCGCGCGGTGATCGGCGCCAATGGCGCGGGCAAGACCACGCTTTTCAATGTCATTACCGGCGACTACGCGGCCAGCGCCGGCCGCGTGCGCTTTTTCGGCGAAGACGTGACCACGCATCCGCCTTTTGAACGC
>CAZZDV010000223.1:0-6638 GCA_964652785.1 uncultured Bordetella sp.
GAGTGGGAGTAGTCGCTTCCCACGCCGGGGTTCGCATGAACAAGTTGTCCCTCAGGCTTTTCGAAATACTGCCAATATTTCGCTAGACCCCGCGCCCAGAGCCATTCTTCTGGCGATTTGCTGCCATCTTAAATGGTGCTCTTGCGTTGGCTTTCGCCCGGATTGCCCGATATCGGTCCAGCAATGGCGCGCCGCCGCGACTACTCCCAGCTCGAGGGCGGGCCTGCCGACCGTTGCACTGACCCGGCTCGTGTCCGCCGGACAGCTGGAACGCGTGGGACGCGGCCTCTACAGTCTCCCAAATCAGGCGATCAGTGAAAATCGCTCGCTCGCCGAGGTGGCGATCCGGGTGCCCCGCGGGGTGATCTGCCTGGTTTCCGCGCTGCGCGTGCATGACATCGGCACCCGAGCGCCGCATGCGGTCTGGCTTGCCATACCCCACCATATGCTCTCGCCTCGGCTCAGCCAGCCCGCACTGCGCGTGATTCGCATGTCCGGACCATCCCTGAGCGAAGGAATCGACCGGCTGACGGTAGACGGCGTGGAGGTCCTTGTCTTCAACGCCGCAAAAACTGTCACCGATTGCTTCAAGTTTCGCAACAAAATCGGTCTGGACGTCGCGCTCGAAGCTCTGCGCGAGGGCTGGAGCAAGCGCAAGGTCACAATGGATGACCTGTGGCGCTACGCCGGCATCAATCGAGTCGCAAATGTCATGCGCCCCTACCTCGAATCCATCGCTGCGTCATGAGCAAGAACCGCGCGGCCTCGATCCGTGCCCGACTGAAGAACCGCGCGGACACAACGAAGCAGGACTTCAATCTCACGCTCACGCACTACGGCCTGGAACGGCTGCTGTACCGTTTGTCGGTATCCACGCACGCGCCGAACTTCCTGCTCAAGGGCGCGTTGCTGTTCATGCTGTGGTACGACATCCCGCAACGGCCGACCCGCGACGCCGACCTGCTCGGATTTGGCCCCGAGGACACCAATTCGGTGGCGGCTGTATTCCGCGACATGTGCGCGATTGAAGTGGATGACGGCATTGCTTTCGATGCGGGCTCGGTCAAGGCAACGGAAATCCGAAAGGGGGCGGGTTTCGGCGGCGTGCGCGTCGAGTTGCGCGCGATGCTGGACGGTGCGCAGCATTACGCTGCAGGTGGGCTACGTTCACCCGCCGTCGTACCGCGCTGCCGGAAGGTGTCCCCGCGGGGCTGAGCGATGATTTAGCCATGGATGCCGGTAAGCAAGCGCAATGGCGGGCTTTCGTGACCAAGAACAAGCTCGATGCCATTGCGCTGGGCGAGTTGGTGTTTATGTTGCCAACTGGTGTTCGTGCTGGCTGTTCCTGCGGGTGCCCAAGGTCACATTGGATACCAGAACTCTCAAGGCCTTTGGAACCGAATTCGCTTTCACGGTCGATCGGACAAATACGCACTGGATACTTGAATGGGCGCTGAACGAAAGTGAAAATTACGACCGCTTTGGCGAGGAGGATGGCCGGGGCTGGATGGGCCGATTGACACCATTGCGCGATGAACTGCTGCGTGGCGATTTGCGCCCACTGTATCTCGGTTGGCTGGCTGGCGTGAGCGCCCGCGAAGTTGACGAAGAGGCCATCGAGCCCCCGCGGCCGCCCGGGCTTTCTCGACTCACTGCTGCCCAGCAGTCGCTGGCGGAATTTCTCGAAATCAATCCGGACTTGCTAAGGGCGGTAGAAATACCTGACCAGCAAACGCCCGATTTCGATGCTAAGGGTGATGGGGACCTCGATGCCTGGTTCGCCGAACTTCCAACGTCAGAGAAGGGAGCGACACTCAAACTTCTCCTGACCGGGCACGCGCAGCAGGCGGAGCGTCGGCTCAAACTACGCTTCCTTGCCTGGCAGCGCGAACAGCAACCGATCGGAAGGCCTGGACCACCGCGGCGTACCGTCGCGGAACTTCGGAAGTTGGCTGCGTCCGCTGCTGAAACGAGAAAAAAAGCAGGAAGCGGTGCGGTGAGTCAAACAATCCCGACTCTTGATCTGCCATTGCCCAAGCCGCGGCCGAAGGGGGCAGAATGGATCGATGCTTATCAGCGCTGGCACGGGACCTAAGTGGGGTTCGAGTCGGAATACATGCCGCCCATGACGGGACCGTCGATGGCGTGCCATGCTTCGTGCACGACTGGTTAGTTGGCCGCGGTCCAGGGGTCGACCACGGTTAGGCCAGCGGCCGTAAATGCGCTGGAGTCACGGGACGCCACAGCGAAATCGCGCGAGGCGGCGATCGCGGCGATATAGCCGTCGGGCGTTGGAAATCCTCTTCCGGCAGCGCGCGCGTTGACGGCCAAATCGGCATAGCGGCGCGCCGCATTCGTGTCGAACGCCAGGATCCGATCAGCGAACAGCGTGAGCACGCCATCGAGCGCGGTCGTCAACTTATCCTTGCGCTTGCCCTTGGGGAGCGCCGCGATGCCGAACATCAACTCGGCGATTGTGACGCTGGAGAGATAGAGCGTCTCCGCCGCCTGTTCGTCGAGCCAATTGCGGACCGCCGGATCCGGCTCCGGCTTCATCGCCTCGGAGACGACATTGGTGTCGAGCAGAATCATTAGACACTCAGCGGCTCGGCGGGTGTCTTGTCGCGGGTTTGATCGAGGGCTTCGACATCAGCGTTGGTGAGCCCGATCTTCCGGCTCATGTCCGCCAGCGAAGTGCCGATACGCAGCCGCCCAGCCGGACGCACGGCAGCCTCCAGAATTGCGCGCATCTCCGCTTCCGCGCTGCGATTGTGCTGCGCCGCGCGGACCTTCAGGGCACGATGCGTCTCTTCCGGGAGGTTGCGAATGGTGACGGCAGCCATGATGGCGGTTCTCCATACTTTGATTGCAATGCTGGCACTATAGATTGCATGCCATCAAAAGGCAATGACCGCACGCGGCGGGGTTGCAGCGACCTTCGCAAAATGTCAGTTGGAGAGCCCGGCGAGCTTTTCGACGAATGCCGTGTGCGCCGCCGCGTCATTCGCCAGGTGCCATGCGGCCTCGTCGCGAATCGCCGCGAATCGCCGCGAAGCCCTTCTCGCAGCTCAGCTCGAAGATGTCGCGGAACTCGGCGTCCATCTCGTTCCGCTTTCCGTCAGGCAAATCATTGACGGAGTGAATTGCAATGCTCGATGGCAAGACCACGGCCACCGCCCCCGCGCGGAACAAAGGAAGACGCTTAAGCGCCCCGCCGCACAGCCACCGGTGGGGCTGACGCGCTAGGCTTTCAAGTATCCAAGCAGTTTGGGGATTCCGGAATGTCCGCGCACGAAACCCAACCTGGCCAACAGCGGGCCGTTGCGTTGCTGTCGAAGCAATGCAATGTGCCGGTGGCCGAGGTCACCAGGCTCTACGAGCATGAATGGGCAAGGCTGGCCGTGGGCGCGCACATCACGAAGTTTCTCCACATTTTCGCATTACGCAACGTCCAGGAGATCCTGCGCAACCCCATCCTCGACAAGGAGGCCCTGCCGTTGAGAGGCGGCCTTTCGCTGCTTGCTACCTGATGCTCGTTGCGGCGCGGCGCGAGTTCAGAAACACGAGGCGCAGCATGACGATACGTAGACGAGTTTTCCTACGCGCAGCCGCCTGCGGGGTCGTCGCGCCTTACTTGGTCGGCTGCTCATCGGGTGACGGCGAACAAGACGCCGCCCGCGCCCTGCGGCGCTCCGTGTCGCTGGCAAGCGGCGAACGGGGCTCGCTGATGCGCGAACTGGTTCGCTGCGCCACACTGGCGCCATCGAGCCACAACACCCAGTGCTGGACTTTCCGGCTTCAGGATCGCACCGTGACGATCGGTCCCGATCTGTCGCGGCGCTGCCCGGTGGTTGACCCGGACGATCACCACGTCTATGTGTCCCTCGGCTGCGCCACGGAGAACCTGGTGCAGGCCGCGCTCGCCAGCGGGCTCAAAGCCGATGCCCGCTTCGACGCGACCGGCGTAGGTTCAATTGCATTGAGCTTGGAACCAACGCGGGCGTTGGTCTCACCCCTGTTCCAGGCAATTGCCGAGCGGCAATGCACCCGGGGAGACTACGACGCCAAGCCGCTGTCGAGCGAAGAACTACGCCTGCTCGAACAGGCGGGCACCGGCAACGGCGTGCGCGTCGTGGTGCTGACCGGACGGCAAGCCATGGACGGTGTGCTGGAGTACGTCGTGGCCGGCAACACCTCGCAGATGGGCGATCCGGCGTTCGTCGAAGAACTCAAGACCTGGATCCGCTTCAGTGCCGACGAGGCCTTGAGCACCGGTGATGGCCTGTTCGCTGGAGCCACGGGCAACCCGGCAATGCCGCGCTGGCTGGGCAGCCGGATGATGGGCCTGTTCTTCACACCGAAGTCCGAGAACGAACGCTACGCGCGGCAGATTCGCAACTCGGCCGGCATCGCAGTGTTCGTCTCCGAGCGCAGTGACAAGGAACATTGGGTCGAAGCAGGGCGCTGCTACGAGCGCTTTGCGCTGCAGGCCACGGCACTGGGCCTCCGCAATGCGTTCCTGAACCAGCCCGTCGAGGTCGGCGCAATCCGGCCGCAGTTCGCCTCATGGCTCGGTCTCGGGCCGGGCGCCTCCAGGCCTGACCTGGTGGTGCGCTTCGGGCGTGGCCCCGCCATGCCTTATTCGATGCGGCGGCCCTTGCAGGCGGTCCTCGTCTGAAGACGGGATGCCTGGCGATGGTCTCGCCGCCGCGCGTCCCGAGCCGATTGGCTTCGCAAAAGGAACACTCAAGATGAAAGCAATGGAATGGACGGCAGTGGGCGTCGGCCTCGCAGTGGCCACCGGCATCGGGCTGGTCGCGCTCGGAAGCTCGCGCTGGCGGGCCTCGACAAAGGCGCAGATGGCGCGGCTCGAAGCCGCCCGGGTGCCGACGCCTGCGGGTCGCTACGACGCGCGCGAAATCGAGGATCTGCCCGCACCGGTTCAACGTTATTTTCGCGCGGTGCTGAAGGACGGGCAGCCCCTCATCGCCGCCGCAGAGTTCGAACTCGCCGGCACCATCAACTTGTCAGCCACTGACGTGCAATGGAAACCTTTCACCTCGACGCAGCGGGCCGTCACCCACCGCCCGGGCTTCCTGTGGAACGGCCGGGTGTCGATGCTGCCCGGCCTCGATGCGCGAGTGCATGACAGCTATATCGCCGGCGTTGGCGCGCTGCACGCGGCCATGCTGGGCCTGTACACGATGGCTGAAGTGCACGGCGGCGGCGAGATTGCCCGCGGCGAACTGATGCGCTACTTCGCCGAGATGGCGTGGTACCCCACCGCGCTGCTGCCCAGCCAGGGCGTGCGCTGGGAGGCGGTGGACGATCGTTCGGCCAAGGCCACGCTGGTGGACGGACCGATCACCCTGACCTTGCTGTTCAGGTTCGACGCGGCCGGGCTGATCACGTCAGTGCACGCCGACGCGCGTGGCGCCGGGGTGGGCAAGGATATGGTCATGCTGCCCTGGGAATGCAGCGTTTCCAACTACCAGCTGCGCGACGCGATGATGGTGCCGACCTGCGGCGAGGCCGCCTGGATGCGGCCGGAAGGGCGCAAGCCGTATTTCATCGGCAGCCTCACTTCGCTGGTTTACGAGTTCTCGTCTTGAACCACCTGCTGGACTGGTTGGCACCATGACCTGGCTGTACGCAGTTTAGTTCGCCGCGCGCCATGACTAGTCCGACGAGTGCCGCGCAATGAAACGCATCCTCGTGACCGGCGCCACGGGTCAAGTCGGCTCGGCCGTGATTGCGGCGCTGCGTGCCTTTGACCGCATCGTCGTTCGCGCGGCTGTGCGCGATGTCGCAACGGCGACCGCGAAATGGAGAGGCGACGCGAGAGTGCAGCCGGTGGGCTTCGACTTTCTCGACCGTGCCAGTCAAGACGCTGCGCTGGCCGATTGCGACAGTCTCTTCCTGCTGCGTCCACCGCAACTCACTGGCGATTTCGGTGACTTGATCGCGCGGGCGCGGCAACACGGCGTCACGCACATCGTTTTCTTGTCGGTGCAGGGGGCGGAGCACAACTGGTTCATCCCTCACCACAAGATCGAACGGCTGCTGGTGTCCGGCGGCGTGCCGTACACGCTGCTGCGGCCGGCCTACTTCATGCAGAACTTCACCAGCACGCTCCACGATGAATTGATGCGCCGGCACCGCATCTTCCTGCCGGCAGGGAGCGCCCGGTTCACAATCGTGGATGTCGATGACATTGCCCGTGTGGCAGCCCGGGTGCTGACGCAACCTGGCACGCAGCACCACGGGCAGGCCTACACGTTGACCTCGCAAACGCCGCTGAACTTTCGGCAGATGGCCGCTCAGTTGACGACAGGTTTGGGCACGCCCATCACCTATGTCTCGCCCGGCCCATGGCGTTTCTACCGTACGCTTCGGCGCGACGGTCGCGAGCCCGGCTTGATCCTCGTGATGCTGCTGCTCCACATGCTGCCGCGATTCACGGGCACGCCGCCCGTGACGCGCGTCGTGGCCGACTTGACGGGCAGCGCGCCGATCGGGTTTGCGCAATTCGTGGCGGCCCATCGCGACGAGCTGCTCGTTGCGCCGATTCGCTGAACTGATATCGCCTACATGTTGCCCTTCACGCGTGAGCAGTTTCCGGCCGTCTTCGTCGCCTA
>CAZZDV010000224.1:0-6584 GCA_964652785.1 uncultured Bordetella sp.
CGCCTGCGGGCGCAGAAAACCGATGCGCCCGATCCACCCTTCGGGAAACTGCTGCAGCCGGGTGTTGTAGAACGTCGCGATCTCATTGAAGTAAGTACGCGCAAGTTCGATCCGGTCCTCGGTGTCTGAAAGCGCCTTCTGCAGTCCAAGGAAAGACCCGTTGACCTTCAATTCCGGATAGGCCTCGGCGAGCGCGCGAACGGTGCCCGACAGCGCTGCCGGATCAGGCCCGGGCCTCCCCGGGGCCGTGGCGCGGGCCTGCTCGCGCAGCAGCGCAAGCCCGGATTGCAACGCGCCCTCATAGTCCCCGCCCGCGGTAACGACGTGGACGAGGTTGGGCACGAGGTCGGCCCGGCGTTTGAGCTGGACATCCACATTGGCCCAGGCCTGGCGTACCCGATGGCGAAGTTCGATCATCGTGTTGTAGGTGATCAGCACCCATCCAGCGGTCCATGCAAGGAGGTAAGCGCTGCAATACCAGGCGATGGACTCGAGGCTGATCCGAGGGTCGATGATAATTTCGCGCTTGCCATCGTGCTCGTCGATGCCAAAGACGGCGTACAGCACGACGAGAAAGAACCCGATCTGGCCCCAGATCCGGGTTCCCTCGCCGAAGCCGTGCCTGACTTTGTCCTCGGATTCGGTAGTGATCAGGAAAATCGGCGTGTCCTCCGCGGCGGCGATCTCCGCCGCGACGATGTCTTCGCGCTGCCTTGCGCGGCCGAGCACATAAATCGGCGTGTGGACCTCGATCGCATGCTCTACAAACTGGCGGATGTGGTCTGATCCGCTCACCTCCCCGCCCGGCCCTTTGCCGAAGTAAAGCGGATCCGTCGGGCCGCACGCCGTCGAGAAGACGTGGGGCGTCACGACTTCCGCGCCCTCGGGGCGAACCAGGACGGCCCCGTACTCGTCGTGAAGATAGAAGGGCGCAGTCGTCACTCCGCCGCTGGCAACGGTATCCCAGTCGGTCTTGTTCACCGTGCGGATCTGGGAGCTGCCATTGCTGTCGGTATAGGACTCGGTGACCCGGCGCGTCCACCGCTCGCGAACGGTGAAGGTGTAATACACGCACGGGAGGTCCGCGAGGTAGCTGGTCAATGGCGGCTCGGATTCCGCGGTGCCTTTCACCTCGACCAAGCCAATGAAGATCCCGCTGGTCTTCGAGCTCGGCAGCATTTCCACGAGCATCTGCCGCCGCGCGTTTCTCAGGCTGAGGTACAGGCACAGCCACAGAAGCGCGAGCTCGATCGCGGGCAGCCACGGCTTGAGCGTCATTTGCCTCCCCCCTGCATCCGCCGGTCGCAGAACCCCGGCGGGTGCGGTGCTATGCGGCTTTCTTCTTCCGCTGCGCGTCCTTCACATGCATCTGCGCGTACGCACCGTGCGCGGCCGACTCAGCGTCGCCGACATGCACCGGCAGGCCCATGTCGTCGAGCACTGAGCCGAGTGCCGACAGGCACACCATCACGTTTTCCGGGCGGCACGAGTAACCCATGAGGCCGAAGCGCCAGATCTTGCCGGCGAGCGGCCCGAGGCCCGCGCCGATCTCGAGGTTGAATTCGTTCAGCAGGCGCTTGCGCACCTCGGCTTCGTTGACGCCCTCCGGGCAGAACACCGCGTTCATCTGCGGCAACTGGTATTTCGGGTCGACGAGGAATTTCATGCCCATCGCCTCGAGCCCGGCCTTGAGCGCCATGTGGTGACGCGTCGCGCGCGCCCAGGCGTTCTCGAGGCCTTCTTCGCGGATCAGCAGCAGCGCTTCGTGCAAGGCGAAGAGCGAATTCGTCGGCGCGGTGTGGTGGTACGTCCGGTTGGTCGCGCCCCAGTAGCCGAGCAGCAGGTTCATGTCCATGAACCAGCTGTGGATCTTGTCCTTGCGCGCCTTGACGCGCTCGACGACCTGCTCCGAGAACGACACCGGCGACAGGCCGGGCGTGCACGACAGGCATTTCTGGCTCGCGGAGTAGATCGCGTCGATGCCCCATTCGTCGACCAGCACCGGCGTGCCGCCAAGCGAGGTCACCGCATCGACGATCGTGAGCATGTCGTGCTTGTGCGCGAGCGCGACCAGCGTCTTGGCATCGGACTGCACGCCCGTGGAGGTTTCCGCGTGCACGAACGCGACGACCTTGGCGTCGCGGTTCGCTTTGAGCGTGTCCTCGAGCTTCTGCGGGTCGACCGGCTCGCCCCACTTATCCTCGACGATCACCGGCACGCCACCTGCGCGCTCGACGTTCTCGATCATGCGGCCGCCAAACACACCGTTGCGGCAGACGACGACCTTGTCGCCGGGCGCCACCATGTTGACGAAGCAGTACTCCATGCCCACCGACCCGGGGCCCGAAAGCGGGAACGTGAGCGGATTCTTTGTCTGGTAGGCGTAGCGCAAGAGTGACTTCAGCTCTTCCATCATCTCGACGAAGATCGGGTCGAGGTAGCCGATCGCCGGCTGGCTCATCGTCGTGAGCACGCGCGGATGGATCTCCGTCGGGCCGGGGCCCATCAGCGTGCGCTGCGGGGGATGGAAAGACTGGATGCGTTTCGCCGGGGCAAACTTGAGCATGGCATCACTCCCATGGACGGCGCCGACGAAATCGTCGGGCCTGGATTTCACTCGAACGGGTTTTCTTGCGGCCGCGTCGTTCAGCACGTCGATGGCCAGGATGCGGCCATTGGTGAGCTGCTCGACTTCCATGGCCCAGCGCGCGGGCACATAGCCGGTCTTCACCCAGTTGTTGACCACCGCGCGGTCGAGCTGGAAGGCCCGGGCGACGTCCGCCTGGCTGCCGAAAATCTCGACAAGACGTTCTGCGCAGTTC
This sequence comes from uncultured Bordetella sp., assembly GCA_964652785.1. GTDB lineage: Bacteria > Pseudomonadota > Gammaproteobacteria > Burkholderiales > SG8-39 > SZAS-79. Next base: position 2,823 of record CAZZDV010000224.1, read on the forward strand.
ATCCGGGGAATTCTACCTGACAAAATAATTTTGACAAAATGGCGTTGGCGCACATTTGCGGAACAGCGTCTTGACGCCTTGGGTGCGCGGCGTACGATAGGTTCATCAGTCAAACATGTGTTCTTACAAAGAACTTTAGCGACCCTCGGAGATATCATGAAAACAGGCCAGCCCGTTGAATTCAAACCTGAAACAGTCGCAGAAGCGTATCTGGCCCTCCTTGCTTCGCGGGACATCGACTACCTGTTCGGCAACTCCGGCACCGACTTCCCGCCCCTGGTAGAGGCCCTGGCCAAAGGCCGCGCCCTGGGCTGGCAGATGCCCGAGCCGATCATCGTCCCGCACGAAAACGTGGGGGTCGCCATGGCGCACGGCTACTACATGGTCACCGGGCGCCCGCAGGCCATGATGGTCCACGTGGGTCTTGGCACCGCGAACTCGATCAACGGGATCTTCAACGCCGCCCGCCAGAATATCCCGATCCTCTTCACCGCCGGCCGCACGCCGATCACCGAAAGCGGCCTGCTGGGCTCGCGCAACAACTTCATCAACTGGGCGCAGGAGCAGTTCGACCAGGGCGGCATGCTGCGCGAGTTCGTCAAGTGGGACTACGAGCTGCGCCATCACTCGCAGGTCGAGTCGGTGGTCGACCGCGCGCTCGCGATCGCCAAGAGCGAGCCGTGCGGCCCGGTGTACCTCACGCTTCCGCGGGAAGTGCTGGCCTCCGCGATGGGCGAGACGAAGATCGGCAAGCGCACGACCATCGCGCCGATGAGCCCGCCCTCGGCCGATCCCGACACGCTCGAGGAAGTGGCCAAGCTGCTGGGCGCGGCGAAGAGCCCGCTCGTCATCACCTCGAACGGCGGGCGCACAGCCGAATCCGCGCAGGCGCTCACGCGACTTGCGGAGGCGTTTGCGCTGCCCGTCATCCAGTACCGGCCGCGCTACCTCGCGCTGCCTACCGAGCACCCGATGAATTGCGGCTTCGATCCGCACGGCATGATTCCCGATGCCGACCTGATCCTCGTGGTCGACAGCGACGTGCCGTGGATCCCGGATACCGCCAAGCTCAAACCCGACTGCATGGTCGTGCACCTGGGCACCGATCCACTCTTCGCGCGCTATCCGGTCCGCGGCTTTCGTACCGATATCGCGCTCGCAGGCAGCCTTGCGCCGACGCTCGACCGGCTGGCCGAGCGCACCGGGCGCTACGCGGGTTCGGCAACCAAGATCGCCGCGCGCCGCGCAGCCGTGTCGGAGCAATCCGCGGACTACCGCAAGCGCATGCGCATGGCGCCGGGGACCTCGGTCACCTCCGGGCAGATCTCGACCAAGTGGATGACCCACTGCATCAACGCGGTGGCCGATGAAAACACCATCATCATCAACGAGTACCCACTGGTGCTCGAAGAGCTTTCCATCGACCAGCCCGGACGCTACTTCTCGCACCCGCCCTCGGGCGGCCTGGGATGGGCCATGGGCGCGGCGCTCGGCGCCAAGCTCGGACGGCCCGATGCCACGGTGATCTGCGCAATCGGCGACGGCGCGTACATGTTCGGCAATCCCACCCCGACGCATTTCGTCGGCGAGGCCCACGGCCTGCCGGTGCTCTACGTCATCAACAACAACGCGCGCTGGAGCGCAGTGCATCGCGCCACGCTCGGCATGTATCCCAAGGGCCACGCCGCCGCCGCCGAGAAGCCCCCGTTCTCGGTGCTCGAGCCCTCGCCGCGCTTCGAGGAGATCGTGCGCGCGAGCGGCGGCTACGGCGAGCGCGTCGAGAGCCCCGCCGACATGCTGCCCGCCCTCAAGCGCGCGCTGCACGCGGTGAAGAACGAGAAGCGCCAGGCCGTGCTCAACGTGTGCACGGAAGTCAACTACGCGCGCACTAGCTGATGCACGCGCGCGAAAACCATATCTAACTTCTACAGAGGGATCGAAATGAAATTGCGTTTAGCCGCCGCAGCCATCCTTGTCGCCCTGCCAAGCCTCGCGCAAGCGCAGGCTTTCCCTTCGCGGCAGATCACCATCGTCGTGCCCTACCAGCCCGGCGGCACCAACGACATCATTGCGCGCACGCTCACGCCCAAGCTGAGCGAGGGCCTGGGCCAGACCGTGGTCGTGGAGAACAAGCCCGGCGCCGGCGGCAACCTCGGCGCGGCGCTGGTCGCCAAGTCCAGGCCCGACGGCCACACGATCCTCATGGCCCCCGTGGGCGTGCTGGCGATCAACAAGTGGATCTACAAGGACATGGGGTTCGACGCCGACAAGGAGATCGTGCCGATCGTCAATACCGGCTCGGTACCCAACATGCTGCTCGTCCACCCTTCCGTGCCTGTGTCGAGCCTGAGGGACTTGGTCGCGCTCGCGAGGGCCAAGCCGAACGCCATCAACTTCGCCTCGATGGGCACCGGCACCACCGGCCACTTGTGCGGGGAGATGTTCAAGATGGCCGTCAACGTGCAGGCCACGCATGTGCCTTACAAGGGGAGCGCGCCGGCGCTGCAGGACCTGCTCGCGGGACAGGTGCAGATGATGTTCGACAACCTGCCCACCGCGCTGCCGCGTGCAAAGAACGGCCAGTTGAAAGGGCTCGCTGTCACCAGCATCAAGCGCAGCCCGCTCGCGCCCGACGTGCCGACCATGGACGAATCCGGCGTCCCGGGCTACGAAGCCACAGCGTGGTTCGGCGTCGTCGGCCCGGCGGGCATGCCCAAGCCGGTCATCGACCGCCTGAATGCCGAGTTCGTGAAGGCGTTGCGCGACGCGCAGAACGCGCAAAAGCTCGAAGCGCAGGGACTTTCGATCATCGCCGACTCGCCCGAGCACTTCGCCTCGTATGTCGCCGCCGAATCGCAGAAGTGGCGCAAGGTGGTGACCGCGTCCGGCGCGAAGGCCGACTGAGCGGATTCGACCCGTACCATGCGCCGCGAGTTCGAGCACCTGAACTACACGAGCGGGGACAAGCTCGCGACGATCAAGTTCAACCGCCCCGAGCGGCTGAACGCAATGTCGTATCCGGCCAAGCACGACCTCAAGGCCGCGCTCGAGCTTGCGGCGGGCGATGACACGGTGCGCGTGCTCGCGCTTCGCGGCGAAGGCCGCGCGTTCTGCACCGGCATCGACCTCAAGGACCTCTCCACCGGCAAGATCGGCGCGGACAATTTCTCGCTCTGGGAAGAGTGCCTGCGCCTGATCGAGACCATGGACAAGCTCGTGATCGCACTGATGCACGGCTACTCGCTCGGTGGCGGCGCGCAGCTTGGCCTCGCGTGCGACCTGCGCATCGGAACGCCTTCTTCCAGGTTCGGGCTGCCCGCGGCGAAGGAAGGTTTGCTGCCCGGCTTGGCGGTGTGGCGGCTGGCGAAGTTTGTCGGCATGGGCCGCGCCAAGGAACTTGCGCTCTGGGGCGAGCCGATCGACGGCGACGAAGCCCTGCGCATCGGCCTCATTACGCGGCTCGTTTCGGATGAGAACCGCGACACGGAGTTCGACGCCTATGTCGCGAAGACGGTCGCAAACGCCTCACAGGGCGCACGCGCGACCAAGCGCGCGATGAATCTCGTCGCGACCGCGGATTTCGAAGCGGCGCTTGCGCTGTACATGGATTTTCAAAGCACGGGGCTCGCTTCGGGGGACTTTGCCGAAGCCATGCGCGCTTACCGCGAGAAACGCGATGCGCGCTGGAGCTGATATCGATCCCATGAACCAGTCCCTCACACACGACGACCGCCTTTGTGCCGCGCTCGACCCGCAGTCGGT
>CAZZDV010000225.1:0-6576 GCA_964652785.1 uncultured Bordetella sp.
GATGCGGGCGCCCATCTTCGCGTGCGGGTCGCAAGCATACGTGAGGCCGCCGACGCGCACCATGTCGCCGCCCTGCTGGTAGTACGGATCGGGATTGAAAAGGTTGTCGCAGACGTCTTCGAGCACCGTCCTGATCATCTCTCCGGTCATCTCTGTGACCGTCGTGTACGGGTAGGTGATGGCGGTCTGGTCCATCAGGTGCTCCATGAGGATCGGCTGTCCGGGCAGCAGGCTCGTGCCCCATCGGAATCCCGGGGAGAACGCGATCTCGGCGTCCTTGACCGCCATGAGCCCTTCGAGGATGAGCTGGTCGAAGGTGCCGTTGAAATTGCCCCGCCGGTAGAGGAGGCCCTCGGTGAGGGCGAGACGCTCGGCGAGCTTGTCCTTGTACGGGGCGCGCACTTTCTCGATCAGCGCCTGCATCGCGGCGTCGGGGGGCAACAGGTTGGCAAACACCGGCAGGAGCGCATAGCGGAAGTCCGCGACCTTGCCTCCCCGGATGTCGAGGTCGAGCACGCCGAGAAATTTTGCGTTCGAGCCCGCGTTTGTGACCACAGTCTGCCCGCCGGGGTTTTTCACGATGACCGGCGCAGGCACGCCATCGTGCGTGTGCCCGCCCAGAATCGCATCGATGCCCCGCACGCGCGACGCCATCTTGATATCCACGTCCATGCCGTTGTGCGAAAGCAGGACCACGGCGTGGACGCCCTTGGCGCGCACTTCGTCGACGGTCTTCTGCATCGCTTCTTCCTGGATGCCGAAATTCCATTCGGAGACGAAGTAGCGCGGATTCGCGATCGGCGTGTAGGGAAAAGCCTGGCCGATGACCGCGACCGGCGAGCCGTTCATCTGGCGAATCGAATAGGACGGGAACACCGGGTCGCCGAAATCGGCGGTCTTCACGTTCTGCGCGAGGAATTCGATGTGCCCCTTGAAGTCTTTCTCGACCACCTCTTTGACGCGCTCCGCTCCAAGCGTGAACTCCCAGTGCCCGGTCATGAGGTCCACGCCGAGCAGTTTCTGCGCCTCGATCATGTCCTGGCCGCGCGTCCACAGCGCGGTCGCCGAACCTTGCCACGTGTCGCCGCCATCGAGCAGGAGCGAGCCGGGGCGCGAGGCCCGCAGTTGCTTTACGAGCGTCGCGAGGTGCGCGAAACCGCCGACCTTGCCATAGGTGCGCGCCGCCTTTTCGAAATCGAGATACGTAAACGCATGGGCCTGCGGCGTTCCGGGGGGAATGCCAAACGTGCGCAGCAATCGTTCGCCGACCAGGTGGGGCGGCTGGCCGGCCATCGACCCGACGCCGAGATTTACGTTGGGCTCGCGGAACCAGACCGGCAGGAGCTGCGCGTGGCAATCGGTGAAATGAAGGAAATGCGCGTTGCCGAACCGCGGCAGGTCGTAGAACGAAGCGGCCTGCGCGCGCGCGGCGCCGATCGGCAGGCCGCTGGCCGCCGCGACCGCAAGCAGGTGCAGGAACTCGCGGCGGTTCAAGCGGGCGCGGCTACTTGTTGACCGGCGAGTTCGGATCCATCAGCAGCGCAGTCACGTCCTTGATCTGCTGCTCGGTCAGGATCTGCTTGTGCCCGAAACGCGGCATGTTCGAGCATGCCGTGTAGGCCTGCGGGTTGTAGATCTTGCCGTAGGCGTAGCGCTGGATCGCCTCGCTGTTGCCGCGGATCTTGCCGAAGTTGTACAGGCTCGGCCCGATCGTGCCGAAAGAGATTTCTTCCTGCGTGAGCTGGTGGCACGCGTAGCAGTTGGCGCCCGCCGGCACCTTCGGGTCGTCCGAGTACTGCATGCCGATGCCGCTTTGCGCGACACGCTCGCCATCGCGCCAGTTGCCGAGCAGCTTCCCGTCCGCCGGGTACTTGACCGTCGCGAGGTTGATCTCCTCGATGCGCGCCGCGACTTCCTTGGGCAGCACGGCCGAAGGCGGGATGCTGCACAGCTTCTGCGCCTCGTCCTGGTCCAGGCGGTCGAGCTTGGCCTGCCCGCGCTCGTTGAACGAGGTCTTCATGACCGCGACGGCCTTGTCGGAAACATCCTGATCGCTCATGGTCGTGCAGCCCGCTGCGATCAGGGCCAATACGCAGGCGAAGCGGTATGGGTTTTTCATCCCCGGCTCCTATCGCTTGATCGCGGGCGCATTGAACGGCGCGCCGTTGGCGTTGAAGGCGAGGAAACTGGTCAGCGCGACCGAAGCCTCGGAGCCGAACTGGAGTTCGGGAAAGCGCTGCTGCCTGAAGCAGTCGTTCAGTCGCCACTGGAAGGTGCGCAGCTCGCCTTGGGAGACGCGATACGCGGGCCAGGTCGTATACGCGAGCTGCGCGCCGGCCTTTTCGGTGAGGTTCGGCAGGTCCTGAAGGCGGATGCGCTTGCCGGTTTCGCTATGGCAGGTGGCGCACGCGAAATCGTGCGAACCACCGCGGAAATAGAAGATCTTCTCGCCCAGCCGATACGCCTCCTTCTCCTTGGCGTGATTCAGCGCAACGTTCATGCGCACGCCTTTCGATTCGGCGGTGATCCAGGCGGTCAGTGCTTCGATGTCGGAGCGATTGCTGCCCGCGCCGAAAGTCCGCTTCGTGGCATCGGCGGTGGTGAAGCCCTGCTGCGTGACCATGCAATGCACGAGGCGCGTTTCGAGGTCCATGACCCGGTCTGCGTCGGAAAAGTACTTGGGGAGCTCCGCGTAGGCGCCCTTGACCACGCCCGCGCCTTTGCCGAGATCGCAACGCTCTAGCGACACGCTCTTCGGGCCGCGCTTCTGCTTCCAGAGGTCCTCGCCGCGCGCTTCCCACAGCTCGGCCGGGTTGCCGTCCTGGAGCTGCTGGCGATATTTGGCGATTTCGTCGACCGCCGACTGCGCGGTGACGCCTACGGGAAATGCGGCGAGCGCGGCGCAGGCCGCCAGCACGCCGCCGACTGCTTTGTGCAACTGGACCTTCAATGGGTGTTCCTCCTTGTAACCGCGCCGCTTTTAACTGATCGCGGCTTCGTCGGTGCGTTTGTCGCCCTTGTTGTCGGTCCAGGTGACCTGGACCTTGTCGCCTTTCTGCCCGCCCTTGAAATTGAATTCGAGAAACGGGTTCTTCGACACCGCCGGGCCCCAGTGGGCCAGCAGCACGGTCTTGCCGTTGTGGGTAGCCGTGACGCTCTGGATGAAATGGGCCGGCACGATCTTGCCCGAGCCGTCCTTGCGCTGGCCGGTCTCCATCTCGTGGCTCATGAGCACCTTCACGTTAACGATGCCGCCTTTTTCACTCGCGCGTATGCGCATCGGGTCTGCCATGTCAGCCTCCACATCCGCCGAGGGTTACCTTGATTTCCTTTTTCGCCATGTAGAACTTCCCGTCGGCTTTTACCAGCGCGTACACGTCCGAGGTCTGGCCCATCTTGACGCGCGTGGTGACCGACGGCTCGGTGCCCGCGGGCAGGTCGAAACTTGCGGCCAGGGCACTCGGGTTCTTGTCGACCAGGATTGAAATCGATTGCGTGCCCGGAATCCTGCTTTCGACGCCGACCGGGACCACCGCGCCGTTCTCCGCGATGTCGGCCGCGCGAATCACGATGTCGGACGATGTCGCCGGCGATGAAGCGCCGAGCGCCTTGAGCGCGTCCTGCATGCTCTTGCCTTCGAAGGCCGCCTTGTTCCAGTCCGCCGCGAGGACTTCGCCGGGGCTGATGATGCCGGCCGCCGCCAGCAGTGCGAGAAGTCCCGCGCTGCCTCCGGCTTTCAATGTGCTTCTGCGTTTCACGTTCATGACTTGCTCCAGGTAGCTATGGCGTTATTGCTGGCCCGCGCCGCTCAAGATCCACTTTACCAGCGTTCGAATCTCATCGTCGGGCATGCGCTCGTTCGGCGGCATCGGGATCTGTCCCCAGATTCCGACACCGCCCCCTTTCACTCTAGCCGCGAGCGTTGACTCCGCCCCCGCATGGCCCTTGTACTTTGCCGCGACTTCGCGCAGCCCCGGACCCACCATTCTCGCGGTGACGCCATGGCAGGCGAGGCAACCCGATTTCTCGGCCAGCACCTGCGCGGGGTTCGAGGCAGGCGATGCTGCGGCAACCGCCGGCCCCGGCGCGGTCTGTGCCCCGCGGACTGCGCCAACGATCCGGTGCTGCAGGGCCAGGTCGCCATGGGCGTTGCGCGCGTAATCGGGTAGCTGGGAGGCGATCTTTCCCGAAGTCTCGCAGTCCCGCATGCAGGCTGTGTTCTTCACGTCAGGCGCGCCCTTCGTTTCCCACAGGCCGTGCGCGCGGGTCATGCCGTTGCGGTTGGGCAGGCGCTTCTGCACGTCGGCCATGGTGGCCTGCGAGAGGACGTAATCCTCGGGCACGAGGCCGCCAAGATGCAGGATGTACGCCGTCACCGCATAGACTTCCTCCACGCTCAGCGTCTTCGGCGCGTTCCACGGCATCGCGCGATTGATGTAGTCCCAGAGCGAGGCAATATGCGGCAGTTTCATGAGCGTAGTGCGGCCGTACCGGGGCTCTTGCAAGGCTGCGCTGCGGCCCGTGGACTCGTCGGCTTTCGTGGTGCCGCCGACCACCGGTGCGAATACGACATTCGATTCGCCGAACGTGCCGTGGCAGCTTGCGCACTGGGTGTCCCAGACATCCTGGCCTCGCTTGACGCTGCCCGCACCCGGGGGCAGGCCTTTGAAGTCGGGGCGAACGTCGATATCCCAGGCGCGAATCTCCTCCGGCGTGGCCGTGCGGCCGATGCCCGGGTACCTGGGCTGCGCAATCGCAGCACCCGCGAACAACACCGCAACGATGAGGCTAATAAGCCTGGACATTGCTGACCTCGCCCGACTGCGCCACCTGCCAGGACTGGATTGCATTGTTGTGATAGATCGAGCGCGTGCCGCGCACCGCGCGAAGCTGGTTGATCTTCGGCTGCACGTAGCCGGTCTCGTCGATCGCGCGGCTTTGCAGGATGGCCGGACCGCCTTCCCAGTTCCAGCCAAGCGAGAAGCGCGTCAGCGCCTTGGTGAGCACCGGCGACTCGAGACGCGCCACACGCCAGTTGCGCCCGCCATCGGTCGAGACATCGACCCGCTTGATGCGCCCGCGCCCGGACCACGCAAGACCGGTGACGTTGTAGAACCCCTTGTCTAGCAGTTGCTGGCCGCCCGAAGGAGTCGTAATCACCGATTTCGCCTCCTGCACCGCCGTGAATTGGCGATGCCGGCCGTCGGGCATGAGGTCGATGTAGTGGAGCGCCTCCTCGCGCGTATGCCAGGGCTGGTCGCCGACTTCGATCCGGCGCAGCCATTTCACCCACGACACGCCCTGCACGCCGGGCACGACCAGCCGCAACGGGTAGCCGTTCTCCGGACGCAGCATCTCGCCGTTCATGCCCCAGGCAACAAGGGTGTCGTCCAGCGCGCGCTCGATGGCAATCGTGCGCGTCAGTCCCGATCCGTCCGCGCCTTCGGCAAGCACGAACTTCGCGCGCTGCGCATCGAAACCGCAATCTTCCAGCAGCGCTGAGAGCGGCACGCCGGTGAATTCGCAGCACGACAGCATGCCGTGCGTGTACTGGACGCTCGGCACCGCGACATTGCCCCACTCCATGCCGGTATTCGCGCCGCACTCGATGAAATGGATGCGCGAAACCGAGGGCAGGCGCATCAGGTCGTCCATGGTGTAGACCTTCGGGTTCCTCACCATGCCCATCACCATCAGCCGGTGCTGGCGCGGATCGATGTCCCACCAGCCCTGGTGGTGGCGCTCGAAATGCAGGCCGTTGGGCGTGATGATCCCGAAGAATCCCTGCAGTGGGGCGAAGGCGACCGAAGCCTGCGGGACGCGCGTGAGCCCGGGGCTTTCGCGGCGCTGCAGGTTCTGCTCGTGCACCGAAGGCGACCCGTAACCGCGCGCCGCGACCGGTTGTCCCAGGCCGGTCGAATGGGCTGGCAGATTGAGGATCGCCGGATCGCCCGCGGGTTGTGCGTGTGCGCGCGCGCCAAGGAGCGCAGCGGCGGTTCCACCGGCCAGCCCGATGGATTTGCGCAGGAAAGACCGGCGCTGCTCCGGCGCGGGCCGGATCCGGCCGGCTTTCTGCGGGGTCCTCGAACCGCTCATCAGGCGGCAGCGCGTTTCTTGGGGGGCGGAAGGAGGCGCAGGAGCTCCCGCCTGAGCGGCTTCTTCTCGTCCAGGCTGCCCGCGATCTGGTTGCACACGGTGCGGCAGATCTCGACCATCGCCACATCGGCCACGCGGTAATACACGAGGTTGCCTTCCTTGCGGCGCGCGAGCACGCCCGCGCGGTGCATCAGGCTGAGGTGGCGCGACGCATTGGTCTGGGTGGCGCCGATCTCATCCACGATCTGCGACACCGTTTTCTCGGTCTCGCAGATCGAATGCATGATGCGCAGGCGCGTCGGCTCCGACAGGACGCTGAAGTAGGAGGCTACTGCATTGAAGACCGGGTCCAATTCATCCATTCGTCCACCCTCTCGACCGAAACGCAGCGAATATATGAGCACATGCGCATATGGTCAATCGTGCAACGCAGCAGGACTGGTGTGTTGCGATGTCCGGGCCGGTAGAATCGAGCAATGA
>CAZZDV010000226.1:0-6539 GCA_964652785.1 uncultured Bordetella sp.
ACCCAAGGCACATGCGTCGAGCCCACGCAGGACCCGTGGGAGACCGTTGCGCCCTCGGCGCTGCCGTACGAGACGCGGCCCGGCTGGCATACGCCGCACGCGGCCACGGTCGCGGAGATCAAGGCGCTCGTCGAGGCCTTCGGCGCTGCCGCCAAGCGCTCGCTGCGCCTCGGCCTGGACGCGGTCGAGTTGCATGCGGCGCACGGGTATCTCCTGCACCAGTTCTTCTCGCCGCTCTCCAACCAGCGCACCGACGAGTACGGCGGCTCGCTAGAGAACCGCATGCGCTTTCCGCTCGAGGTGGCCCGCGCGCTGCGCGAAGCCTGGCCGAAGGAGCGGTGCCTGGGCGCGCGCATCTCGGGCCACGACTGGCACGAGGAGGGCGCGACGATCGAGGACACCATCGCCTTCACCAAAGAGCTGAAGAAGATCGGCTTCGACTATGTGTGCGTTTCGAGCGGCGCGCTGCTGGGACAGACGCGCTACGCGATCGGGCCGAACTACCAGGTGCCGCTGGCCGCGGCGGTGAAGAAGGCGGTGCCGGAGATGGCCGTGCGCGCGGTCGGCATGATCGCCGACCCGGACCAGGCGGAAGAAATCGTCGCCTCGGGCAAGGCCGACATGGTGGCGATGGCGCGCGCTTTCCTCGACAACCCGCGCTGGGTCTGGCACGCGGCCGAGCATTTCGGCACCACGGTGCCGGTGCCGCCGCAATACGAGCGGGCGGCGTTCAAGGCCTGGCAGGGCTCGAAGCTCGCGCGGCCGCGGAACTTCGAAACGGCCGCGCAGGCCTGACAAAGGAGCACAACATGGCCGAAGAGCGGAAAAAGCTGACCGTCCCGGACCTCAAGGAAGCGAAGAAGGCCGGTCGCAAGCTCGTGATGGCCTCGATCCCGGACTACCCGTCGGCCGTGTGGGCAGAGCGGGCGGGCCTGGACATCATCGGCATCGGTGACAGCCTGGGCATGGTGAGCTACGGTTTCTCCAACACGCTCCCCGTGACCGTGGACATGATGATCCAGCACTGCCTGGCGGTGCGGCGGGGCGCGCCGAACACATTTAATCTGGTCGCGATGCCCTATGGCAGCTACGCCAACCCGGACGTTGCCGTGGGCAACGCGCTGCGGTTCATGAAGGAGGGCGCGGTCGACTGCGTGAAGATGCAGGGCGGACGCGACAAGTTCCCCATCCTCAAGGCGATCGCGGATGCGGGCGTGCCGGTCATGAGCCACGTCGGCATGTGCCCGCACTTCGTTCACCAGTACGGCGGATTCAAGCTGCAGGGCAAGACCGCGCAGGAGGCGATGAAGATCGTCGATGACGCCCGCGCGATCGAGGAGGCCGGCTGCATCGGGTTCGAGATCGAGGCGGTGCCGGCGCCGGTGGCCGAGGCGGTCGATGCGGCGGTGGACATCTTTACCTTCGGCATCGGCGCGGGGCCGGCGAGTTGCGGGCAGCTGCTGCTGGCCTTCGACCTGCTGGGCGTGTTCGACCAGTTCAAGCCGAAATTCACCAAGCGCTACGCGAATGTCTCCGAGATCGCGGTGAATGCGCTCAAGACCTACGCTGCGGAAGTGCGCGGCGGGCAGTTTCCCGATGCCGAGCACAGCTACACGATGAATCCAGAGGAGGCCGAGAAGTTGAAGCGCCTCCTCGCGGCGCAGTAGCCGCGGCTACATCGTGGAACCGCGGCTACATCGTGGAACCGCGGCTACATTGTGGAACCGGTCTCCTCCTCCTTCTGCTGCAGGGCGAAGATCGAGGTGTAGCCGCCCGACCAGTCGGGCGGGAGCAGGCACGGGCGCGGATCGTGATGCGCGAACTGCGCGCGCTTGCCTCGGATGATGGCCTGGTCGTGCTTCGGCTTGATCGGGTTCACGGTGTACGGGAAGGCGTCGGCCGACGTCAGCGTGTACAGCAGGAGCGGGCGGCCGAGGACTGAATCGTTGCGCGGGGAGCCGTGAATCGTGCGGCAGTTGTGCAGCGTGAGCGAGCCCGCCGGACCCACCGCGTAAACAGCCTTCTCGGTATGGATCTTCGCGATGTCCTCGTCCGACAGGCAGCCGACCCACTTGCCGTCGGCATCGTACTGGCTGAGCACCGGGTCGATCTCGTGGCTCTTGGGGATGAAGCCCACCGGCCCTTGGTCCATCGTGCAGTCGTAGATGTAGGTGCCGATGGTCAGCGGCGAATAATTGGTGTGCGGCCAAAATGAGATGTCGTAGTGCCACTTCACCTCCTCGCCGCCCTGCGCCCACTTGAAGTTGAGCTTGGAGTGGTGGAACTTGACGTCCGGCCCCACGAGGTCGGCCACGATGTCGGGCATGGGCGACTTGGTGCAGTACTCCCAGAACACCGGGTGGTGCTCGACCGGGTTCGAGACGCGGCGCAGGCGTGGATTGCCGGGCGTGTGGTCGGGCTCGAGATCGTAGACGGTGTCCGATTTCGTGACCTTGCGGCTGCGCTCGATCAACTCGTCCGTGGCGTCGCGCAGTTTTTTGATCCAGTCATCGCCGATGACTTTCTCGAGGATGATGAAGCCGTCGTTGAAATAGGCCTCGCGTTGCGACTGTTTCAGCACGCGCGGGGGAATGGCGAGGATCTGTTCGGGTGTCATTGGAAACCTCCTTACTTGAAGTTCAGCATCACCGTCGGCAGGTAGGTGACCACCTTCGGAAAAATCATCACGATGACGAGCGTAATGCATTGCAGGGCGACGAAAGGGACGACACCCCAGTACATGTCCTTGATCGTGATCTCTGGTGGCGCCACGGCGCGCAGGTAGAAGATCGCCGGCGCCATCGGCGGGGACAGGTAGGAGGTCTGGATCATGATGAGAAAGAGGATCAGGAACCAGATCGGGTCGAACCCCGCGGCCACGATCAGCGGCGTGAAGAGCGGCACGAAGATCAGCACGATCGAGATCCAGTCGAGGAAGAACCCGGCGATGAAGATGATCAGCATCAGCAGGCCGAGCAGCATCCACGGCGTGAGCTGCAGCTTGTTGATGAGGACGTTGGCGGTGTTGATGCCGCCGCCGCCGATGAACACGCCGGTAAACAACGTGCCCGCGAGCAGCACCGTCATGATCATGGTGGTGATCTTGAGCGTCTTGATGAGGGCCTCGTACAGCCCGCCCCAGGCAAAGCGGCCGTAAAGCACCGTGAGGCCGACCGAGGCGAGGGCCCCGATCGCCGCGGCTTCGGTGGGCGAGGCCCAGCCGAAGAGGATCGAGCCGAGCACCGCGAAGATCATGAAAAGCGGCGGCACGAGGTTGCGCGCGGTGATCCAGACTTTTTCCTGGAAAGTGGGGTCGCCCGGCTCGGGCGGGATGCGCGGGCCCCTTTCCGGCTTGAGGATGCAAAGCGTGAGGATGTAGACGATGTAGAGGAAGGCCATGATCAGGCCCGGGAACACCATGCCGTAGAGCAGGTCGCCCACCGAAACGTTCGCCAGCGGCCCCATCACCACCGCCACCACCGACGGGGGGATGATCGTCCCCAGCGACCCTCCGGCGCAGATGGTGCCGGAGATCAACGGCTTGTCGTACTTGTAGCGCAGCATGGCCGGGATCGTGAGCAGGCCCACGACCGACTCGGTCGCGCCGATCACGCCGCTGGAGGCCGCGAAGATGATGCACATCACGATGGTGGCGATCGCGAGGCCGCCCGGCAGGCGCCGGGTCCAGATGTGGATCGCCTCGAAAAGCTTCTCCGCGATGCCGGATTTTTCCAGCATCGCGCCCATGAACACGAACAGGGGCACCGCGGCGAACACGAAGTTGGAGGAGATGTCCTCGATCTTCTCGATGAACTGGAAGATCACGCGGTTGCCGAAGATGCCCAGGCCGAACAGCACCGCGGTGATCATCAGGGCGAAGGCGACGTGGATCCCCAGGAACATCAGGGCGAAGGCCACCGGCAGCATCAGGAAGGGCAGGTAGTCCATCAGGGCACGTCCCCCGCCCGGCCCGCGGCCTTGTAGCCGCGCACCGTCTTGACGATCTCGGCGAGGATCTGCAGCGCGAACAGCGTGAACGCCACGAGGAACACGAGCCTGAAAGGCCACACCGGCAGGTTCATCGCCGACTGGCCGCTGTGCTCGTTGCGCAGGTACCCGGTCGCGAGATGCTGGAACAGCGCGTAGGTGAGCCAGAGCATGAGCGGGAATGTGATGGTGTAGCCCAGCAGGTCGATCAAGGCCCGCGTGCGCGAGCCGAACCTGGTGCTGAAGATGTCGATGCGGATGTGGTCCCCCGTCTGCAGGGTGTAAGCCATGCCGAGGAGGAAATGGGAGCCCGTCAGGATATAGCCGACCTCGTAGGCCCAGACGGTGGGCGAGCCGAACAGGTAACGGGCGAAGACCTCAAAACAGGTGGCCAGCACCAGCGGCACGATGACCAGCGAGGCCAGGATGCCGATGCTGCCGGTAACGCGTTCAATCGACCTTACGAGCGCATCCATGGCGCGGGTTTCCTCTTCTTATTGTTTTTCCAGGGGCCAAAACGAAGATGGGGCGCCTTGCGCGCCCCATCTTCTGCTTGAAGAATGCTCAGCCCTTGACCTTCACGGTCCGCCAACCCGAAGCGCCTTTCCACAGGGCGTCGAGCTCTTTCTGGCTCGCGTGCACCTTGGCGAACCACGGGTACTTGTTCTCCTTGGCGGTCTTCTCGGCCCAGTCCAGCCCGATCTTGCGCCCGGCGTACTGCACCTCGGGGGAGAGCTCGATGATCGTGTTGCCGGCTTTCTTGTAGAACTCCAGCGCCTTGGCGTCCTCCTGGCCGATCTTGAGCCAGGTGTCGAAGGTGACCAGCTTGGCGATGGTCTCGACCAGCTTCTTGTCCGCGTCCGACAGCTTTGCCCACGCATCCTTGTTGATGCAAAGCTCGAACGGGGCAGTGGGCTGGTGGACTCCCGGGTAGATGATGTACTTGGCCACCTTGTGGAAGCCCATCGAGATGTTCTCGTACAGCGTGCCCCACTCGGTCGCGTCGATCGCGCCGCGCTCGAGCATCGGGAACACGTCACCGCCCGCGGTAGTGACCGGAGCTGCCCCGAGGTCCTTGGCCATTTCGAGCCAGGCGCCCGCGGTGCGGATCTTGAGGCCCTTGAGGTCGGCCAGCGTGCGGACGGGCTTTCTCGAGTGCAGGAAGGCTTCCGCCGTGCGGATGAACATCGGGATCGAGACGATGCCTTCGGCTTCGTCGCGGTACTTGCGCTGCATGTCCGCGCCGCCGGCTTCATACAGCCAGTGGAGCATGCGTTCGGTGTCGAACGAGCCTGCGTAGCCGCCGAAAAGGGCGGTGGTGGGGTCCTTGCCCCAGTCCCACCCGATCCAGGTATGGCCCAATTCGGCCACGCCATTCTTGACCGTGTCCGGCACCTTGAGCGCGTTGCCGAGCGCGCCGCCCGGGAACACCTGGATCTTGAAGCGCCCGCCGGAGAACTGGTCCATCTTCTCGGCAAACGCCTTGGAGCCGATGTCCATGAGCGGCCCGCCTGCCCAGCCGGTGGCCATCTTCCAGTTGTACGTGGCGCCTTGTGCCCGCACGCTTGCGGCCGGCAGTGCCAAAACGGCCGCAGCCGCTCCGGCCTGCAAAAATTCGCGTTTCTTCATTTCGTCTCCTCCTGGTGGTGGGTGGCGTTCAGGCCGGCTGCTGCGTAAGCGGGAGATCTTTGAGCGAGTGCTTCGCGATCGTCTCCCTGAGTTCCGGTTTGATGTACTTCTCGTTGTAGCCGTTGAACAGGTGGCCGACCAGGCCGCGCTTCAGGTCGCTCGATCCCATGACCCAGTCCGCGATCGGGAACGTCAGGTTCATGTTGACTTCCATCATGATGCCCAGGTTGTGGTGGGCCGCATGGTGCCTGCGGATGGTGTTGACGAGCGGCATGTTGCGCACGAACCAGTTCTCGTGCGAATGGCAGAAGTAGTGGAAGGTCTCGTAGATGAGGTACTGGCCGACCATGGTCACCAGCAGGATGTAGCCGGCATTCGGGTTGATCAGCCAGCCGAGGACGAGCGCCGCGGGGATGCCCATGCCGATAAACGTGAACAACGCCCGCCACGGGAAGAAGATGATGCGGAACTCGCGCGTGGTGTCCACCGTCATGTGGCCGTCGGTGAAATAGACGTGGTGCTCGCGGGTGTGCCGGTCGTAGATGGCGCGCAGGGCCCAGACGTCCACCAGGCGGTGCATCACGTACTTGTGGATCCACCACTCGAACAGGTTCGAGAAGAAGAACACCGGCACGATCAGCAGCCATTCCCAGCTGGCGCCCTCGGTCTGCGCGACGCACCAGACAATGACGGAGATCGCCACGACGTAGATCACTCCGATATGCACCAGGCCGTTGTACCAGGGATGGATCCGCGCCTTGTACTCCTCGCGGAACAGCTTCTGACGTTCGGACATCATGGCGGGGTCTCCTTTTACGGCTCGCCTTCTGATATATCAGGCGTATATCTCATTATGGGCGACCGGGCGGGCCATATCAAGCGTTCGCGCCGACCGTATCGCGGGTGAAGCGCTCGATATAACC
>CAZZDV010000227.1:0-2317 GCA_964652785.1 uncultured Bordetella sp.
CAACAACAAGAACAACGAGGCGTTCCTCGACCGGGTCTACATCGTGAAGGTGCCGTACTGCCTGCAGGTGTCCGAGGAAGTGAACATCTACAGGAAGCTCCTGCGCAACAGCTCGCTGGCCGAGTCGCCCTGCGCGCCGGGCACGCTGGAGATGATGGCGCAGGTGGCCGTGCTCTCGCGTCTCAAGGAGCCCGAGAACTCGAGCATCTACTCCAAGCTGCGCGTGTATGACGGCGAGAACCTCAAGGACGTGGAGCCGAACGCCAAGTCCTACCAGGAGTACCGCGACTACGCCGGCATGGACGAGGGCATGGAGGGCCTGTCGACGCGCTTCTCGTACAAGGTGCTCTCGGCGGTGTTCAACCACGACCAGACCGAGATTGCCGCAAATCCTGTCCACCTCATGTACGTGCTGGAGCAGCGCCTGCTGCGCGAGCAGCTGCCCGAGGACACGCAGCGCCGGTACCTCGACTTCATCAAGAGCTACCTCGGCAGCCGCTACGCCGAGTTCATCGGCAAGGAGATCCAGACCGCGTACCTCGAGTCGTACTCGGAGTACGGCCAGAACATCTTCGACCGCTACGTGACGTTCGCCGACTACTGGATCCAGGACGAGGACTACCGCGACCCGGAGACCGGCGAGAGCTTCGAGCGCTCGCAGCTCAACTCCGAGCTCGAGAAGATCGAGAAGCCCGCGGGCATCGCGAACCCGAAGGATTTCCGCAACGAGATCGTCAACTTCGTGCTGCGCGCCCGCGCCCAGAACGGCGGCAAGAACCCGACGTGGACGAGCTACGAGAAGCTGCGCGAGGTGATCGAGCGCAAGATGTTCTCGAACACCGAGGAGCTGCTGCCGGTGATCTCGTTCAACGCCAAGGCCTCCAGCGAGGACCGCAAGAAGCACGAAAGCTTCGTCGCCCGCATGGTGGAGAAGGGCTACACGGAAAAGCAGGTGCGCCTGTTGTGCGAGTGGTACCTGCGCGTGCGCAAGTCACAGTAGTTCGGGATACCTACAGGAGAACGGCCATGTCCATGATCATCGACAGAAGGCTCAACGACAAGGGCAAGAGCGCGACCAACCGGGAGCGCTTCATCCGCCGCTACAGCGAGCAGGTCAAGCGCGCGATCGACGCGATGGTCTCCGACCGCTCCATCAAGGACATGGAGCAGGGCGGGGACGTGCGCATCCCGGTCAAGGACGTGTCCGAGCCGGCCTTCCGGCACGGGCACGGCGGCGACCGCGAAATGGTCCACCCGGGCAACCGCACCTTCAACCAGGGTGACCGCATCCAGCGCCCCGGGGGCGGCGCGGGCAAGGGCGGCGAAGGCGGCTCGGGCCAGGGCCAGGGCAGCGACAGCTTCGAGTTCTCGCTGTCGCGCGAAGAGTTCATGAAGCTTTTCTTCGACGACCTGGAGCTCCCGAACCTCGCGCGCAACGTGACCGGCACCGTCGCCGACCGCAAGCTCAAGCGCGCGGGCTACACGCGCTACGGCGGGGCCACCAACCTCTCGGTGGTGCGCTCGCTTCGCAACGCGCTCGGTCGCCGCATCGCGCTGCGCGCCGGGGTCAGGCGCCAGCACGAGGACGCGCGCGCGCAGCTAAACGCGCTGCCGCTGGAGGGCGACTCCGAGCAGCTCGAAGAGCTCATGCAGATGGAGATCACCGAGTACAAGCGGCGCCTGTCGCGCGTGCCCTTCCTCGACGAGATCGACCTGCGCTACCGGCACCGCATCACGGTGCCGCAGCCGATCACGCAGGCGGTGATGTTCTGCCTCATGGACGTCTCGGCCTCCATGGACGAGCAGAAGAAGGACCTCGCCAAGCGTTTCTACACGCTGCTGTACCTGTTCCTCGCGCGCAAGTACGAGAAGGTCGACGTGGTCTTCATCCGCCACACCGAGAACGCCGAGGAAGTCGACGAGGAGCATTTCTTCCACGACCCGCAGACCGGTGGCACGGTGGTGTACTCGGCGCTCGAGCTGATGCACCAGATCGTCCAGGCACGCTACCCGTCATCGAGCTGGAACATCTACGGCGCGCAGGTTTCCGACGGCGACGCCTTCGGGGCAGACCCGGAGAAGAGCCGCGGCTTCCTCGAGAAGGAGCTGCTGCCCCTCGCGCGCTACTACGCGTACATCGAGGTGCCGGACATGCTCACGCCGCTCTCGACGCTGGCCTCCTCGTACAAGCGCATCACCGCCGAACACTTCGCGATGCGCGAAGTGCGCGAGCGCCGCGAGATCTACCCGGTGCTGCGCGACCTGTTCAAGCGGGAAGTGCAATGAGCACCAAAACAATGTCCGCGACAATGTCCGC
>CAZZDV010000227.1:2417-6532 GCA_964652785.1 uncultured Bordetella sp.
GCGATGCCCGCGGCGATGTCTGCCCTGGTCGACGAACGGCGGCCGATCTCGCGCGGCGGCGAGTGGACCTTCGAGCTGATCGAGGAATACGACCGGGAGATCCGCAAGGTCGCCGTCGACGAGTTCGGCCTGGACTGCTACAGCAACCAGATCGAGATCATTTCCTCCGAGCAGATGCTGGACGGCTATGCGTCCAACGGCCTGCCGATCGGCTATCCGCACTGGAGGTTCGGCAAGGAGTTCATCAGGAACGAGCAGAGCTACCGCAGCGGGGCGCGGGGCCTCGCCTACGAGATCGTGATCAACTCCGATCCCTGCATCGCCTACCTGATGGAAGAGAACAGCATGCCGATGCAGGCGCTGGTGATCGCGCATGCCTCGTACGGCCACAACTCCTTCTTCAAGGGCAACTACCTCTTCCGCCAGTGGACGAGCGCCGACGCGATCATCGATTACATGGTGTTCGCGCGCAAATTCGTCATGGAGTGCGAGGAGAAGTACGGCATCGGCGCGGTGGAGGAGACGCTCGATTCCTGCCACGCCCTGCAGGATTTCGGCGTCAACCGCTACCAGCATCCCGCGCCGCTCTCGGCCGCGGAGGAGCGCGCGCGCGCGGTCGAGCGCGAGGCGTACGCCTGGAAGATGCACGACGAGATCTGGCGCACACTGCCGGCTCGCGAGAAGGCTCAAGCCAAGGAGGCGACCCAGGACTTTCCCGCGGAGCCGCAGGAGAACCTGCTCTATTTCATCGAGAAGTACTCGCCCAGGCTCGCCCCTTGGCAGCGCGAGCTCGTGCGCATCGTGCGCAGGGTCTCGCAGTATTTCTACCCGCAGGGCCAGACCAAGCTCATGAACGAGGGCTGGGCGACCTTCTGGCACTACACGATCCTCAACCGGCTCTACGAGAAGGGCCTGGTGGATGACGGCTTCATGATCGAGTTCCTGCAGTCGCACACCAACGTGGTGGGGCAGCGCGGGTTCGACGAGCAGGGCTACGGCGGCCTCAACCCGTATGCGCTGGGATTCGCGATGTTCCAGGACATCAAGCGCATCTGCGAGAACCCCACCGAGGAGGACCGCGCCTGGTTCCCCGACATCGCGGGCTCGGACTGGCGCAAGACGCTCGACTCGGCCATGCGCAACTACAAGGACGAGTCGTTCATCGGCCAGTTCCTGTCGCCCAAGCTGATCCGCGAGTTCCACCTCTTCGCGGTGGCCGACCACGAGGTCGAGCCGACGCTCGAGATCGCGGCGATCCACAACGAATCCGGCTACCGGCGGGTGCGCAAGCTCCTCGCGCAGCAGTACAACCGCGATTCGATGCTGCCGGACATCCAGGTCACCAAGTACGCCAGGGATTCCGACCGCAGCCTGACTGTGCGGCACCTGATCCATCGCAAGCGCCCCTTGAGCGAGGAGGCCAGCGAGGTCGCCAAGCATCTCGCGCGGCTGTGGGGCTTCTGCGTGCGGTTCGAGTCGGTGGAGCAGAGCGGGGAACTGCGCCAGGTGCAGGAGTTTTATCCAGCGTGAGGCTAGGGGGTTTCGGCTTCTTTCCTGAGTGCGGCGAGGCGCTCGATGATGGACTTGGCCTCGACGTAGTTGGCGGTGCCGTCGGTCGATGGGCGAAGGCCCTGGCGCGCATCGGCGATGACCGCCTTCATCCTGTCCGCCACGTCCTTGCGGCTCGCGGTCGCCTTGATCGAATCCACGAAGCGCTCGTACTCGTCCAGGAGCGCGCGCAGGTTGTTGAGGTCGGGCTGGCTCATCGCAAGCCCTAACGCCGCGCGGTCAGGATGGGATACGGATTGATGGCCTTGCCCTGCCACCAGCGCTTGTCCGAGTCGAGCACGAAGATCTGGAAGTGCAGGTGGGGCGCGTCCGGGTTGGCATTGCCCGTGCTGCCGACGTAACCGATCACCTCGCCTTTCTTCACCTTGCGCTTCTCCGCAATACCCTGCGCGTAGCGCTCGAGGTGCGCGTAGTAGTACGAGTACGTCTCCGTCGGGTCGAACTGGTAGATCGTGAGGCCGCCGGGCTTGCTCGTGAACAACTTTACGATCGTGCCGTCCTCGACCGCCACGACCGGCGTGCCGCGCGGCGCCATGATGTCGATGGCTTCGTGCAACTCCTTGCCGCGGCGCTGGTTGTAGTTGTCGATGAGCTGGTGCGGCATGATCCCCGCGACCGGTACCACCAGCGAACCCGGGTTTGACGGTCCGCCCGCCTCGACCGGGGGTGCGGTGACGACAATCCGCGGCGGGGCAGCGCTGGCCACGTTTTCGGGAGCAGGTGCCGGAGGCGGGACGGTTGCGACCGGCGGCAGAGTCGGCTCGAGCACCGGCGCCCGCACGGGTGCCGGCACGACCGGAGCAGGTTGTGCCACCGGCGCCTCCACCTTCGCCGCGGGCGCCGGCACCATCACCTGCGGCTCGGTGTAGGTCGTCCTCGTGACCACGTAAAACCCGGTCGCGACGACGCCGAACACCGCGCCGAGCGCGAACAGGGTGAGCGCTTTCAACGGTTACTCCTGCAGGATGGCCGGCGTCCCGGGCCCCACCGCCCGTGCAAGAGCGGCCGCGTCCCAATTGGTCAGGCGGATGCAGCCGTGCGACTGCGTCTTGCCGATCAGGCCGGGCTCGGGCGTGCCATGGATGCCGTAGTTCTTCTTCGAGAGGTCGATCCAGGCGACCCCGACCGGGTTGTTCGGTCCTGCGGGGACCTTCGCGCCCTTCGTATGCGCCGGGTCCGCGTCCCAGAAGAGCTTGGGGTTGTAGTGGTAGACCGGATTCCTCGCGACGCCGAGGATCTTCCAGTCGCCGATCGGCAGGGGGTCACGCTCGCTGCCTATCGTTGCCGGGAACTGCGCGATCGTCTTGCCTTCCGCGTCCAGCAGCACGACGGTCGAGGTGGACTTGAACACCACCACCTTGCCGCCCTTGGGCAGCGGGGCCGCCTCGGCGACGTTCGGCACCAGGATCTCGGTGCCCGCAACCGCCAGGTCCTTGCCGGGATTGAGCTTCTTCAGCAGCGCCTGGCTCGAATGGAATTTCTCGCCGAGCGCCTCGATCGCGGAGGTGAAGCCCAGCGCGGTCAGCTTGGCCTTCTCCAGCATATCTTTCGGGATCGGTACGAAGGGCCCGGCCACGTCCGCTGCGGAGATCGTGTAGGTCGCGAGCGCCGGCGCGGTGTCGCGGTTGAGGGCCGTCCAGGTGTCGGCATCCATACGCCCGGTCGAGGGCAAAGAGTTCACGGTCTGGTAGGCCGAAATCGCCTTTTCGACGTTGGAGCCGAAGGCGCCGTCGATCTCGCCGGGTGAAAACCGCGCCCGGTCGAGGAGGATCTGCGCGCGCAGCACCGCCGGGCCGGACGCCTTGGGTCCGAACGTCGTGCTTGTGGTGGCGTCATTGACCGTTTCGGCCGACATCGGCGGCTGGGCGGCCGCCTTCTTCTTTGCGGGGGCTGCGAGAGCACCGGCCGGCAGGAACGACAGGGCGAGCAGGATGGTAACGAGGGTAACGAGGGTCTTGTTCAATTTTTCGGCTCCGTGGAGGACTTCACCCGCATTGAACGTGCCCGGCCGCCGCTCGTCAGTGCGCCTGCGCTCCTTGGAAGGTCTTGCGTCCTAAAACCACCGCACCCATGACGATGCCCCCGGCAATGAGGCCCACCGCGCCGCCGACGAGCACGGTGACCAGCGTGCCGGTCAATCCCGGGTGGCCGGCGGCCATGGCCTCGACCCAGTGATTAAGCACGGGGAACCCGTGCACGAGGATGCTGCCGCCGACGAGGAACATCGCGATCATGCCGGCGGCCGAGAGGCCTTTCATCAGCCATGGCGCCGCCTTGAGGATTGCGTTGCCGAGGGCGCGCTGGAACCCTTCGGCCCGCTTGCTGAGCCACAGGCCCGCGTCGTCGAGTTTCACGATGCCGGCCACCAGCCCGTAGACGCCGACGGTCATGAGAAGCGCGATGCCGGCCAGCACGGCGATGCGGGTCGTGAGCGGCTCGGTCGCGACCGTGCCCAGCGCGATGACGATGATCTCGGCCGACAGGATGAAGTCGGTGCGTACCTGTGCTACGAGGGCTTCGAGAAGATCGCCCACAAGCTCATGCAC
>CAZZDV010000228.1:0-6528 GCA_964652785.1 uncultured Bordetella sp.
AGAAGGGCCTGATCGCCTCCCACTTGGAGGCGCGGCCGTTCCTTATCGAGGCGATTGGCGGGGCCCAGGCGCTTGGACGGGGCGTCGAAGTCAAGAATTTCCCCGAATGCCTGCTGGGGAAGGATCGCGGCGCCCTGTACAACGACCAGCCCAAGCTTTTCATCGACCCGGCGTTCTGGGACGAATTCGTGCGCAACGGCTTCCACGAGTGCGTCTACCGGGAGCAGTGCGCTTCCACGAAGTGCCTCGGCCTCAACAGCGCCTACCGCGAAAAGTTCGGCGATCACGCCGAAACCCTCACCCCTTTTCCGCGTACTTGAGCTCCTTTTGGGGCGTGGTCGGGGAAGACCGCCCCGGCGAGCACATGCACATTGTCAAAGAAGGTTAAAAAATAAGACAAATGGATAAACTTCTTAGGACATTACGGCAAAACTTCATGCGAAAAAGACGTACTGGTTTCAAAAAGTTGCAGCATTTTTCTTTTTGAAAAGCGGTAATAGTTCCGCATTTTGGACGTGCATCCGGCATGAGTGGACCTTATAGTGCTGGGTGCGAGAAAAATGCCCTGACAAGCGCCCAGAAATAAGCTCAAAAAACTGTTCTAAACCACCATCCGTTTTGCACATCCCCGGGGGATTCATTGGCAACACTGCTCTTCTATCAAAAGCCGGTCCAACTCAACTCGGACATCCACAAGAACGCGCGCCTGGGCTCGCTTGTCGGCGACTTCAAGTTCTCGAAAGAAACCAACTCGATCCCGCTCGCCGCGGTCGAATTTTTCGACACCGCGCGTGAATACCCGATTGCGTTCACCGGCAATGAGGGCGGGGCATTGTTCCCGATCGCCCTGGTCGGCGTTCGCCAAAGCGAAAACCTCTTCGTCTCTCCCGAAGGGAAATGGGAGGGCCGCTATGTCCCGGCTTTCGTGCGCCGCTATCCCTTCGTCCTTGCGGAAAAGCAGGATGCGGAAGATTTCAATGTCTACCTGGACGAGGCGTATCCCGGTTTCGGCGCGGCCGGCGGCGAGCGGCTCTTCACCGACAGCGGCGAGCACACGCCGCTGCTCAAGCAGGCGCTCGAATTCCTCAGCACGTACCAGGGTGAGATCAAGCGCACGCGCCTGTTCGTGGAGCGTTTGCAGGCGCTGAACCTGCTGATCCCGCGAGTGCTCGAAGTCGTGCGCCCCAACGAGCAGCCGATGGTGCTGCAGGGATTCAGCGTGGTCGACGAAGCGAAGCTCGCCGCGCTGCCCGATGCGGACCTGCTCGACCTGGCGCGCAGCGGCCTGCTCGCGTGGATCCACGCCCACCTGATGTCGCTCAACAACGTGCCGCTCCTTGGCGAACGCCTGGGTGCGCGCCTTGGCCCGGCCGCGCAGGGCAGCGCGGCGCCCGAGCCCGCCGCTGCGGCCACCGGCGGCGATTCCGGTGCGGCGTCGGCGGGCAAGAAAAAGCGCTGAAACGCACCACGGACGACTCCGGATGCGAGCCGGGGTCTGACGAATAAAAAGGCAGCAAGGAAACGAGACGGCGAGAGCCGAAAAGTTCAAAGACGCACAAACGCGCTGGGGGAAGGGATGCTGAAGGCGAGCAAGTTCGGCAGGGTAGCCAAAGGGGTTGCGGGGATTCTGCTGGTGTCTGCCGGCGCAATGCCGGTTCACGCGGAAGACCTCACCGAGGTTTTCATCGCATCCAGGCAAGGCGACCCGAAATACCGCGCCGCGCGGTACGACTTCGAGGCCGCCTCCTTCGCCGAGCCGCAGGCGAGGGCCGCCCTGCTGCCGCAGATCTCGGCGGAGATCCTGCGCACTCGCACCGACCAGAACATCCTCAGCAGCAACAACGCGGTATTCGCCTCCGGCCGGTCGATGTTCACGACCGAAAGCCAGACAATGTCGCTGACGCAGCCGATCTTCAAGCTCTCCGCGTGGCGCGGATACCAGCAGGCCAAGGTCAAGGTGAAGCAGGCCGCCGCGGTGTTCGGCGCAGCCGAGCAGGACCTGATGCTGCGTGTTGCAACGGCCTACCTCAGCGCGCTTGCGGCCCGCGACGCGCTGGGTTTCTCACAGGCCGAGAGGGAGGCGATCAAGCGCCAGCTCGACCTCGTCCAGCAGCGGTTCAGCAGCGGACTCGTGGCGATCGCGAACTTGCATGATGCCCGGGCGCGGTACGCGGTCAAGGAAGCCGACGTCGTCGCCGCGAGCAACGAGCTCGACGACAGACTGCAGGCGCTGCGCGAAATAACCGGCAAGGTCTATGCGCGGCTCAAGCCGCTGCGCGACACGATCACGCTCGACCGGCCGCAGCCGAACAACATGGACCACTGGGTCGAGTCGGCCCTCCGGCAAAACCTTCTGCTCGAGGCGCGCAGGCACGCGGTCGAAGTTGCGCAGCAGGAGATCGGCCGCCAGCAGGCGGGTCACTATCCCTCCGCCGACCTGGTCCTGACCCAAAACCGTAAAGACACCGGCGGCAGCCTCTTCGGCGGTGGCAGCAACGTCGAAACCGGCGACGTGATGCTGCGCATCAGCATCCCCTTATATTCCGGCGGCCTCGTTTCCGCGCTCAGCGGCGAAGCGCTCAAGCGCTACGAAAGCGCGCGTGAAGACCTGGAGCGCGACGCAAGGCAGACCGAACGCCAGGCGCGCGCAGCCTTCCAGGGCGTGACCGGCGGCGTGACGCGCGTGCAGGCGCTTGCGCAAGGCGTCGTCTCGGCCGAGAGCGCGCGCGAGCTGAAAGTCGAAGGCTACAAGTCCGGGCTCGAAACCATTCTGCAAGTGCTCGATGCCGAACGCGATCTCTATGCCGCCAAACGCGACTCGGCAAGGGCGCGCTATGACTTTCTACTGAATCGCTTACGTCTCAAACAGGCCGTCGGAACGCTCAGCGAAGCGGATCTCGACGCAATCAATCGCATGCTGCAATAAAAAAGGACGGCACCTTGGCCTCCACATCGATAAGACAAGCAGTATCCAGCCTGGCTGCACGCCTCGTCAGGGGATTGCGACCGTCATCGAGGATCCAGCCTCCGATGCGTCGCAAGGCCCTGTTCGAGGCGCTCGAGCAGCGTTTCCTGCTGTCGGCGGAACAGCTGATCCCGCCGCCACCGCCCGCAGCGCCTCCCGCTGCGCTCGAGGCGCCGTTGAATCCTGGAACCGCAGCGCAGGTGCAGAAGCTTTCGGCTTCGTCGACGCCTGTCGAGTACACGCTCGAGGCGCATCAGGCGGTTGTGCAGGATGCGAATCCGACCGAAGGTGCGCCGGCTGAGCAGGACCCGAGCGGCGTCATCGAAACGACGCCGACCATCTTCCTGACAGACCCGGCGCTCGCGAAGGCCGGCGAAGCGAGCCAGAAAAGCGCAGAGGCCCAAGCGGCTGACACGAGTACGCAGGCCGCGGACAAGGCAAAGGCGGAGACAGCCGCAGGCGACAAGGTGGAAGCATCGCAAGCCGCGATGGACGCCAAAGTACAAATGCCGCAAGTCCTGGCGGCTGCGGCGGCGACCCCGACGCAGATGTCGCTGTCCGCATATGCCGCATATGCCCAGAGCCGGCCCGCGCCCAGCCAGGTGATCATCGTCGACGCGGGCGTGCCCGATTACCAGCAGCTCGTAAGAAGCATCGCCGGTTTCGGCAACAGCGATTCCACGCCGGCAGCCTCGACAAGCGCAACCAGCCAGTCGAAGGGCGAGCAGGCGGCACCGGCGCAGGTTGCCGCCCTGCCGGCGCCGAGTCTCGATTCGATGCAACTGGATGTGTCGACAGGGACCGGGCCGCAGATCGAGGTCTTTCGCCACGGCGACATCGAGGTTGTAATCATCGACGCGCGTTTCGACGGCATCGACCAGGTGACCGACATCTTGTCGCCGCACCACGGCCTCGCGGCCGTACAGGTCCTCTCGCACGGCGGCAGCGGCAGCGTGCGGCTGGGAAGCAGCCAGCTCAACACGAGCAAGCTCGAACTCGACAAGCAACGTATAGCGACCTGGGGTACGGCCTTGCGCCCGGGCGGGGACATCATCCTTTACGGCTGCGATGTGGCCCGCGGGACGGTGGGCCTCGAGTTCGTGCAGAACCTGGCTGAAATCACCGGCGCGGACGTGGCGGCTTCGACGAATGCGACCGGGAGCGCATCCCGCGAGGGCGACTGGGCGCTGGAATACAGCACCGGGGAGATCGAGAGCACGCCGGTGTTCCAGGCGGCCGACTTCGAGGCGTTCGACGGCTTGTTCGGTGGCTCTGTGTCTTCGAGCGGCACAACACTTACGTTCCTCGGAACCTCGGGGAGCGACACGCTGCATCTTCGCGTCAATGGATCAGGGCAGCTCGAGTACCAATGGGATGGCTCCGCCACTTTCACCGTACTGGCGGGATTCACGCTTAGCAGCGGCACGATCAACGTAGATCTCGGCGACGCCAGCGACTTCTTCTATTTCGACGACGCGTCGAGCCTGACTGCCGTTGCGCTCTCCGTAGTCGGCGGCGCCGGTGCAGATTCGGTCACCATCCGGGAAGACCTGACGCTGAGCGGCGGCCTGAGCGTGACCGCGGAATTGATCAACCTCGCGTCCGGCTTTACGGTGAGCACCGGTTCGGGCGCAGTCGTGCTGACTGCCTTGGCTCAGGATTCTGTTCAGGTGACTGACGCCAGCAACCTGGTTTCGAGGGCGGCTTCAGTCTCGGTGCTGGGCAACATTTCGTCGACAAGCGGAGCTGTCACGATCACGGCCGAAGCCCTGCGCAACGTTGCCGTCAGCAACCTCGCGCTTCCGTTGTTGCTTGCCTCATCGTCGTCAGCGACTGCCGAGATCAGCGGCAACGTGACGACCTCCGGCGTCCTGTCCCTCACCGCCAGGACGACCGGATCGGTAAGCGCAACCACCTCGCTGGTTTCCGTCGCCGCGTCGAATACATTTACCGACAACGCAACGGCGCGTGTGTTGAACAGCAGCAACATTAATGTTGGCGGTCTTCAGGTAAACGCTGTCACCTCGACGTCTTATTCGGCTACCGGCCGTGTCGCGCTGAACCAGGTCACGGGCGATACAAAGGCGTACGTCGAAGGCAGCACGATTACGGCCGGGTCTGGCGGGGTATCGGTCACCGCAACTGACACGTCAACGCTCTCGGCGAAATCGACGGCCGACGCATTCGACATCCTGGGCCTCAGTGCGCCGGTCGACATCTCGGTGGCGGCGGCGCGCAACTTCTTCACCCGGGACACGCAAGCCTACTTCACCGGTTCGACCGTGACCGTGACGGGCGGCGACCTTCTGGCGGAAGCGCAGCGGGACGCAACTCTTGAAGCGATAGCCAAGGCCAGCGCGATCAGCTCGAGCGTTCTGCCGCTCTCCAACCAGGCGCTGAGTATCGGCGGGACCTACGCATCGAACACCATGCTGGGAGACGTCAACTCGTTCGTTACCGGCAGCACGATCATCACCTCCGGTGTTGGCAGCGACGTGAGCGTCAAGGCTTCGGACACTTCGGTCGTCAACGCAATCGCCCAGGCAAGCGCCGTAGCGGGCCCGACCGTCCCGGACCTGGGCGGGGCGGCGAGTGCGAAGGGGGCCTCGATTGCCTTCAATTCCATCGGCTGGGCACCCTCCAACCTGCTTTTCATGACCGTCGACGCGCTCATCGGGACCAATATCGGCACGCAGCAGTCGGCAGATGTCAGGGCCTACATCGTCAACTCGAATGTCGGTTCCGCCGGCAGCATCACGGTAAACGCCAAGTCGAACGCCGAGCTCAACGCGACCGTGAGCAACGCGGCGAGCTCGACCTCGTCGAGCCTGTACGGAGCGAGCAGTTCGGCCACCAGCGGCATCCTCTCCAGCAACATGGTGAGCAGCACGGCCAAGGCCT
This sequence comes from uncultured Bordetella sp., assembly GCA_964652785.1. GTDB lineage: Bacteria > Pseudomonadota > Gammaproteobacteria > Burkholderiales > SG8-39 > SZAS-79. The sequence continues at coordinate 5,867 of CAZZDV010000228.1, forward strand.
GGATCGAGGACATCGCCGGGACGCGCGCGCGGCTTGTGTCGGCGACTGGTGCGCTGTCGGTCAGCGCTGAAGACCATGCGGGGATCTACGCCAACAGCAAGGTGGTGTCCTCTTCGATCACGACGAGCGATGGCAGCGCCTTGGTGCAGGGCGTGACGAATTTCTTCCTGCCTTCCGACTTCACCTCTTCTCAGGGCTCCCAGAGCATCCAGTTCGGCCAGAAGGTGAAACTTGCGACCAGCTACAACGCTGCGGATTACACGACGAGCCAGGGTGGCGGGACGCAGAGCGTCGTGACGAACAAGATCGTCCGGCTGGCCGACGACTACGGGGTGGCTGACTTCACGACGGACTCGGGCAAGCGGCTGCTAGCCGCGGGGGACAACGTGCTGGTGGCCGAGGGGTACGACCCGCTCATGGGCGATGCGGGCGCGGTGTACCAATACTTGGGCACGCGCGGTCGGGTCGAGTTGGGCGTGCAGGACTACACCGATGGGGCCAAGTGGAAGCTCATCACGGGTGAGGCGGGAGCGGCGTATCGCTACATCGGGGCGGGTACGCTTGCGAACGCGAACCTGGATGCACAGGACTACGCGAACACGGCGCTGTGGACCAAGCTCGCGGGGACTGCGGGTGCGGTGTACCAATACATGGGTGTCACG
>CAZZDV010000229.1:0-2639 GCA_964652785.1 uncultured Bordetella sp.
AGGCGAAAGATGAGCTGGCTCCAGAAACTCCTTCCGCCAAAGATCAAGCGTGTCGAAGGCGCCGCGAGGAAGCAGGTGCCCGAGGGCTTGTGGACGAAGTGTCCCTCCTGCGATGCGGTGCTGTATTCCACCGACCTCGAGAAAAACCTCAACGTCTGCCCCAAGTGCGGCCACCATCGCCGCATCGGCGCGCGCGCGCGGCTCGAGGCCCTGCTGGACGAGGACGGCCGCTTCGAGATCGGCGCCGAGGTGCTGCCGGTCGACAGCCTCAAGTTCAAGGATTCGCGCCGCTACCCCGAGAGGCTTGCCGAAGCCCATGAGAACACCGGCGAGACGGAGTCGCTCGTCGTGATGCAGGGCTCGATCAAGTCGATTGGCGTGGTGGTTGCCGCACACGAATTCGATTTCATGGCGGGCACGATGGGCTCGGTGCTCGGGGAGCGCTTCGTGCGCGGAGTACGCCTCGCAATCGACGAGAAGCTGCCGTTCGTCATTTTCACGGCGAGCGGCGGGGCGCGCATGCAGGAAGGATTGCTGTCGCTCATGCAGATGGCCAAGACCACGGCTGCGCTCACCGAACTCGGCGAGCGCAGCCTGCCGTTTATTTCCGTGCTCACCGACCCGACGACCGGCGGCGTGTCTGCCAGCTACGCGTTCCTTGGCGACGTCGTGGTGGCGGAGCCCAAGGCGCTCGTCGGGTTCGCCGGGCCGCGCGTGATCGAGCAGACCGTGCGCCAGAAACTGCCCGAGGGCTTCCAGCGCTCCGAGTTCCTGCTGGAGAAGGGCGCCATCGACATGGTGATCGACCGCCGCCAGATGCGCGACAAGCTGTCTGTCCTGCTGGCATTACTCCAGGGCATGCCGGCGGAATCGACAAACTAGAGCCTCCTTGCGCACGCTTGATGAGTGGCTGGCGTTCATCGAGCGCCAGCATCCGAGCTCCATCGCGCTCGGCCTGGACCGGGTGCACGAGGTGCTCCGGCGCCTTGACGCCGCGCCAGCCTGCCCGGTCATCACCGTGGGCGGCACCAATGGCAAGGGCTCGACCTGCGCGATGCTCGAAAGCATCCTGCGCTGCGCAGGCTATCGCACGGGCATGTACACGTCGCCGCATCTCGCGCGCTACAACGAGCGCGTCCGCGTCGATTCGCGCGAGGCCTCTGACGAGGACCTCGTAAGCGCCTTCGACGCGGTGGAGCAGGCGAGGGGCGAAACATCGCTTACCTATTTCGAGTACGGCACGCTCGCGGCCGCTTGGCTCTTCGCGCGAGACAAGCCCGATGCATGGATTCTCGAGGTCGGCCTTGGCGGGCGGCTGGACGCGGTGAACGCGTTCGACGCCGACTGCGCCGTGCTCACCAGCGTGGACATGGATCACATGGATTACCTCGGTCCGACGCGCGAGCACATCGGCCGCGAGAAAGCCGGGATCTTCCGCGCCGGCCGTCCCGCCGTCGTTGCCGACGCGAAACCTCCGCAATCGGTATTCGACGTAGCCGCCTCGCTGGGCGCGCGAGTTCTCCTCGGCGGTCGCGACTTCGGCTTTACCGCGGAGCGCGACCAGTGGGTCTACTGGGGGCCGGGGGGCAAGCGGCCTGCGCTTGCATACCCCGCGTTGCGCGGCCCGATCCAGCTGGTGAATGCGGCAGCGTCCATTGCCGCCCTCGATTTGCTGCGCGACAGGCTTCCGGTTGCGATGCAGGACATCCGGCGCGGACTCGCGGAAGTGGAGGTGCCGGGTCGCTTCCAGATGCTCCCGGGGCGCCCGACCGTGATCCTCGACGTGGCGCACAACCCGCAGGCCGCGCGCAACCTTGCCGCCAATCTCGCGGACAGCGGATTCGCGCCCGAGACGCACGCGGTATTCGGCGCGCTGCGCGACAAGGACATCGCCGGCGTGGTTCGCGCACTTGCCGGGCGCATCACGCGATGGCATCTCGCGACGCTCGGCGGGCCGCGCGGCACGAGCGCGGCGGACCTTGCGGCGATCCTCGTGGCCGCCGGCGTCAGATCGCCGGTCGACCTGCACGAAACGCCTGCGCAGGCCTTCGAAGCCGCGAGGGAACAGGCAGGCGAAGCTGATAAAATCGCGGTCTTCGGGTCTTTTCACACCGTCGCGGAGGTAATGCAGCATCTTTCCGCGAAACGCAGCCCGGGAAATCGCTGAAGAACATGGCCGAGCGCTCGAACGCCACATCGAAGAAGAACCAGGACGCGGCGCAGGATGTAAGCACGCTGCAAAAGCGCGGTCGCCGCCGCCTCGTGGGGGCCATCGCCCTCGTCCTGCTTGCCGTGATCGTGCTGCCGATGGTCTTCGATCCAGAGCCAAGGCAGGACGCCCCCGCCGTCAGCATCCGCATCCCAAGCGAAGAAGGCACCAAGTTCACGCCGAAGGCGGCGCCCAGGCCCGGCGCGCCACAGCCCGAAGCGATTGCTGTCGCACCCAAAGCACCCGACCCCGCGCCCGAGATCAAGGCGACTGCGCCCGTCGTTGCCGCCCCGGTCGAGAAGCCCGCCGCCAAAGCCGAGCCCAAGCCTGCGCCTGCCGTAGAGAAGCCCGCGGCAAAGGTGGAGCCGAAGGCGCCTGAAAAGAAGGTGCCGCAGCCCGCGCCTGAAAAGAAGGCGCCGCAGCCCGCGCC
>CAZZDV010000229.1:2739-6504 GCA_964652785.1 uncultured Bordetella sp.
GCCGCAGCCCGCGCCTGAAAAGAAGGCGCCGCAGCCCGCGCCCCAAGCGGCCGAGAAGCCGCCTGCCGCGCCGGCCGGAACAGCAATTGCGGGGGAGAGGTTCGTAGTGCAGGTCGGCGCGTTCGCCAGCCCGGAGAAGGTCAAGGAAATCACCGAAAAGCTCAAAGAGGTGAAGCTCACGCACTACGCTGAAAACGTCGCCACCGCCAACGGCCAGGTCACCCGCATCCGGCTGGGGCCGTACGACTCGAAAGAGGCCGCCGACAAGGCCCGCGAGCGCGCCAAGGCGCTGGGCCTGAGCCCCGCGAACCCGATAGCCAAATGAGCTGGCTGGACTACGCGGTCATAGGCGTCCTGCTGGTTTCGATCGTCGTGAGCGCAATGCGCGGCGTGGTGCGTGAAATCATCTCCCTGGGCGGCTGGATCATCGCCTTTCTCGCCGCAAACCTTTTTGCCGGCCCTCTGTCCATCCACCTCCCGCAGGCCATTCCCGGCGAAACGCTGCGCACGCTGGCGTCCTTCCTTGCGATTTTCATTTTTGCCCTCATCTGCTCGTCTCTGGTGGGACTGCTGATGTCGAGGCTGGTAAAAGCCGTCGGCCTCGGCCCGATCGACCGGCTGCTCGGCGCGCTTTTCGGCATCGCCCGCGGCGCGATCATCGTGATGGTTGCGGTGCTCGCGGCCGGATTGACGAGCGCGCCCCGGCAGGCCTGGTGGAAGGAATCGATGACCGGCCCGTATCTCAGGGACGCGGCGCTTGCGCTGAAGCCCTGGCTGCCGGATTCGTTTGCGCAGCGCCTGCGCTATGATTGACCCCTAGCCGCGTCGGAGCACTTTCATGTGTGGGATCCTCGGCATCGTTGCCCGATCACCGGTCAACCAGCTGCTCTATGACGGGCTGCTGCTGCTCCAGCATCGCGGCCAGGACGCGGCGGGCATCGCCACAAGCGAGCACAAGACCTTTCACATGCAGAAAGGCAACGGCCAGGTGCGCGACGTCTTTCGCACGCGGAACATGCGCTCGCTGCCGGGAAACATGGGCATCGCGCACTGCCGCTACCCGACCGCGGGCTCGGCCTCCAACTCGGCCGAAGCGCAGCCCCTGTACGTCAATTCGCCGTTCGGCATCGTCCTTGGCCACAACGGCAACCTCACCAACTCCGAGGAGCTCAAGGAGGAGATGTTCCGGCAGGACCTGCGGCACATCAACACTAACTCGGATTCGGAGGTCCTGCTCAATGTCCTCGCGCACGAGCTCGAAAAAGGCTCGGTCAAGCTGCGCCTCGACCCGCAGACCATCTTCTCCGCGGTGGCCAACGTGCACCGCCGCTGCAAGGGCGCCTATTCGGTGACCGCGATGATCGCGGGCTATGGCGTGCTCGCCTTCCGCGACCCGTACGGCATTCGTCCCGCGGTGATCGGCATCAACGAAACACCCGCGGGAACCGAGTACATGGTGGCCTCCGAAAGCGTTGCCATAGACGCACTCGGATTCCGCGTGCTGCGCGATATCGCCCCGGGCGAGGCCGTGTTCATCGACGAAGATGGAAATTTCTTCAGCCAGCAGTGCGCGCCCAAATTTTCGCTGAATCCCTGCATCTTCGAGTTCGTGTACCTCGCGCGGCCGGATTCGCTGATCGACGGCGTGTCGGTGTACGAGACCCGCCTCAACATGGGCGAGAAGCTCGCCGAGAAGATCCGCAAGCACTACAAGCACCTCGAGATCGACGTGGTGATCCCGATCCCCGATTCGAGCCGCCCTTCGGCAATGCAGCTTGCACAGGGGCTCGGCGTCGCGTACCGCGAAGGGTTCGTGAAGAACCGCTACATCGGCCGCACGTTCATCATGCCGGGCCAGGCCGTGCGCCGGAAATCGGTGCGCCAGAAGCTCAACGCCATCGGCATGGAGTTCAAGGGCAAGAACGTGGTGCTCGTGGACGACTCGATCGTGCGCGGCACCACCAGCCAGGAGATCGTGCAGATGGCTCGCGAGGCGGGCGCGCGCAGGGTCTACTTCGCCTCCGCGGCGCCGCCGGTCCGCTTCCCGAACGTCTACGGCATCGACATGCCGTCGCGCTCGGAGCTCATCGCGGCCCACCGCACCGAGGATGAAGTGGGGCGCGAGATCGGCGCCGACGCGCTCATCTTCCAGGACCTCGAAGCCCTCAAGGAGTGCGTGCGCAAGCTCAATCCAAAGCTCACGAGCTTCGAGACTTCGTGCTTCGACGGCCACTACATCACCGGCGATGTCACCAGCGACTACCTGCGCACCATCGAAGTCCGGCGCGACGCGGCGCGGGACTCCGAAGAGGATGCCGACAGCGCGCAGCTCGACCTCAACCTGGTGACCGCGGGCTAGGAGGGGTAACGGGGGAACCCGGGGGCTCCCTGATTTGGTCGTGATACAATTTTTGCCTGGCGCCGATTTGATACAGCTTGCGGGCGCGTTATAAATCCAGCTAAAGCGTGCCGTCGAAACCCGGTCCGTTTGTTGGCCGGGTTTTTTTATTCCAGGACGGTAATACGATGAGCATAGAAAAGCCTCGCGGGTTCACTACCTCGATTCTCCATTCCGATGCCGATGCCGGCATCGAGCACGGCGCACTGCACAAGCCGCTGCACCTTTCAGTCGCCTACGGCTACCAGGACGCGCGTGACCTCGCCGCCGTTTTCCAGGGGCGGGCCCAGGGCTACGTCTACGGCCGCCAGGGCAATCCGACGTCCGGGGCGCTCGAAGTCAAGGTCACGAAGATGGAAGGCGGCGTTGCGACGGTGTGCTTCGCCACCGGCATGGGGGCCATCGGCGCGGCGATGCTCGCGCTGCTGCGCGAAGGCGACCAGGTCGTGGCGAGCCAGTTCCTGTTCGGCAATACGGTGAGCCTGTTCGGCACGCTTTCGGCGCATGGCATCGTAGTGACTTTCGTCGATGCCACCGACGCTGCGAATGTAGAGAGCGCGCTCACCGCGAAGACCCGCATGGTTTTCGTCGAGACCATCGCCAACCCGCGTACCCAGGTAGCGGACCTCGGGCGCATCGGAAAGCTCTGCAGCGCACGCGGCATCCTGTATGTGGTGGACAACACGATGACTTCGCCGGCGCTCTTCAGGCCCAGGGAAGTCGGCGCGGGGCTCGTGGTCAACGCGCTGACCAAGTACATCGGCGGTCACGGCAATGCGCTTGGCGGGAGCATCACGGACACCGGCCTGTACGACTGGACGAAGTTCCCCAACATCGCCGAGAACTACAAGTCGCAGCCCGCGAAGATGTGGGGTATCCAGCAGATCCGCAAGAAGGGCCTGCGCGACTGGGGCGGCACGCTTGCAGCGATGGACGCGCATCACATTGCGGTGGGCGCAGAGACGCTGGCCTTGCGCATGGTGCGGACCTGCTCGAACGCGCTCGCCCTGGCCGACTTTCTTTGCGCGCATCCGAAGGTCGGGGCGGTGTACTACCCGGGCCTGGCCTCCCACCCGCAGCACTCGCTCTCGAAGTCGCTGTTCAGCGCGCACGGCGGCATCTTCTCGTTCGAGCTCGAGGAGGGCATCGACTGCTTCGACTTCCTCAACCGCCTCGAGATCGTCGTGTCGTCCTCCAACCTTGGTGACAACCGCACGCTCGCGATTCCGGTGGCGCATACGATCTTCTGGGAGATGGGCGCCGAGCGCCGCAAGGGCATGGGCATCGCGGAATCCCTCATTCGCATTTCCACAGGCATCGAGGATTGCGAGGACCTCATCGGCGACTTCCGGCAGGCGCTGGGCTAG
>CAZZDV010000230.1:0-3626 GCA_964652785.1 uncultured Bordetella sp.
CACACAGCCCTTCAGTTCACGCCTGCAAACTGAGCGCGGTCCGTCAGCACGACCCAGATCGGTTCCTTGGACGCCCCGACGTCGCGAACGAGCCGCGGGTCGCGTTTTGCGAGCGCCTGGATCCTGGCCATGAGCTTGCTGTACGGCTCCCACAGGGGCGCAAGGTCGGCGTCTCCGCGCGCGTGCGCATCCCGAAACTGCGCCATCAGCTCGTCGACCTCGGCCCTGAGTTCGGCCTTGGTCGCGGGCGCAAGGGCCTTCGAATCGCGCAGCCGGTCCTCGAGCCGGGTGAGGCTCAGCTCCTCGGCTCTCGGTGCGGCGGGTGTCATGGCGTCGATCAGGCCGGGATTCATCGGCAGCGGCTTTCCGGCGAAGGAGGCCGAGGCGAATCCGAAGGCCAGGGCGCCGAGGACAAGTGGAATGCGGAGGTTCGGGTTCATCGTAGGCGCCTCGGTGTTTTGTAGCGCCAATGTAGAGCCGGGTTCACGCATCGTCTGTAATCCAAGCGCCCTCGCGGGCGTAGGAAAAGCTTACGGCGGTCCGTATAGTCGCGAAATGAACCCCGCACACCCATCCGAGGTCCGCGCTCATGTCGATCCTGCTCGTCCTCGCCGCCGCCTTCATCGGAGGTGTCGCGGCTTACTTGTCAGGCAAACGTTTTACCCGTGGCCTCCAGGGCCATCGAGCAAAGACCTGGGTGATCGTGGCCACCGTCCTTCTCGCCGTGGCAGCAGCGGCGGCGACGCAGGCCACTCAATCCCTGCTCGACCTCGGCTTGGCGTTTACAACGGTGGACGTGCTCGAAGCCACGAACTATTTCGTGTTTGGCTTTTCAGGCACCGCGGCGTGGCTACTGCTGAAGCCATCGATGCTGCGATGGTTACTTCTGGCGCTCGTACCGATCGCGCTGTACGAACCCCTGCGCTGGGTATTCGCGCTGGTCCGCTGGTTGGTCAAGCGACTCGGGTTGTGGTGACCGCGACTCTGAACCCGCGACTCTGAACCCAATCAGCTAATTCAGCCCGGCGAACTGGGTGCGGTCCGAAAGCCGACCCCTAGAACGTCGAGCGCGTCGGCCATCAGAGCACGCCGGCTATGAGAAGACGCTGCACGTCCCCGCTATTTCTTCTTCAGGTACGTCCTGACGGCGTCCGCACTATTACCCACTGCCCGGACCGCGGTGCGCAACTGGCTCAGGGTGCAGCCGAGGGAATTGCACCAGTACCGCACTTCATAGTCCTGCCCGAAGCTAATAATCGTGCGGTCCAGACCCTTTTTCGATTTGTCGCCTGACATCGTTTCCAGGTGGGCTTAACCTACCTCATGTGTACAGGCGTCCATTAAACCACCCCGAGTGGTGCTTGGTCTGTACGAGCCGTAACAAAGGGGGCGTCAACGCCGCTTACCACCTGTTACAAATGCCCGTTCACCGTTACAGGATAGCGGTTGAATGGATTGGCCCCATCCGGAGAATGGCGGTTCCCCACCAGCACCGGAGCAAGACTCGATGAAATTCTCAAGCCCTTTCCTGGCGGCGGCGCGATTGGCCCTCCTCTCCGGCGCCCTGGCGGCGTCTTTCGCAACCGCCTCGATCGCGGGCACCACCTCGGGCACCGTCAGCGGCGAATCCCGCACCTCCGCGGTGCAGGCGTACGACACACAAGCCGCCCCGGAGATGAACCTGCACGACCTCGAAAAGCGGGTTCGCGCGACCAACGCGATCTCGGTGTTCCACAAGCTGGCTTTGCAGAAAGAAGTGAACGACCTGCTTACGCGGGTCCGCCATGCGCACTCCGGCCCCAACTCGTATTCCGAGCTCTCGCCGCTGCGCCGTTCTTACGACACCCTGCTTGCGAACATCCAAGCGCGGCTCGGGCGCGATCCCCAGCTCGCCGGCGAGATCTCGGCCTCGCGCGAGGCAATCTGGAACGTGCTGACCGATCGCACGAAGTTCGCGAGCCTCTAGATCCGCGGCTAGGACCTGCGCGAACTGCCCTGCGGCTCCGGCCTGCGCCCGAAGTCGAGAATGCCGTCGGTGACGAGCTTGGTGCGATTCGAGACCAGCAGGATGTCCGCGCCCACCCTTACATAGCGGTGACCCGTCGGCGGCTTGCCGAGCTTCGCCACCAGCGGGGGCGGCACCTCAAAGCGGACGACGCCCGAAGGCAGCGGCTTGCCCACGGCCCACGTCCTCGCCACTGACGGCGCCTCGCAGCCGTCGTCCTTCTTCCTGAATCCGGTGGGACAGTTTCCAGCCCGGATCTGGTCGTTGTAGTAATCCCGAACGACGTCCCACTGCCGATCGCCGAGCGAGGCGGCCTGTTTGTCAGCGGCCGCGGCGCCGTTTGCCAGCGTCACGAGCACCACGATGAGCAGGGACCGGATCATGGCCGACCTTCGCGCACGCAGCGCCTCACCTCATCAGCCGGCCCACCACCAGCGCAGCCACCAACGCGATGCCGATCGCCTTGAACGGATTCGCGGCGACATACGAAGTGGCGTCATCGACCAGCTTCCTCGAGGGCTCTGCAATCTGCTCGCCTCGCTTGTTCAGCCAGTCCGTGGCCTGGCTCCGGGCGGTGGCGGCCTTGTTCGATGCGTCGTGGGCCAGCTCGGCCACGCGCTCCAGCGGCTCCCTGACCTTGGCGGCGGCTTCGTCGATGGCCACATGCAAGGCGGCCGAAAAGTCGTCCAGCGCCTCGCCGTATTTGATTTTCATGGCATTTTCCTTTTACGGGTGGTTCAGGCATCGTCCTCCTTGCGCCTGAGAACCGCTGTGCGACAGCGCACCTAACCGGAGACCCCATGACCCTATTGCGAACGCTGGCCTATCGCTCGATCCCGATCCTGATTGCCCTGCTCTGGCTCGGCTCGTGCTCCCCAGCGACGCCGGGTGTCGCGATTCAGGCGCCGGAGGTGCCCGCGCAGGAGCCGGTCACGATGGCGAAAGCGCCGGCTGCTTCCGTGTACACCCCGAGATCGCCGATCACCTCGCTCACGATGGAGGGCTACAAGAAGGAATTCGCGCTTCGCATCGTCCACGACAACCCCGAGGTCTTCCACGACGCGCTGCCCAAGGTGCTCAAGTCGATCGTCGTGCTCGACGTGACCATCGACCGCGACGGCCGCCTCACGAACGTTTTCGTCACGCGCTCCAACGGCTACAAGAACCTGGAAAACATCGCGCTGAAGAACGTGCGCCGCGGCGCGCCCTATGCGGCGCCCCTCGGGCTGGCCCGCCGCGGCGACGGCTCGCTCAATTTCATGGAGACTTTCCTGTTCCGTGACGACGGCCGGTTCCAGGTGCGCAGCCTCGCCGGTATCCAGTAGCACCCGCAGTTACACTTTTCCGCTGTTACACAATTCCGGTTGTGTCTTTGCACGACGGACGGTTCAATGCGCAATCTAACGGCTCCAGGAGGATTTCCATGAAATTCGTAAAGACCTTGATCCTTGCTGCGGCGGTCACCGCTGCGGCCGCGCCAGGCGTGGCGAACGCGCACGGCCGCTGGGGATTCGGATGGGGACTGGGCCTTGGTGTGGCCCTTGGCGCGCCGCTGCTGGCTTCGGCTTATTACGCGCCGCGGTATTACCCTTCATATGCACCTTACGGGTACCACCCGTAT
>CAZZDV010000230.1:3726-6486 GCA_964652785.1 uncultured Bordetella sp.
CCTGCCTACGCACCTGCTTACGCGCCGGCCTATGCCTACTACTCCGCGCCGGCCTATGTGCAGCAGCCGGCACCGCCGATGCAGCAGCAGCCCGCACAGTGGTACTACTGCGCTTCCTCGAACGGCTACTACCCGTACGTGCGCAACTGCGCAACTGGCTGGCAGGCGATTTCACCGCGCCCGCCGGGCTTCTAGAAACCCGTTCGCCGAAATCAAAAAACAAAACGCCGCCGGGCTTCGCGCCCGGCGGCGTTTTTGTTTGCTCGAGTCAGTTCTGGTTACTTCATCGTTCTGCTTACTTCATCAGCCGGCCGACCACCAGCGCGGCCAGCACGGCCACGCCGATCGACTTCAGCGGATTGGCCGAGATGTAGCCTGCGGCGGCGTCCACCATTTGCTTCTGCTTCGCCGACAGCTGGTCGCCATGTTCCGCCACCCAGTCCTTGGCCTGCGTCTTCATGCCATAGGCCTTGTCCGCCGCCGTGCTCGCCATCGTGGAAATGCGGTCGATCACCGGCTTTGCCTTTGCAACCGCAGTGTCGGCCGTGTCCGACATGGTTTCATGCATGTTCATCAGGTTTCTCCTTGTGCCAATGAGGGCTCGCGCCGCGAAGTGCGGCGCCCACTCGCGATACTCGTCTTCTGCTGGGAGTCGCGGCATAGTCTGCATACGGCAGTTGCAGTAGGAATTGCCCTACACCGCGCTACGCAACGGGAAAAAATGGCTAAGCGGCGAGGCGATGCTCGTAGTAAGGGCGTTCGCGCTCGTCGAGCAGCGCGTCCAGGGCTTTGCGGTCGGGGGTGGGCGTGAGCCACGCGTCGATGGCACGCGGCTCGAGGGGGATGATGCAGCGGTCGTGGCCGGTCTCGGCCACTTCGACCGGCGGCTCGTCGGTGATCGCGGCGAACGAGTACAGGTCGGGCTGGCCGGGCGCGCGCCAGAGGTCCCAGAGGCACGCCACGAGCATGGGCGTCGAGGAGCGCGGGTTGAAGTGCAGGATCACGTTCCTGGCCTTCTCGCCCTCGCGCAGCTCGCGCCGCTCGAAGTCATGCAGCGCGACATTCTCGTAGAAGCTCTTGGCCACCAGGATCGCGTGGTGGCGCCCGAACACGTTGCGCCAGAACCCTTCGAGGTTGTCCCGCCGGGCGTTGTAGAGGCCGTCGTACTGGCGGTCGTAGGAAGCAGGCTTGCCATTGGGGCGGCAATGGTAGCGCATGGGGCGCAGCACGCGCCTTCCGTCCCGCACGATCACCACCGGCGCGTACCAGAACGGGAAGATGCGCGAATCGGCCTCCAGCGGCTCGGTGCGGCCGAGGTCGGCGAGCTTGCCGAGCGTCCACTCGATCTTCCATGTGGCGATGCGCTTGTCCTCGAGCGCCTTCCTGGTTTGCCTGACCGCGAGCGTGCGCTCGGCGTCCGCGAGGCGCTTCTTGAGCTTGAAGAGGGAGGATTGGAGGCTCCCGCGCACCTTCGCCCGGTATCGGTCGATCAGGTCCTTGATGCGCTCCTCGACCCCGGACACCGGCCGGTCGAAATTCGACTCGAAAGCGCGCGCCACCTTGATCGAGTCGTCCTCGAGGCGGCTGGCGAAAAGTTGTTCTATGGCGGAGAAATCGACCTCGGTCGCCACCATGCGCGCGAGCTTCTCGAGCTCCTGCTCGACCATAGCGGAATAGCACATGCGCCGATTCTAATTGGGCGTTAAAAAGGGGCCAGGCTCGATTTTCCCGAAAAAGGCGTCAAGGCTCACCGCCTCAATCGAAAATCGAGCCTGGCCCCTTTTTAACGGAAGGTTGCGATCAGCAGGAGGGCGAAGCCCACGACCGCGAGCCCGGCATGGCCGAACATCAGGCCGACGGGCAGCGGCAGCGCCTTCCAGTGATAGTTGAGGTTCATGACCACGCCGCCGAGCGCGGCGAGGATGAAGAGCAGCAACGCGACGCTGGCCATGCCAGGCAGCCCCACAGTGAACCAAGCGTACGAGAGGATCGTGACGGCCGCCGCCGCGAGGAACCCGTGGGCCATCGCAAGCCACGCGGGCGGGTTGCGCTTGCGCAGGCGCATCGTCGCCATCAGGAGGCCGCCGGCCGCGGTCAGCGCGAGCAGCGCGCTCGCGGTTTTCAGGCTCAATAGGGGTTCCACGGGGCTTTCCTCCTGGGTTGCCGGGCTAACGCTGCGCCGCGCAGCCGAAAGCTTCTGTGCGCTCGCGCACTGTACCAGTACCGGCACAAATCTGCCCGGAGGGCCGCTCCAGATGCGGTCTCCTGGAAAAAATGTCCCGGATTCGACTCCGGAAAACGGGCCTAGCCGAACCGGCCGGTGATGTAGTCCTCGGTCTGCTTCTTCTTCGGCTTGACGAAGATCGTGTCGGTCACGTTGTACTCGATCATCTCGCCAAGGTACATGTAGGCCGTGTAGTCGGAGACGCGCGCGGCCTGCTGCATGTTGTGGGTCACGATCACGATCGTGAACTCGTACTTGAGTTCGTGGACCAGCTCCTCGATCTTCGCCGTCGAGATGGGGTCGAGGGCCGAGGTGGGTTCATCCAGCAGGAGGACCTTGGGCTTGACCGCGATCCCGCGCGCGATGCACAGGCGCTGCTGCTGGCCGCCCGACAGGCTCATGCCGCTCTGGCCGAGCTTGTCCTTGGCCTCCTCCCACAGGGCGGCCTTGCGCAGTGCCCACTCGACGCGATCGTTCATATCGCGCAGCGAAAGTTTTTCGTGCAGGCGCACGCCGAAAGCGATGTTGTCGTAGAT
>CAZZDV010000231.1:0-2435 GCA_964652785.1 uncultured Bordetella sp.
GGCTTTCAGCGTGATCGTGCCCCCCGCGCTCTTGCCGGCGGCGACGCGCACCTCCGGCATTTCGATTCCGTGATCGAGGCTGTTCCTCACGAGGTGGGTCAGCGGGTCGGCGATCTTCTCGATCAGGCCCTTGTCGAGCTCCGTGCCTTCGCCCACGGTCTTCAGCTCGACTTCCTTGCCGAGCTTGGAGGCGAGATCACGCACGACGCGTGGGAAGCGGCTGAACACGAACGAGATCGGCATCATGCGGATCGACATGACGGACTCCTGCAGTCCGCGCGTGTTTCGCTCGAGCTGGGCAAGGCCGTTCAATAATTTCTCGTAAATCACCGGATCGACCGTGGAGGCGGATTGAGCCAGCATGGCTTGCGTGATGACGAGTTCCCCGACGAGGTTGATCAACTGGTCGACTTTCTCGATGCTCACGCGGATCGACGAGGTCTCGGCCTGCGGCGCGGAAACGACCTTGTCGCCCGGACGGCGCCCGGCGACGGCCTCGGCCACGTTGGGGTTGTCGGTGGCGCGGCGGCCGTGGCTGCGCTCGGCCGCGGAAGCGGCGGCCAGAGGGGCGCCCGGAGCTTCCTCCACCGGCGGCTTGAGATCCTCGAAAAAGCCGTAGCCGGAATCTTCCGCCGGTGCGGAGGCGACCGGCATGTCGAAGAACCCGAAACCCGGGTCCTCCTGCGGCTGCACCACCGCGGGTTCGACGACCGTGACCCTCACGCTCTCTGGGGCGGCGACGAATTCGAATTGTTCGCGCACTGCATCGATGCTCGCGGCGGTGGCGATCGTGAGCCGCCAGGGCTGCGCCACGCGCTTCTGGCCCTTGGCGGCCGCCTTTGCCGGCGCGGGCTTTTGCACCGAGTCGAGCGTGCCGATCGCGCCGAGGTTGGCGAGCAGGCCATCGAGCTTCATACGCGCGCTGGACGGGATGAATTCGATGTCCATCCTGATCGTAGGCAAGGCGGGCTGCGCGGACGCCTGCTTCGGAGCCTCACTGCCGGAGAGCACCTTGAGCACGCCTCGAATTTCCAGCGCCGCGGCCGGATCGGCCTCGCCCTCGCCGCGGTGGGCGGCTAGCTGCGCCTTGATGACGTCACCAGCGGCCAGAAAGGCATCGACCATCTCGCGCGTGAGTCGCATTTCCTGCTTGCGCAGACGGTCGAGGAGCGTTTCGAGCTCGTGGGTGACCTCAGTCATGTCGGTGAAGCCGAACGTCCCGCTGCTGCCCTTGATCGAGTGGGCGGCGCGGAAAATCGCGTTCAGGTCGTCCAGTTCCGGCGCGCCCACGTCCAGCGCGAGCAGCAGGTTTTCCATGCTCGCAAGGTGCTCCCCGGTTTCGTCGAAGAACACCTGGTAGAACTGGCTCATGTCGATGGTCATGGAAAGGCCCGTTGTTATTGAGGTTGTTAGCCGATGACTTTCTTGACGACTTCGAGCAGCTTGGTTGGGTCGAAGGGCTTCACCAGCCAGCCGGTCGCGCCCGCCGCCTTGCCCTGCGACTTCATCGCGTCGCCCGATTCGGTGGTGAGCATCAGGATCGGCACCGCCGCGTACGACGAAAGCGTGCGCAGCGATCGAATCAAAGTCAGGCCGTCCATCTTCGGCATGTTCTGGTCGGTCAGCACCAGGTTGACGGCGTTGGCCTTGGCCTTGGCCAGCCCATCCTCGCCGTCCACCGCCTCGACGACGCCGTAGCCGGCCCCCTTCAGGGTGAAAGACACCATCTGGCGGATCGACGCCGAATCGTCCACTGTCAACACTGTCTTGGTCATGTATCTGTCCTCGCCTTCAGAAAAGTTCGACTGCGCCGGTATTCATCTGCAACTGGCGCACGGGGTTGCGCTCGCCGGTCTGGCGCAAGCGGCCGAGCGCCTCGTAGATCTCGCCCGAGCCTGCCCTGGCCGGAATCGCCTCGAGAAGGCTCAGGACCTCGTCGAGTGCGGCACCGCGCTTTTTCACGTGTTCGACGAGCTGCATGACCATGTCCTGGAACTGGAGCGAGGTGACCGCCTTGTTCACGTCGAGTTCCACACGGGCGGCGATCGCGCTGATCTCCTCCACGGTGCGGCCCAGGCCCGCGTTGACGGTTTCGACCTGGGCCATCGTGTCGGCCACCTTCTGTTTGGACTCAAGCGCGAACTGCATGTCCTGCGAGGCCATCGCATTGATCGCCGATTCGGTCGCCTTCACGGTTTCGCTGACGACCTCGACGTTGTCGCGAATCTTCTGACTGAACGGCTTGGCGCGGTCCGACAGGCGGCGCACCTCGTCGGCCACCACCGCAAATCCCCGCCCGGCGTCGCCCGCGCGCGCCGCCTCGATGGCCGCGTTGAGGGCAAGAAGGTTGGTCTGGCTCGAAATGCCGTCGATCTCCCCGAGGCTGCTCTTCACGGCCGCGAGCTGGCTGTTGATCGCCTCGACTTTTTTCACCA
>CAZZDV010000231.1:2535-6335 GCA_964652785.1 uncultured Bordetella sp.
TGCTGCGCGCTGCTTTGCGCGTTGATCCCCGAAAAGCTGGCCAGCAACCCGTCACTGGCGTCGCGCACGATGCTCTGCACCCGGGTCAGGTCTTCGCGCCCGGCATCGAGCTGGGCGCGGATTTCGGCCGTGCAGGAGGCGAGGATGCGATGGGTTTCCTCCAGGCGGGCCGCGTTCTCCGCGGCCCTCGGGTCGACCGGGATCTCGGCGCGTTGCGCCCGCGCGTGCCTCAGGGCGATGACCATCCAGCCCACGAAAAGGGCGCCGGAGACGAGCACGACCCCGGCGTTGAGGCCCGCGCCGAATCCTTCAGCCAGGAAAGCATGGCCGGTCACCGCGCCGGCCGTCAGGGCGAGTCCCTGGACGAAGAGCGTTCTGAATCCCGCGGGGTGTTGCATCGATGCGCCTCTGATCGTTTAAGTTCGCCTGGCCTGAGGAATTACGGCCTTGCGGCGCACTTCATTAGGGGGCTGAGCCAATGCGTGAATTGTCCGGATCGCCGCGCGATTGCATGGCCCGAAAAAGCGGGTATTGCCATCCCAATTCGACAATTTGCAGTTCCTCACAATCGCCCGCCCACCCGGTGGCTTACCATTGCCGACTGGTTATTTCCCGCGCAAACCCGTGCCCAACTCCCCCCTGCATCTCCTGGTCGTGGAGGACTCCGAGAGCGATTTCGAGCTGCTCTCGCTGCGTCTGGCCGGCCGGGCATTCGCGGCTGATCTTTCGCGCGTCGAGACCGAGGAGGAAATGCGCGCCGCGCTCCGGGCGCGTTTACCCGACCTCGTGATCTCGGACCACAGCCTGCCGCGCTTTTCTGTGGGCGGGGCGCTGCGGGTGTTGCGCGAGCACGATCCGGACACGCCGCTGATCGTCGTCTCCGGCGCGATCGGCGAGGAGGCCGCGGTCGACTCGATGATCGCGGGTGCCGAAGATTTCATCGTCAAAGGCAACCTCTCGCGCCTGGTTCCGGCGATCGTCCGGTCGATCGGCGCGGCCACCGCCCGCCGCCGCCAGCGCGAGGCCGAAGCGACGCTGCGCGAGCGCGACGCCATGCTCGGCTCGCTCGCGGCCAACCTCCCGGCCATGATGTTCCGTCTCGACTACGATCGGGTAATGCGGCGGTTCAACCTGCCTTACGCGGGCGAGGGCTCCACGCGCATGTTCGGCCTGGATCCGGCCAGCCTGCGCGCCGATCCCGTGGCGCTGCTGCGCCTGATCGACGCGGACGATCGCGCGCTGTTTTTCGACTGCCTCGCGAAAGCCGCGGAGTCCGGCGCGGAACTCACCTGGCAGGGAAAGATCAGCGTCGCCGGCGGCCGCTGGGTCCAATTGAGCGCCAAGCTGCGCGAGCCGGAGCTTGCGGACCGCGGCTCGAGCAGCACGCACGCCGTGTGGGACGGCATCCTGTATGACATCACCGACCTGAAACACGCCGAGGCCGAAATCCGGGGACTCACCGCGCACCTGCAGGAAGCCAAGGAGAAGGAGCGCGCCGAAGTCGCGCGCGAAATTCACGACGAGATCGGCGCGCTCTTCTTCGCCGTCAAAGTAGACCTCGCCTGGGTGAAAAAGCGCGTTTCACCGGAACCGACGATCCTCGAACGCCTGGATAGCATCGGCTCGCTGATCGATTCGGGCGTCCAGGCGAGCCAACGGATCGTCCGCGCGCTCAGGCCCGCGGTGCTCGACTTCGGCGTCGTCGGTGCGGCGGAATGGCTGGCGAGTGATTTCTCCAAGCGCACCGGCATCGCCTGTACGTTTACGAGCGAAGGCGGCGAACCGTCGCTGCGGCCGGAACTGGGCACCGCGGTTTTTCGCGTCATGCAGGAATCCCTGACCAACGTCTCCCGGCACTCGGGGGCGAGCGCCGTAGCCGTGCGTTTCGACCTCGGGCGAGAGGCAATGAGCCTCGAAGTCCTGGACAACGGTCGCGGCATCGGCCCCGATGACCTCGCCAAGAGCGCCTCCTTTGGCGTGCGCGGCATGCGCGAGCGCGCGCTGGAGCTCGGCGGGGCGCTCGAAATCGGCCCGGCGCCCCAAGGCGGCACGCGCCTCGCCCTCCGGCTGCCGATTCGTCCGGCCGTCGATGCGGCCCGGGCGCGCGCATGAAGATCCGCGTTTTCATCGCCGACGACCACTCCCTGGTCAGGCGGGGGCTGCGCCAGATCTTCGAGGAAACCGAAGACATCGAGGTCGTCGGCGAAGCGGCCGATTTCGGTCGCCTGAAAGCCGGGATAAGGCAGTGCGCCTTCGAGGTGCTCTTGCTGGACATTTCGATGCCCGGCAAGAACGGCATCGAAGCGCTCAAGGAATTGCTCAAGGACCGGCCGCAGTTGCGCGCGCTCGTCGTCAGCATGTATCCGGAAGATCAGTTCGCGCTGCGCGCGCTCAAGGCGGGTGCGCGCGGTTATCTCACCAAGACGTCGAACCCGGATAACCTGGTTCAGGCCGTCAGGGCGATCGCGGCGGGACGCAAGTTCCTCACGCCCGAGGTGGCGATCGCGCTGGCCGAGAATCTCGGCGTGGACGGCGACGGCCCGCGGCATGCCGCACTGACGGATCGCGAATTCCAGACGCTCAGGCTGATCGCCTCCGGGCGCAAGCTCTCCGAGATCGCCGCCGACATGACGCTGTCGGCAAAAACGGTCAGCGTCTACCGGGCGCGCGTGATGAAAAAAATGAGCCTGAAGACCAACGCCGATCTCACGCGCTATGCGCTGGAGCACCGGCTGCTGGAGTAGGCACCACCCGATCGGCAAGCGCCACGCGGTTCTTGCCCAGGCGCTTGGCCTCGTAGAGCGCTCGGTCGGCCCGGTCGATGACCGCCTCCCATTTCTCTCCCGGCGCGAACTGCGCCACTCCGGCGCTGAACGTGATCAGTTGCCGCTCGTTGTTGTGCAGGAAGAAGCGCCGCGTAAGGGCGCGCTGAACACGGACCGTGGCCGCCTCGGCGGCGAGGAGGTCCGTATCGGGCAGCAGGATCACGAATTCCTCCCCGCCATACCGGCCGAGCACGTCGGTCGGCCGGATCACCTCGCGCACGACGTTGACCAGGTGGATCAGCGCGTAGTCGCCGGCCTGGTGGCCGAGCCGGTCGTTCAGGACCTTGAAATTGTCGACATCGAGCACGGCCACCGAAAGCGGCTGCCCGCCGCGCAAGCATCGCGCCGATTCCTTCTGCACCGCTTCTTCGAGGCCGCGGCGGTTGAGCGCGGAGGTGAGCGGATCCTCGCACACCAGGCCGCTCACGAGTTCGAGCTGCGATTCGAGGTCGCGGACCTTCGATTCGAAAGCCTCGGCGCGCCGCTGCGCGATCTGCAGATCGTCGCGGGTGCGGCCGATGTCGGTCTGCAAGCTCCGCGTGTCCGAAAGCAGCTCCCTCACGATCTCGGACAGGCCGGTGAGGTCGTCGGTGCCTTCGATGCGCTCGGCGTAGCCTTCGATCTTCACGTGGAAATCGCCGGTGTTGGCGCTCATCGCACCGAGCCGGTCGATGAAAACCGCGAGCATTTCCTTCAGCGCCTGGCAGGCCTCGTCGAGCGAGCGCTTGACCGTCCCCTGCCGGGCGATCACCTCCCGCATGCTTCGATGCGCATCGACGATCGCGGTGACGCTGATCGGGCCACTGACCAGTTGGCGGAGCTTCTCGACCTGGCCCTTCAGCCAGCGGTCGTCCGAGGTGAGGTCGGCGATGTTCGAAAGAAGAAGCTGCAGGAGCAATACGAGACCGGTCACGACCTCCTGACCGGCCTCGGTCGGCTGACTGCCCTCACTCGGCACCGACGCGGGCGGCTCGA
>CAZZDV010000232.1:0-2408 GCA_964652785.1 uncultured Bordetella sp.
GCAAGTAACCGCCGCGCGAGGCGCGGTTACTCCCGCATCCGCGCGATTTTCACCACGTCCTGCAGCCTGCGAAGCGAGCGCATCACGCGCGCGAGGTGCTGGCGGTGGGCGACCTCCAGCACGAACAGCATGGTGGTGTAGAGGGAGCGGTCCTCGTCCATCGTGATCGAATCGATGTTCGATCCGGCATCGGCGATCTCGGAAGCGACCTTGGCCAGCACCCCGCGCTGGTTGGTCACGGTCACCTGGATCGCGGCCTGGAAGAGCTTGGCGGTGGCCGGGTCCCAATCGACGCCGATCCAGGTGTCCGGCTCGTTCTTGCGCGAGCGCTCGATCTGGTGGCAATCGCCGGCGTGCACCACCAGTCCCTGGCCTTTCTTGATCGAGCCGACGATCTCGTCGCCCGGGATCGGCCGGCAACAGGTGGCGAGCTGCACGGCCATGCCTTCGGTGCCGCGGATGACCACGCTGCCGACCGGCTTGCCCGGGGCCCTGCTGTCATCCTTCGGCAGCTCGCGGAACCTCAGCAGGCGGCGCGCCATGACCGCGGGCAGCTGCTTGCCCAGGCCGATGTCCGCGAGCACTTCCTGCCGCGAGCGCGCCCCTGCGTCGCGCACGGCGCGCTCCCAGTTGTGCGCATCGATTTCGGTGAGCGCGATGCCGAGCGGGCGCAGGGCCTGCTCCAGCAGCCGCTCGCCAAGCGCCGAGGACTCGTCGTACTGCATGGTCTTGAGGAAGTGGCGGATGTTGGAGCGCGCCTTGCCGGTGCGCACGAACTGCAGCCAGCCCGGGCTGGGCTTGGCATGGCTCGCGGTGACGATCTCGACGCGGTCGCCGTTCCTGAGCTCGGTCCTCAACGGGACGAGCTCGCTGTTGACCTTTGCCGCCACGCAGCGGTTGCCGATGTCGGTATGCACCGCGTAGGCCATGTCGACCGCAGTGGCGCCGCGCGGCAACGAAAGGATTTTTCCCCTCGGCGTGAACACGTAGACCTCGTCCGGGAACAGGTCGACCTTGATGTGCTCGAGGAACTCCGCCGAGTCGCCGGACTGGTTCTGGATCTCGAGGAGCGACTGCAGCCACTGGTGCGTCTTCTTCTGCAGGTCCGAGAGCGTGGCGCCCTCGTCCTTGTACATCCAGTGCGAGGCGACGCCGGTCTCGGCGATGCGGTGCATCTGCTCGGTGCGGATCTGCAGCTCGACTGGCGTGCCGAACGGGCCGATCAGCGTGGTGTGCAGCGACTGGTAGCCGTTGGCCTTGGGGATCGCGATGTAGTCCTTGAACTTGCCCGGCACCGGCTTGTACAGGCCGTGCAACGCGCCGAGCGAGAGGTAGCACGACGGCACGCCATTCTTGACGATGACCCGGAACCCGTAGATGTCGTGCACCTCGGAGAAGGTGAGGTGCTTGTCCAGCATCTTCTTGTAAGTGCTGTAGATATGCTTCTCGCGCCCGTTGACCTCGGCTTCGATGCCGGCGTCGACCAGCTTGTTCCTGATCGCGTCCTGCGTCTTGCCGATGACTTCCCGCCGGTTGCCGCGAGCCGAACGCGTCGCCTTCGCGAGCACGCGATGGCGCAGCGGGTACAGGTGGGCGAACGAGAGTTCCTCGAGCTCCTGGTAGAGGTTGTTCAGGCCAAGCCGGTTCGCGATCGGCGCGTAGATTTCGCGGGTTTCGCGCGCGACGCGCCGCCGCTTGACCGGCGGCACCGCGCTCAGCGTGCGCATGTTGTGCAGGCGGTCGGCAAGCTTGATGAGGATGACGCGCACGTCGCGCGCCATCGCGAGGAGCATCTTGCGGAAGTTTTCCGCCTGCGCGTCCTCGGCGGACTGGAATTCGATCTTGTCGAGCTTGGACAGGCCATCCACCAGCTCGGCTACCGGTCGGCCGAAGGTGTCGGAGATCTCGTCCTTGGTGACGGAAGTGTCTTCCATCACGTCATGCAGCAGCGCGGCCATGAGGGCCTGGCTGTCCATGTGCCACCCGGCGAGGATCTCGGTGACCGCGAGCGGGTGCGAGATGTAGGGTTCGCCGGACTGGCGGGTCTGGCCCGCGTGGGCGGCTTCGCTGAAGCGGTACGCATCGCCGAGCCTGGCGATGTCGGTGGGCTTCAGGTAGGTGAACAGGCCCTCGTTCAGCGCGGTGACGGCAGCCATCGGGGGGTTGGCTTGAACAGGCCTGAGCAAGGGTTGGGCATCGATGCCCGCTGCGGCGGCCCCCCTCGTGCCTGCCGCCCGCCGGGCACCTCTGGGGTCAGGGCGTCGCGATCGGCATCGGCGAAGCCGGGTTCTTCTTGAGGACCTCGAGCCCGACCTTGCCGCTGGCGATCTCGCGCAGCGCGATCACGGTGGGCTTGTCCTTGTTCGGATCCACGAGCGCCGAGGCGCCGGTGCTCACTTGGCGCGCGC
>CAZZDV010000232.1:2508-6326 GCA_964652785.1 uncultured Bordetella sp.
GGCGCGCGCTGCGTATGATTGCGAGGAGGTCTTGCGAGGCCTCATCGAAGTCCTTGTTAATAATAGCATAATTGAACTCCGGCGAGTGGCTGATCTCCTCCCTCGCGACCGCCATGCGGCGGCGGATCACTTCCGGCGAATCCTGGCCGCGCTTCTGCATGCGGCGCTCGAGCTCCCCGATGGACGGCGGCAGGATGAAAATCCCTATGCAATCAGGGTACAGGCCACGAACCTGCTGGGCGCCCTGCCAGTCGATTTCGAGGATGAGATCCCTCTGAGCCGCAAGCGAGAGGTCGATCGCTTTCTGAGATGTTCCATATCGGTTTCCATGCACTTCGGCCGATTCGAGAAATTCAGCCCGGTTCAGCATTGCCAAAAATGTCGGCTCGTCGACAAAGTGATACTCGCGCCCATTCTGCTCGCCCGGCCTTGGGGCGCGAGTGGTGTACGAAATTGATACGCCCAGTTTCGGGTCTGCCGCGAGAGCCGCGGCGATCAACGATGACTTGCCCGCGCCCGATGGGGCCGTAATGACGATCAGCGACCCGCTCATGGCAACCTACTCAATGTTCTGAACCTGCTCGCGCATCTGCTCGATGAGGAGCTTCAGTTCGAGCGCGCAATCCGAGATCGCCTGCGAAGCGGCCTTGGAACCGAGCGTGTTGGCTTCGCGGTTGAGCTCCTGCATGAGGAAGTCGAGGCGCTTGCCCACGGGGTTACCCGTCCCTTTAGAGCCGCCTTTCGAAAGCACGCGCTCGACTTCGTCGAGGTGGGTGGAGAGGCGCTGAAGCTCCTCGTCGACATCGATCTTGATGCCGAAGACCGCGATCTCCTGGCGCACGCGCTCGTCGTCGGCCGTGCCGAGGGCGTCGCGCAGGCGCTGCGCCATCTTCTCCTGGTAGGCCGCGATGGCTTCGGGCACGAAAGGCGCGACAGCCGCGACGCTCTTTCGCATGGCGGCTACGCGTTCGCGAATCACTCCGGCGAGCTTTGCGCCTTCGCGAGCGCGCGCGGCTGTCAGCTCGCCGATCGCTTTTGCGCCGATCGCCGTTGCCTGCTCCCGGAGTTCGGCTTCCGAGACGGTGCCTTCGGCCAGCACGCCGGGCCAGCGCAGGATGTCGGCGGTGCGCAGCGGCGTGGCCTCGGGCATTTCGCGCCTGACGATGGCCGCGAGTTTGCCGAGCTCTTCGAGCGCGGCGACATTCAATGCCTGCGCGCGCGGGCCGGTCGCGGTGGTGGACAGGCTCAGGCGGCAATCCACTTTTCCGCGCGACAGGCGCGCACTGATCGCTTCGCGCAATCCGGCCTCGAGCATCCGCAGCTCGTCCGCGACGCGGAACTGGATGTCGAGATAACGCGAATTTACGGAGCGCAACTCGATGTTGAGCGTTCCGCCGGTGATCTCCGCCGATGCGGTGGCGTATCCGGTCATGCTATGGATCATGAGGCACGCGAGTCAGGTGGGATGTGAGGGCAACTGTGCACTACTGCGCAGCCCTCGCGGATCAAGCGCGTATCATATCAGTCTGCCGCACCGCTCCGCCTTCGCGCGCTCCGTCCGCCATGCAAATGCAACAGGCCAACCAGTCGCTGCCGGAAGGCTTTCAGCTCGAGAATTACAAGATCCTGCGCGTGCTTGCCTCGGGCGGTTTTTCGTTCGTCTACCTTGCGCATGACGAGAACGAAGTGCCGGTGGCGATCAAGGAATACCTCCCCGCGTCGCTGGCCCTGCGTACCGGCACCGATGCGTCGCCCGCGGTGCCCGAAGAGAACCTGCCGATCTACCGCTACGGCATGAAATGCTTCTTCGAGGAAGGCCGTGCGCTCGCGACGCTTTCGCACCCGAACGTCGTGCGCGTGCTGAATTTTTTCCGCGCCAACGAGACCGTGTACATGGTCATGCGCTATGAGCGCGGGCGCACGCTGCAGGAACACATCCAGGCCCGCCGCGGCCCGTTGTCGGAGGCGTGGATCCGGCGCACGTTCAGCGAATTGCTGCACGGCCTGCGCGAAGTGCATTCGCACAAGCTGCTGCACCTGGACATCAAGCCGGGCAACATCTACGTGCGCAACGACGGCTCGCCGCTGCTCATCGATTTCGGCGCCGCGCGGCAGACGCTGACCGCGGAGGGCACACAGTTGCCGCCGATGTACACGCCGGGTTACGCATCGCCCGAGCACTACACCAACCGGCAGAACCTGGGGCCCTGGAGCGACATGTACTCGGTGGGCGCGGCGATGTACGCTTGCCTGTCGGCCGATGCGCCGCAGCCGGCCGACCAGCGGGCGGCGCAGGACAAGGTCGAGCCCGCGCGCAGGGCCTGGAGCGGGAAGTACACCAGCCAGCTCCTCGACACGATCGACTGGTGCATGCGCCTGGACCACATGGAGCGGCCGCAAAGCGTGCTCGCGCTGCAGAAAGCACTGCTTGGCCAGAAGGACCCGGACCACAAGGGCGAGGGTCCGCTGATCGACCAGCTGAAGGGCATGCTCTCGAGGTTCACCAAGCGTACGGGTGACGGCGCGGACAAGGCTGCCGCGGGCAACCAGGCGCAGGGCAAGTGAGCCCCACACAGCGGCCGCGCGCATGAAATTCTCGATCTTCCAGGACAGCCGAGTTGGCGGGCGTGCGTACAACCAGGACCGCATCGGCCATTGGTACACGCGCGATTCGCTCCTGCTGGTGCTCGCCGACGGCATGGGCGGCCATCTCATGGGCGAAGTCGCCGCCCAGATCGCGGTCGATACGCTTGCGTCTTCGTTCCAAAGGGATGCGCAGACGCGCATCCCGGATCCGGACCTGTTCCTCTTTCGCGGCATCGGCCGAGTGCATGCCGCGATCGACGAATACACGAAGAAGCTCAAGCTGCCCGATTCGCCGCGAACCACCCTGGTGGCGTGCATCGTCCAGGACGGCGTGGCGTGGTGGGCGCATATCGGCGATTCGCGCTTCTACCTCATTCGCCGCGGCTCGATCCTCATGCGCACCAAGGATCACACCCGTGTCCAGCAGCTGGTCGACCAGGGACGCATCCGCGAGGAATCGGTGAGCTCGCACCCGCAGAGGAACCTGCTGCTGCAGTGCCTCGGCGGCGGCCATTCGCCCAAGATCGAGCCCGCGGCAACCGCGAGCCTTGCTAAGGACGACATCCTCCTCTTGTGCTCGGACGGTTTCTGGGGCCCGCTTACGCAAAGGCAGATGCTCGGCAAGCTGTCCGAAAAGAGCCTCATCCAGGCGATGCCGGACCTGATGTCGCTCGCGGAGGTTCGCGGCGGGCAGGAGTGCGATAATCTTTCCGTCGTGGCGATCGCATGGGGCGAGGCTGCGGTTGCGAGGCAGGCAGCGGCCCCGATAACGGTGCCCACGCACGACCTGCCCACCGATGTGCAGGACTTCACCGACTCCGGGTTGGCCGAAGCGCACATGACCGATGCCGAGATCGAGCGCGCGATCGCCGACATCAAGGCGACCCTGAAACAATACAGCGACGGAAAGAAATGAGACCAAGCAAGCGCAGGCCCGACGAATTGCGCGCAGTCAGTATCGAGCGCAACTTCACCAAGCACGCCGAAGGCTCCGTGCTCGTTTCTTTCGGCGACACGCGGGTGCTGTGCACCGCGAGCGTGGATGCGAAAGTGCCGCCCTTCCTCAAGGGGCGCGGGCAGGGCTGGTTAACTGCCGAGTACGGCATGCTGCCGCGCGCAACCAACACCCGGGGCGACCGCGAGGCCGCGCGCGGCAAGCAATCGGGCCGCACGCAGGAGATCCAGCGCCTCATCGGCCGCTCGATGCGCGCCGTGGTCGACCTGTCGAAACT